>CAZZBI010000145.1:10966-12590 GCA_964652385.1 uncultured Pirellulaceae bacterium | reverse complement strand
CCTCCGTGCCTTCTCAACGCCTCAGTCAAACGACGAGGCCACACCAGCGGCACCCCAAGAGGGCTTTCCGACGCTACGGCAACCGCCGCGTCAGGCGAGTCCGAAGCGATTCGAGCACCGAGCGATCGGTCGGACCGCCGCCGGGAAGAAACGACCGCAATCGGATCGGCGTCTCGTCCATGCGATAGGCCGTGCCCGGTTCGTGAACGCCGTAGGTCGCCGTCGCGATCGTGACCGTCGCCCAGGGCAGGGGCGGGGCATTCGGCGGATCGAGCACGATCGTCGGCAGACGTTTCAGCCGTTCGGCGGCGGCCGACGAAAGACGCGACACCGACTCGCTGCCGATCAGCAGGACCGCATCGGTTTCGCCTCGCAAGATCAGCTCCTCGGCCGAGTACTCTCCGGGGGAATAACGCGGGTAGCCGAGCGCCAAGTTGACGCTGAACGGAAAGCCGGTCTGCCAGCAGAGCACGCTGTCGGCACCGGCAATGTCGCCGGGGATGCGCAGACGGCGGGCGTAGGCTCGGGAATGATCGTTCAGTTCGGTCACCAATCGCAGCAGCGTCTCGATCGTCAGATGCGACGCGCGATGCCTGGTCAGGCCGAGGCCGAAGTAGACGATGCTGCTCTTGGCTTCCTTCAGGTCGGAGGCCAGTTGCCGAGCGGAGTCGCCGTCGATCCATTCCGGAGTCGACGCGGGCTCGATCCCCTTGACCAACAACCGCAGATAGGTGAGCAGTTCGAGATCGCGACCGCTCGGGACCAGCAACATTCGGTCGGCGATCGCGGCGGTGCGAGTCGGCTTGACGTCGATCACCCAGACCGTCCGATCGGCTCGCCCGCGCGGCACCTGCAGGCCGGGCGGTTCGATCGAGTAGCGTTCACCGTGGCGCGGATGACTGGTCAGCGGATCGGCTCCCCAGAAGACGACGACATCGCACCGATGCCGGGCCTCGCCGAGCGTGCATGTGCTTTCGCCGACCTGCTGCAGCGCGACGATCGACGGGCCGTGACGTCGGGATGCGGTGGTGTCGATCGTCGCTCCGAGATGGTCCGCCAGCGCCACCGCGGCTCGCTGCCCCGGCGTGCTGCTGCGAGCCAGGCCGTAGATCAGCGGTGCCCGTGCCCCTTCGAGAATTTCGGCGGCGGCCGCCAGAGCCTCGTCGAGCGTCCCCTCGCGGCCTTCGATTCGGCAGCTCGCATTCCGAAACGGCCGTTGATTCAGAAACCAATCGTGCGATTGGGGACAGGTGCCGATCGCCGCAACGACTCGCTCGTCCCGGATCGTCAGTTGCAGGTCGTCACAGACGCAGCCGCAGCCGGTACAGGCGACGTCGGTCACGACGACCGGCAACGACGGTCGTTCGGCGGGAATCGAAGGACGAGACATCGGCGACCGAACGGACAAGGGAGGTAAGTCACGAACAGGACGTCGATGATAACGCGACGGCGAACGGTTCGGTGTCGAGCAGATGACCGATTGAGCCCCCCCGACCCATGGAAACATCCCCCGTAGCCGCGCGTCGTCCCCGACGCGCGGCCGTGCGACTTCGTACGTTCGAGACGCTTCGCAGCGCGAACGGCGTCGTCATCGCACTCCCGCGGCTCGGGACGAGCCGGGGCA
>CAZZBI010000145.1:7686-10866 GCA_964652385.1 uncultured Pirellulaceae bacterium | reverse complement strand
CGCCCACGGAAACACGGCGACCGACAGTAGGCCCGCGTCGTCCCCGACGCGCGGCATAGCGACTGGGGGCGTTCGAGACGCTACGCAGCGCGAACGGCGTCGTCATCGCACTCCCGCGGCTCGGGACGAGCCGGGGCAACGACAACGCGCAGCGTCAGCGAATCATCGTCGCTCTCTCGCCCACGGAAACACGGCGACCGACAGTAGGCCCGCGTCGTCCCCGACGCGCGGCCGTGCGACTCCGGGCGTTCGAGACGCTTCGCAGCGCGATCGGCGTCGTCATCGCACTCCCGCGGCTCGGGACGAGCCGGGGCAACGACGACGCGCAGCGTCAACCGCAAGGGTCCCTGCCCCCTTACCAACGGAAACTCGGTGACCGACCGTCGTTGCAGCACGACCGGCCGACCAAAGCCCGTTACCGTCCGCCGGCGCGGCGGAGTTCGTCGAGCGTCACGCCGAGGCCGGAGTGGACTTCACTGTTGGCTCGAACCACGAGGGCGTTGAGCGGCTGATAGAAGAAGATCGTTCCGGGACCTCCGTTGACGTCCCAGTGATCGGGATGGATGGTCCGTTGAATCAGCTCGATCAGGTCCGAGGCATTACCGGCGACCGAGGCGCCTCCGTAGTGACTGGACGAACCGAGGAGCAGCGCCGCGCCACCCCCTCCGGCCGCCGACAGGTAGGGGTACTGGCCGACGAACGCATCGCCCGGTTCGAAGCCCCGTTCGCCTCCCGCGAAACCGGTCGGCGAGTCGTCCAGTCGCGAGGCGTCCGGCAGCCCGCGCCGGGCCGCTTGCTGCCGCTCGTCGGCGGTTCGCGCTTCCCGCTCGCGGCGCTTCGCTTCCCGAGCTTCGATCCGTTCCAGTTCGCGACGGATCGCCATCAGCTTCGAGTGGACCTTCGCCTTGTAGCCCTGGAGCGTTTCGGAACGCTCCAGCCGCGGGTCGCGTTTGATCTCGACGAACAGGGCGCACAGATCCTCGAGCGCCGCAATCCGCTCGCCATCGTCCTGGGCCCGCGCCTCGCGCCGCAGGAACGCGTCGATGTCCCGATCGATCTGCGAGTACGGACGCTCCCCCGGTTCCACCGAGACGCCTGGTCCGATCGAACGCATGGCGGCGTTCCCGGAGGGGAACGAACCGCTGCGGTCATCGGCCGCGATGGCGATGGGAGCCGAGATCACGAAGACGAGCGCCGCGAGACGCCCACCTGAGCGAGTTCGACGACGCGAGTGAACGATGATTGGCGGCATGGTCCGATCCTTGGGCAACGAGCGTCGATTCCGTCTCATCAACGCTACACGAAAACGACCGACGGAAGCCAGCGTTTGGAACGCGAAGGGGGACCAGGGACGACTCGGGCCGCGCTGCGGAGCGAGTCATACACCCGGAGTCGCTCGGCAGCGCGTCGGGGACGACGCGGGCCTACAGGTTTGCCCTGTTCGGGAAAAGCGATCGCCAGTCCGCGGCTTCTCTCGGGGCCGAGTCGATCTGGTTCCGTGAGGCCGATTCTGCTCGAATAGGTCGCAGCTTCTTCGGACCGGAACGGAAGCCCGGCCGAGGCGTTTCGTGCAGCGGGATGGATGATGGAGCGGACGGCGATCGGGAAGCTGGCGGACTGGGCGGTTTATGCCGTCTTGCGTCTCGTCATCTGCGTGGTCCAGGCGATGTCTCTGGACGCCTGCCGCGGGCTGGCTCGCTGGATCGCGTGGCTCGCGGTCGATCGGCTGCGCATTCGCGATCAGGTCCTCGAGGAGAACCTGCGTCAGGCGTTTCCCGACGCGACCGATGCTCGACGGCGCGACCTGAAGCGTCAGATGTGGGAACATCTGGTGCTGATGATCTGCGAGATCGCTCATGCCCCGCGACGGATCCATCAGACCAACTGGTACCGCTACCTCTCGATCCCCGAGCGGCGACGCTTGGTCGCCCATCTGCTCGACGACCGTCCGCTGGTGATGGTCTCGGGGCACTTCGGCAACTTCGAGATGGCCGGGTTCACCGCGGGGTTGCTCGGCTTTCCGACCTATGCGATCGCCCGCGAACTCGACAATCGCTACGTGCACCGCTACCTGGACGACTTTCGTCGGGTCAAGGGGCAGTACATGATCAGCAAGGATGGGAGCGCGAACGAGGTGAAGGAGCATCTCGATCGTCGCCGGACGATTCTGCTGCTCGCCGACCAACATGCCGGACCGAAGGGGTGCTGGATCGAGTTCTTCGGCCGCCCCGCTTCCTATCACAAGGCGGTTGCCGTCTTTGCCCTGACCGCCGATGCACCGCTGGTCGTCTGCTCGGTCCGCCGGACCGGGAATCCGATGCACCTGGAGATCGGTCTCGAAGGTGAGATCGACCCGCGGTCGATGCCGCCCGAGCTGAAGGGGATCGAGCCGCTGACGCAGTGGTACAACGATCGCCTCGAGGCGATCGTCCGTCGCACGCCGGGGCAGTACTGGTGGCTCCATCGCCGCTGGAAAGGCGAGCCGCCGAAAAAGGGGCGCGCCGCCGCGAAGGGCTCGCGTCAGGCTGCCTGAGCGGTCACCTTGTGAAGACCGACGCTGCGCCCGAGCATGTCGCCGGCTCGGGGCAAACGCCCCTGACGCGGCGACGCGATCCGCTTCGATCCGCTCGCGGTCACGAATCCCGAATCGAGCTCGTATCCGGAGCGAACGCATGTCCGATGATGACGGCTGGCTGGATGCAGGCGACGTCGAGCAGTGCGCCGTCGGCTCGGGGACCGAAGTGATGGTGGCAGACCGGATCGTGGCGCTCTTTCGGACCGTCGACGGCTGGTTAGCGATGAACGGGACCTGTCCGCATCATGGCGGGCCGCTCGGCAAGGGACGCCTGGATGGTTGCGTCGTCACCTGTCCGTGGCACGGCTGGCGTTTCGACGTTCGCGACGGCACCTATCAACACGCCTCGCAAGCGAAGCATCCGACCTTCGCCACCCGAGTCGCCTCGGGGCGCGTTCAGATCCGGCTCGACGAGTCCTGATCGCCCCTCGATTCGGATCGTCAACGCCGTCGCAACATCACTTCGGCGCGAATCGCGCGTCGCTCGATCCCCTTGGGGACCACGAGCGCCACGGCGTGCGGACGAAGGTCCCGAGTCATCCCGGGGCGATAGGCGATCGTCAGCAGCGGTTCGTCGTCGTGCCGTTCGCGATACGTAATCAGCT
>CAZZBI010000145.1:0-7676 GCA_964652385.1 uncultured Pirellulaceae bacterium | reverse complement strand
TCGCGCCCCGATCCCGACCAGCGAAACACCAACAGCTCCTGCTGTTCGAAATCGATCCTCTCGGCGACTGCTTCGGCATGTTCGCCGAACGCCCGGTCGAGTCCCGCGCGATCGCCGATGACCAGCGGCGATTCGGTCCCGGTCTCGTCGACCGCATCGGTCAGCGGCTGCGCCTCGAGATCGATCTCGGTCACCTGCATGACGATCCGGCCGATCAGGCGATCGATCTCGACGGCGAGCGGCGTGCGCGGCGAAATCCTGCGCCGCCACTTCGGTTCGGCATCGTTGTTCGAAAGGACCATTTCCGGAGCGTCGGCGATGCGAGGCGCATTCGGGTCCGGCTCGGGAAGCTGGTCGATCCCCAAGCGATTCAGCGTCGTCTCGAACTCTTCGAGCGACATCGGCAGCTTGCCTTGTCGATCGTACGGGTCTCGCTCGGCCTCGATCGCCCCGAAGGCGCGATAGATCCAGTCCCCGTCCCGCGAGACCTGAAAGGCATAGTCGCTTCGCTGATGCATCGCTTCGGCCGGACGAAAGCCGAGCGTTCGAGTGATGCTCCACACGGGGGTTCGGTCCTCCTGAGCTGCGACGCCTCGGGCGAGGAACGGCGCCAGCAACCCGACTCCGACGACCAGCGACAACATGCGACGGCGCGACAACGACATGATCGGGGCTTTCTCGATGACGCTCCATCCGACAGGCTGGTAACGCCGTCGAACGGAGCCGGGTGAATCCGGCCGAATAACGGCCGAATCCGATTCTATCGCATCAGATCGTTTCGGACCGCAGAGTTCGTTCCCCGAGGCGGACGCACGCCCGCTCGTCGAGCCTCGAACGGACCACCTCCGCGAACCCCTTCCCACATGCACTCCGGGAGATCGATCATGTCCGAGTTCGCGTCAGGGGGACGAACGTCGTCGGCAGGATGTCGCAAGATCATTCGCTGTCGGTCGGTGCAGTTCGCGCTGCTCCTCGCTTCGACGGTCGGCTTCATGCGGCCCGAGATCGCCGCGTCACAGGACCTTCGTTGGATCGACGCGCGGGAACTGACGGTCGAAGGCCAAGGCTGGACCGAGGTTCGATCGCCCTACGATCGACTGCCGGCCAAGGCAGAGGGAGTGGTGCGCGATCCGGTCTGGCAGCTGTCGCAGGATTCGGCCGGAATCGTCATCCGCTTCCGTTCCGATGCTCCGTCGATCACCGTCCGCTGGCATCTGACGTCGGCCGAACTGGCGATGCCGCACATGCCGGCGACCGGGGTGAGCGGAGTCGACCTCTATCTGGAGAACGAACCGGGCCAATGGCGATGGGTCGCCAACGGCCGGCCCGGCGGCGTCGAGAACGAAGTCCGACTGGTCGCGAACCTCCCCTCGGCCGAAAGACATTGGTCGCTCTACCTGCCGCTCTACAACGGCGTCAAGTCGGTCGCCGTCGGCGTTCCCGAAACGGCGACGCTCGCCGCTGCCGGGCCTCGCCATTCGCATGAGGAACGACCGCTGGTCTTCTGGGGAACGTCGATCACCCATGGCGCGTGCGCGTCGCGCCCCGGTTTGGTTCACACGGCGATCCTGGGACGTCGCTTCGATCGACCGGTCATCAATCTCGGCTTTTCCGGCAACGGTCAGATGGAGCCGGAGATGGCGGCCCTCGTCGCCGAGATCGATGCGGCAGTCTTCGTCATCGACTGCCTGCCGAACTTGGGAGCCGATCAGGTCGCCGAGAGGACCGAGCCGCTGATTCGGATCCTGCGTCAGGCTCGTCCCGAAACGCCGATCGTGCTGGTCGAAGATCGCTCTTACGACGACGCCTGGTTGATCGACGAGAAGCGACGCCGGAACGAATCGAGCCGCGCGGCTCTGCGCGCCGCCTACGATCGCCTGGTGGCTGACGGAGTCGCAAGGCTCTACTACCTGGAGGGTGCGGAGCAGTTGGGCGACGACTCCGAGGCGACCGTCGACTCGTCGCATCCGAACGATCTCGGCTTCCGAAGAATGGCCGATCAGTTCGAACCGCTCCTCAGGCAGGCGCTGGAGCACTGAGACGTCGGGCACCACGCGCAAGGTCCGCCTTCATACAGACCTTCGATCAGGCGTCGTTCGACTTCGCTTCGTTCGCCGCCGCCGCGGTCCGCTCCTGGTGTCTGAGATGGCGCGGGCGGATCACCTTGCGGGCGAGCCCCAGCGACTCCAGGACGCGGATGTGCCAGTAGGTCGGATCGAACTCCCACCAGCGATGCGAGTTGCTGGCGCTTGCCTGATCGTGATGGTGGTTGTTGTGCCACCCCTCGCCGCTCGCCAGGATCGCGACAAGCCAGTTGTTGCGGCTGTTCTCCCCCGTCTCGTAGTTGCGATAGCCGAAGGCGTGCGTCAGCGAATTGACCGACCAGGTGATGTGCCAGACGGCGACGGTCCGGACGAGCACGCCCCAGACGGTCAGCCCGATCGAGCGATGCACGATCTCGCCGGTCGTCTCGCCGAGCAGCAACCCGATCGCCGCTCCGATTCCCGAGTAGAGGACGATCTGAATCAGGAAGAACATCGGCGGGAGCCACCAATGTCGTTCGAGGGTTCGATACCAGCGATCCGTCAGGATGTCGGCCGACCAGCGCTTGTCGACCACCAGCCCCTCGACGTCCGATCGGCGGAACATCAACCAGCCGGCATGCGACCACCAGAAGCCGCGTCGCGACGAGTGGGGATCGGTCGGTTCGTCCGAGAAGGTGTGATGCCGACGATGCGTCGAAACCCACTTGCCCGGGCTCTCTTCCATGCAGCAGAGCGCCAGCGTCACGTAGAAGTACTCGAGCCACTTCGGGACGACCAGACTTCGATGAGCCAGTAGGCGGTGGTAGCCGAGATTGATCCCTTGGCCGAAGACGAAGACGCCGACGATCATCACGAGGACATTGGTCCAGGAGAACCAGGCCGGGACGAAGGCGGCCAGCGCCGACAGGTGGATGACGATGATCGGCAGCGCGAACGGAGTCAGCTCGGTCTTCGGACGGGAAGCACCGTCACCGGAGTTTCGAGCGGGAGCGGTCGGTCCGGCGGACGAGGTCGGATAGTCGGACGAAGCCATCAGAAAGCGACCTCGAAGGTGAGCGCGGGGGGCGTGCGAACCGGATCGATCCGTCGGTTCGGTGGCTCGCGAGTCGCCTGATCGCGGCACCGCCTAGCCAGCCGAATGGGGCAGTATGCGCGGCCGTCGACGCTTCCACAATCCTGCGGAAAACCGGTGACGACGACTTCGGACGAACGGCCCGCAACCGGCTCGACACGCTCCGCAAAACCGTCAGCGAGGGCTCTGACCGCGCATCAGACCGCCGGACCCGTAACCGGCAGGAACGCCGTTCCAGCGCTGCTCGGCTCCCTCTGCCTGACCGGCGCCGTTCCCCTCGGCGACCGCGACGTTTCGATCGCGCGCCTGAGCTTCGAGCGCCGCGACCAGCGCCGGATCGGGGTCATGAATGACGAGCGTTCGGGTGGCGCCGGGTTGACCGGGGATCTCCTCGACGATTCTCAGCACGCGCCCCGAGCCGGCAGCGGACGAGGCGACCGGCGCCCCTTGTCCGACGGCTCCCGGAGCCTCGAACCGATCGTGCGAGGCCGGACGGATCGGAGCCGCTCCGAACGGCGCGGTATCGACGTCCGACGCCGACAGCGGCGAAGCGCCGGGGGCAGTCCGCGGATCGGCCTGCGCCAGGTGCGCCGGGCGCTCCAGCAACTCTCTCAAACCGTGATGATCGAGCAGCGCGATCAGGCTGTCCGGCCCGGCGAAGATCCCTTCGTCGACTTCGACCGCCGCCGCGTTGCAGATGCCGACCAGCTGTCCGCCGGCGGTGAAGAGCCCACCGCCGCTTCGCCCCTGAGCCGGACGACCGTAGGTGTCGAACTTCTTCGCGACGACATAGTCGGTGATCGCCTTGATCCGAGTCCGAAAGACGGTCGGATCGGCCCCGCCGTCGCAGCCGACGCTGAACACCGGCTCGCCGGCAAGCAGGACGGTGTTCGGCGACGCGAGCGGCGCGACCGGAACCTGACGATCGACTCGGGCGATCACCAACGCCACGTCGTGATCCTCGCTGTCGAAGCCGAGCACCATCGCCGGGACGCGAGTCGGTTGGCCGGGGAATCCGAACTCCACTTCGATCGACGTCCGCGACTGGGCATCGCGGAACAGATGGCCGCAGGTAAGCACCAACGCATCGGATCCGCGCTGATCGATGATCGTTCCCGATCCGTAGGCGACCGAGTTCGGTTCCGAAACGACGATCCGGACGGTCGCCGCAAGTGCGTTCTGTTGAGGGCGATCGAGTCGACGAGCGAAACCGATCTGATCGCGCCACCCCTGATACTCATCGTCGACCATGCGCGGCGAATCGGCGGGAGCCGCGGCGAGCGGGGACGGGAATCGCTCGTCGGAATACGTTCCGGTTGGAGCGTCGCTCGCCGGAGCCTGATAGCCGACCGGACGGACTCGGCTCGGATCGTCGACGGGAGGAGGCTGGAGACGCGCCGTCTCGGCCCCTTGCTCGATCCAGCGAGCCATTTCGCGATCCGAGATCGCTCCTTCGCTGCGGCGAATCTCGCGGCCGTCGACGACCAGGATGAAGGTCGGGACCTGTCGCACGTCGAAGTGGTCGGCAGTCTGCCGATCCTCTTCGACCAGGATCGGTCGGATCGGGTAGCCCTGCTGTCGCATCCGCTCGACGACCGGAGCGACTTCGCGGCAGGGGGGGCAGAACTCGCCGTGGAAGAAGAGCAGCTCGACGTCGCCGACGACGGAGACGGCGACGATCGCCAACAGGCTCGAGAACGCGCCCATGGATTCCTCCCTGAATCACTCGGCGGTCATGCGGATCGGATCCGCCGCGAATCGTTCCCTGATCGGCGACGGAACTCCTTTCAATGTCCCGATTCGCGCCGATCGGGCAAGAGCAATCCGGGCGGGAACCAAGAGCAATCCGGGCCGGAACTTGGTGCAGATCGAGCGGCTTCGACGAATCGCCGCCGACAAGCCCCACTCCGGTTCGGTCGATGCCCTCGCTATAACGGAGCCGGTTCGTCCGCCGTCGTTGCCGGAGCCGCCGCGTTGTCCGAATCCGCCTCGCTATCCCCGCGCCGCTACGGCGTCTCGGAGCCGTTTTCCGGGGCGCTTCCTCAGGGTTCCTGGTGGCCGTTCGCACAGACCGATTCGCGGCAGATTTCCTGGCCGACCGGCCCGAACGGCTCTCCGCTCCGCCAGCACTTCATCGACACCGCTCCCGAAGGGGGCCCCGAGTCGCCGCTGGTCTGCGTGCACGGCAACCCGACCTGGAGCTACTACTGGAAAGGGCTGATCGAATCGCAGCGATCGGAGCGACGCTGTATCGCGCTCGACCATGTCGGTTGCGGCTGGAGCGATCGGCCGAACGATCGCCGTTTTCGGCTGGCGCAGCACATCGATCACCTGGTCCGGCTGATCGACGCGCTCGATCTCGAACGGATCACGCTGGCGGTTCATGACTGGGGAGGAGCGATCGGGATCGGAGCGGCGCTGCGACGGATCGAACGGATCGAGCGGCTGATCGTCTTCAACACCGGAGCGTTTCCGCCGCCGTTCATTCCGTTCCGGATCCGCGTCTGTCGGTGGCCGGTCTTCGGTCCGGCGGCGCTGCTGGGAGCGAACGCCTTTTCGCGAGCCGCGCTGCGGATGGCGGTCGCCCGTCGCGACTCGCTGTCGGCCGACGAACGGCGCGGCCTGCTGGCCCCCTACGATTCGCCGTCGCGCCGCATCGGACAGCTGGCGTTCGTTCGCGACATCCCGCTCACGCCGTCGCATCCGACCTGGCAGACGCTGACCGAGATCGAACAGGGCTTGCCGAGCTTGAGCAAGCTGCCGATCGCATTGATCTGGGGGATGCAAGACTGGTGTTTCGATCCGCGTTGCCTGAAGCGGTTCGTCGACGTCTGGCCGGGGGCCGAGGTGCATCGTCTGGAGGACGTCGGCCACTACGTGGTACTCGAAGGGGCCGCGCGAGTGCATGAAATCGTCGACCGGTTCTTCGAGCGGACGACCGCGCGATGACTTCGACTCGACCGTTCCTCGGATCGCTGATCGGCCGCTCGACCGGTTCGCTCGCGTCACTCGCCTGTCTGCTCGAGGCGACGGCGCCGAAGGCGGGAAACGTTCATCGCGGCGCCGACTTCGAGGATGTCGGTTTCGGCGACTTTCTGCTGAGCGCCTGGGGAATCGCTCCGGCGATCGATCGCGCCGCGATCGACGGAGTCGGAGCGGCGGTGCGAGCCGGAGTCGAAGCGACGCGGAGTCTGGTCGGCACCAACACCAATCTCGGCATGCTGCTGCTGCTGGCGCCGCTGGCGGCAGGGGCGGACCGCTTTCCCGAGTTGCCGCTGCGCTCCGCGGTGGAACGCGTGCTCGCGACGCTGACGCCTCGCGATGCGACCGACGTCTATGCGGCGATCGTCGCGGCAATGCCCGGAGGGCTCGGCGACGCGCCGGAGCACGACGTCCGTCAGATTCCCCCCGACGATCTGCTGGAGGCGATGCGAGCGGCGGCCGATCGCGATTCGATCGCGCGACAGTATGCCGATCGATTCGCCGGGCTGTTCGACACGGCGCTGCCGATGATGGTCGACGCGTTCGCGGCGGGAGGAGAGCTGCAGCGAGCGATCGTCGAGACGCATGTCCGCTTGCTGGCCGCTTGGCCCGACAGTCTGATCGAGCGAAAATGCGGTCGGGCGACGGCGATCGAGGCGTCGACTCGGGCGGCTCGAGTCGTCGATGCCGGCGAGTTCGGTTCGGAGGACTGGCATCGCGAGGCGGCGGAGTTGGACTTCTGGCTCCGCTCCGACGGGCATCGCCGCAATCCCGGAACGACCGCCGATCTGGTTTGCGCCACGCTGCTGGCCGGTTGGCTCGACGGTCGGTTGCCGCTGACTCCATGGGAGCGACGATGACGAACTCGGGTAACCAGGCGCAAACGACGGCCGACGACGGCGGCTCGCGATCGATCGGGGGTGCGAAACGTCAGCGCTGGTGGGTCTCGCTCGAAAAGGAGCAGTCGATCTTCAGCGCCGCGCACTTCATCACGTTTGCCGGCGACATCTGCGAACGGATCCACGGGCACAACTATCGGGTTCGCTGCGAGATCGCGGGGCCTCTGGACGAGAATCGTTACGTCGTCGACTTCATCCTGCTGCGCGACAGTCTTCAGGAGCTGACGAAACAGCTCGATCATCATGTGCTCCTTCCCGCGGAGCACCCCGAGATCCGAGTCGTCGATGACGGTCGCGAAGTGACGGCGACGTTTCGCGAACGACGCTGGGTCTTTCCGTCCGAGGATGCCGTGATCCTGCCGGTGGCGAACACGACCGCCGAGCTGATCGCGGGGTGGCTCGCCGAGCGGCTGCTCGAGAAGCTCGCGGAACGCGGAGCGTCCAAGCCGTCGGCGCTGAGAATCGGCGTCGACGAGAACGAAGGGCAGTGGGGGATCGTCGAGTTGGAGTTCGACATCTAGGCCGGCACCGATCTGGCGCCGGTGCAGCGAGCCCCGTCGCTCTTCTTCGAGGGCGCACCACGTGGCCCCGGGCTCTCCGAGCCCGAGGTCGGGTTCGCTCGAACACCGCTCACGCTTCGCTGCGTCGACGGCAGCGCTCCGAAGCCTTGCCTCGGCC
>CAZZBI010000144.1:7091-12652 GCA_964652385.1 uncultured Pirellulaceae bacterium | reverse complement strand
CCAGAATCCCGTACGCCCCATGCTCCTTGGGCCAGAGACTCGCCGGACGCGAGGTCGTTCCGGCCGCCGCGCCGACCGCCGGAGACTCGCCGGCCGGCGCGATCTCGGAAGTCGATTCGTCCCGGAGAGGGACCTCGACCGCCGAATGATCGATACAGGCTCGACGCGGCGCGTCGTGACGACCGTTCATCGATCCGACTCGGCGACGCTCGGCGAAGCGCCGCGAGGCGCCGCTCGTTCGACCGCTCGCGGGAAGAGGAGGTGATTCTCCTTGTGGATGTGCCGATGAAGATCGGCCTCCAGCTCGCGAAGTCCGTCGAGCAGCGCGCGATAGGTGTTGCAGCCTCCGGACGGAAGTCGATACTCGTGCGTGACCGACCGCAGCTCGGCGAGCAGCCCCCCCGCCTCTTCGTGTTCATGTTCCATCATCCGAATCGGATGATCGACCGTCCCGAAAGGAAACGACCTCGCGTCCTCACTACGATCGATCGCTCGAATCGCCGGAAACAGGATCTCCTCTTCCTTCATCAGATGAGGCATCAGCTCGCCGACCAACGCACGGAACAGCTCAGCCAGTCGGAACAGAGTCGGATGGCGCTCGCCGTGTGCCGCGACGACCTTCTCGACCAGCCCTTCCAGACGCGGGAGTTCGCGCTTCAGATAGGCATGATGCGTCCCGACGATCGAATCGCAGAGTTCGGTCAGCGTCAGCCCGAGCGCCGACGGCTCTTCATCCGTCGCTCCTTCGTTCGCCGCGGACTCGGCCAATTCGGCGACGACCGCTCCCAGGTCGACTCCGATTCGAGCGCAGGCTTCCCCCAGTCGCTCCTTGCCGCCGCAACAATAGTCGATCCCGTACTTCTCGAAGACGCGCGAGGTGGAGGGGCGCCGGGCGACCCAATCGCCGACCCGGTCATCCGGTGTCATGATGGCGTTCATCGTTCGATTCTCCTGATGAGACAGGCGTAACGATCGCCCCCGGACGACCCCGCTCGTCGGGATACGACGCCGGGAGCCGATCGATTCTGACATGCCAAGGTATGGAATTGATTCGGACACGTCAAGGTGTAGGATCAAGCGAAGCCGACGCGAAAGGAACGGGACATGATCTCGAAGACGGCGGAGTACGGATTGCGAGCGGTCACCTGTCTGGCAGCCGAAGCGGGAACCGCTCTCTCGGCCGACCTGCTCGCCGAGCGGACCAAGGTTCCGCGCCGCTACCTGACTCGCGTCCTGCAGGATCTCGTCGCCGCCGGCGTCGTGACGTCACGGAGCGGGCCGCGAGGGGGCTACCAGCTGGCTGACGGAACGATCGATCGATCGATCCTGGATGTCCTGGCGGCCGTTGCGCCGCTCGAGAGGATCACCTCATGCCCGCTCGGCATCGGCGCTCACAAGTCACTCTGTCCGCTGCACCGCGAACTCGACCGCGCCTATGCGGCAACCGAGGCGGCTCTGGCGGCGGTGACCATCCGGCAACTCGTGACCAGCACCGACCCGATCACTCCGCTCTGTGCACCGAGTCGACGCAGGAAGTCGACGGTCGTGTCGGACAAGAAGCGCTGATCGCGGTCGAAAGCCGATGAGCTCGATGCCCGCGACGCGCAGCAGGGCGACAACGCCCTGCGCGTTGCCGCAAGACACGACGCTCGCCGAATCGGTCTCTCTTCTTCTACCGAGCGAGTTCGCTCTCGAAATGCCTCGTTCGGAGTCGACACCAATCCCGCCAGGAAACTCGTTCGGCGTGGGAGCGAAACCTAGCCTCGGCCACGGCGTGGCCGGGACCACGTGGCCACGGGCTCTCCGAGCCCGAGGTCGGATGGATGCCGACACCGCTCCCGCCGACAAGCTTCAAGGACCGCAACACTGCCGTCGCCCCAACGCCGCGTCAGCCGTCACACGACGGGCCGGCGTCGTACTCGTCATCGGAAACCGGTTCGAGCCAGTCGGCCGTTCGGCCGTCGAGCGCCTCGTGAACCGCCAGATGCTGAAACGCGTCATCCGGGCCGGCACCATGCCAATGCTTGACGCCGGGAGGGAACCAGATGACGTCGCCGCTACCGACCTCTCGAATCGGCTCTCCCCAGACCTGAACGCGCCCGCGTCCGCGAGTGACGATCAGCGTCTGGCCGAGCGGGTGGGTGTGCCACGCCGTGCGAGCCCGAGCGGCGAAACGGACCATCACTCCGGCCGCCCGAGCCGGCGGATGCGGTTCGAACAACGGCTCCAGCATCACCTCGCCGGTGAACCACTCCGGCGCGCCTGGTTTCGATAGGCGCGAGTCGCTCGTTCGGATCTCCATCAACGTCATCTCCCTCGCATTCTCGGGTTGCGTCCGTCGGTATCGGCCGCCGTGCGCTACAGCCTGTAAGTCAGCCCCCGTTCCCTTCAGTCGATCAACTCTTCCGGGACCGTTTCGGAGTGAGCCAACAGGTTGCGGATCTGTCGCATCCTGGCGATCTCGCTCTTCAGCGTGACCGGCGCGCGGCTGCGGCGCAGAAAGAAGTCCATCGCGCCGACCTCGAGGTCGAACGGATCGGCGATCGTTCCCGCGGGGCCTTCCAGTGGCCAAGTCAGATAGGATCGCACCTGGTCGATCAGTTCCAGTCGGCGTGATTCGATTCTCGGCAGAAGTACCGGCAGCTCCCCCTGCCAGACCCGATGCCGCAACTCGTAATCCCGTTCGGCCACGGCCAGCCATGCCGAATGGGGACGTGTCTCGTCGTCGAACGACTCCAGTGTCCCTGCGGCGCGACACGGAGACTCGTTCGGATCGAACCCTCGACGTTCGGCATACGCTGTCAGCCGTTCCCTCGGCTCGATCAGCTGATGCAACGGGTCGTCGGCGATCTCCGTCAGCAGGTCGAGATCGGCGCCCGCCAGCGCCGCGGCGATCGAACCGGCGGTCCGCCGTCGACAGATCGACTCGTCGTGCAGACCGCGAAGCGACTCGGCCAGCACGAGTCCGTCGAGTCGGCTGACCGCACCTCGCCAGAAGATCCGTTCGAGTCCGACTTCGGGGCGCAGGTCGCGATCGTCGTCGCGGATCAGCAGCACGGTCAGCGATCGCTCATGCTCCGGCAGCGCGTGGTTGGCCGACCGGAATCGCTCGACGAACTCGAGCCACGACTCGGTCCGGGCATCGGTCGATTCCGTCGCGTCGACGAATAGCAGCGACCGCTCGAGGCGTTCGATCAGTCGGTCGAACGATTCGACGTAACGCACGTCCTGCAGAAATCGCGCGGCGATCTCGCCCGCCAATCCCAGCGGGGTGTTCGCCGCGAAATCATCCGCCGCCAAACCGATCCAGCGATAGTCGTCATCGTCGCGCAAGGCGCGTTCGAGTGCCGACTCGAATCCGGTCGGCAGACGACGCGACACCGGCAGGATCAGGCTGACGCCGCGCAGCAGCCGGCGGCGACATCCTTCCAGAAATCGAGATGGTCCGGGAAGCTGCCAGGGACTGGTCACGTCGAACCGACCTCCGACGTCCAGAACTCGATCGAACGATCCAGCCGGAGGCGTTCGTCGTCGATCGTCAGGAAACCGAGTCGATCCCCCCAGCGCGCCAGCGTCTCGAGAGTTCCGTGGAGACTCGGATCCTCGCCGATCAGATCCCGGCCGTCGAGCGGACCGAACTGGGCGAGCAAGGCGAAGGCCCGTCGAGCCGGCTCCGGAAGATTCAGCCGGACCGAAGGAAACGACGTCTCTTTCGAGTCGAGTGCGATCCGAGCGAGCGCCGCTCGCCACTGCAACGTCTGATCCGATCGATACACCTCGCCGAACCGCTCGAGCATCAGACGCCATCCGCCGGTCCGTTCCATGATCTCCGCGACCCCGCTAGGTTGCAGCGCTTCGGCGCTGAACGCGTTGTCGAAGAGCCACTGCCGAACCGATCGGTCGATCCACGGACGGACCGCCAGCTCGCGGACGATCGGATCGTCGACCGGCGACTGGGCCAGTCGCCAGTAGTCATACGGATCGGCAAGAAAGACGATTCGCAGGAAGCTGCGGCGCGAGGTCGTCTTGCGAGCCAGCCGTTCCGCGGACAAGCGAACCCACGACACGTCCCAGCCGGGAGCGACGACCGCCAACGTCAGCCCGTCCGGCTTCGACGCGTCGACACGCGAAAGCCATTCGTCGAACGCGACTGAATCGGTAAACCCCGACCCCGACTCGATCCGGACCTCGGGGCGTTCGAGAGCGCCGATGGCGATCGGCAGATCGTCCAGACCGGCCGGAACGCTCGCAGCCAGTACCACCACGCCGTTCGACCGCGAGAGCAGCACCCCCTCCTGCTCCGCGGTCAATGGGCTCGGTTTCCACGCTCCGTGCGGATCCAGTGCGCGACGGAACGTACTCGACTCGTAGACCGGCGGACCGCTGCTCCCGATGACGTCGAGCAATTTTCCTTCGATCTCGCCGACCGAACCCAACAGACGCAGCACATTGGCGCTGCGCAAGGTGTACCGCTCGCTGCCGATCCGGCGGAGGACGCCGAGACCGACCATCTCGTCGAGAATGATCCGGAACTGATCGTAGCTCGGGTCCACTTCGAATCCGGCGCGCCAGAGCATCAGACACTCGCTGCGGACCCATCGGACGTCGAAGCCGCGGACGATGTCCCCCGGGGCGATCTCCCCTGCCTCGTGCGAACCCGACTCGCCGCACTCCAGCGCGATCCGAAGCGCGATCAGCCGATAGCGTTCGTCCAGGTTGAGCGTCAGTTCGAAACGATCCCGCACTTCATGCTGAAAATCGGGATCGCGGTAGATCCGATCGATGTCCTCCGACGTGATGACGTACGGTGGCGACGTGCGCCAGTCGTGACTTTTCGAACGGTCTCCCATCAGATACGCCAGCAGATGCCGGCAGAAGATCTGGATCAGCGACGGGTAGTAATTCGTGTGCGACAGGATCCGCATCGCGAGGTCCGGCGTCCGAAAACGGAACCCGAGCGCCGCCAGCGGTCGCTCGACCAACCGTTTCGCATGCCGCCACTGACCGTTGTCGAGCAGCGGTCCGATGTTGACGGGCGTGCCGAGATGAGCGATCGGCGTGTTGGCGTCGCGAGCCGCCCGCTGGACGTTGTGCAGACCGGCGAAGACGACCTTGAACCGACGATCGGTATCGAACATCAGCCCCTTCAGGCTCGACAGGACCGGAAACGCGTTCTTGGACGAGTCGACGGGGCGTCCGTCCTGTTCCAGAAACGCATCCGCCTCGTCCAGCAACAGCAGGATCCGTCGCGCCCGGTCTCCTTCCAGCCAGGCCCTCACGTTGTTGATGATCGTGTCCTGGTTGGACATGTGCGACCGCAGCACCTCGGCGCGATGCAGCTCCTGACCGATGAGGGTCCAGAGATCCTTGGCCGGCTGAGACGTGCCGATCCCTCGATTCTTGAGGTCGATCCACAGGACGATCATCCCTCGAGCCGGATCGTGGTTCCGCCGCGCGACTTCGCGCAGCAACGCCGACTTGCCGAGCTGCCGACCGCCGTAGAGGAGGAGCGTGCGGTTGCGATCGAGAAACGTCACGAACTCCTGATCGCGACCGAAGAA
>CAZZBI010000144.1:0-7081 GCA_964652385.1 uncultured Pirellulaceae bacterium | reverse complement strand
GAATAGAGATTGGCGAGAAACGCGAACGGCAACGTGAAGTCGAACATCGCTCCCAGTCGAGTCCGCCGCTCGGCCGCCAGTCGAGCCACGAGCGTCTCGTCGATCAGCAGAAACGAGATCCGCTCGTTCCGCCCCTGCTCGGCGATCGAGCGTCGCTCGCGATCGCCGATCCGCCCCAGGAAAAGGACCAGAATCGGGTGTTGCTGCGACATCATGCGGACGTAGCGGATGATGTCGCTGGCGGTCGGCCGATGCTGCACCGCCAGAACCGAATAGACGCCGTTGGACTGCGATCCGTAGGCCGGAACGATGCACAGGCTCGGATCGGCCCACGGGTCGACCGTCAGTCGTGCCGTGACCTGACCGGCGATCGGTTCCTGCAGTTCGACGCGCGGCGAACCGAAGCCGAGCGCAGCAAAGAGATGGCGCAGCGCCTCCTCGATCTCCCCCTGGCGCAGCGTTCCTCCGGCGTCGGTCTTCAGCTTGTGCCACCCCCTGAGCATGGCACCGGCCGATTGGCGGTAAGGGCCCGGGACCTCGGCGCAGTTCAGCGGCCCGATGACGTGCCCCTGCTCGACTCGCCCGATGAACCGCGTGCCGACCGAGCCGCGATCCGATTCGGCCCAGCGATGGAACTCCGACGTGAAACCGGGAAAGAACTCGTCGAAGCGGCGGTACAGGTCGTCCTCGCCGTCCTTGGCCGATGGCAGCGGTTCTCCCTCGCGCACCAGATGCAGATACTCGTCGACCGTCCCGAGTTCACCCGACTGCAGCAGCCTCTCGATCCGCTCCCGATCCTCCGCGCGATCCTGCGGAAAGACCGTCTCGTCGAGCATGCGCCGCGCCTTGGCTTCCGCCAGCGACTGAAGCTCGGCCATCCGCTCGCGGACTCGCTGGAGCGAACGGCGCAGCGGCGCGAAGTGCCTCGTTTCACCGAAGTTTCGAGGAATCGACTCGAGCATTGCCTGAAGCTCGTTCCGATCGGCGTCCGAGACGACCAGACTGATCACCGCCTTTTCGAGGTGCTCCCTCAGCTCGTCCCGTTCTCCCAAGATCCGATGTCGCCACGTCT
Source organism: uncultured Pirellulaceae bacterium (assembly GCA_964652385.1). Lineage (GTDB taxonomy): Bacteria > Planctomycetota > Planctomycetia > Pirellulales > Pirellulaceae > UBA11682. Next base: position 6,009 of record CAZZBI010000144.1, on the reverse strand, counting down.
CGCGCGCCTCCTGCAGGCGCTTCGCCCGCTGACGCGTCCCCTCGACGCCACCCTCTTCCCGATCGGCCCGAGCCGCGATGAGCGAAGCGGAATGCAGGTCCCCTTCCTCGATCCGTTCGGCAAACGCTCGACGCAGGTCGACCGGCTTCGACGCCGCCGACAGCAGACGGCGATAGGCATCGGCCGAATCACTCGGCAACCGGTCGCTGAGATCCAGCCCCGACACGGTCGGCAGATCGACGTCCAGCACCGAAAGCCGATCCGACGTCCCCTGGAGATCGACCTCCGTCTGCGAATCGACGTCGCTGCGCGGCTCGGAATCTCCCGGCGACTCGGTTCTGTCCTGTCGAAACAGACTCGCGAAACGATCCAACATCCGCAGCCCGACGGTCGCGGCACAGGCGAGCTCGACCGCGGTCGACCGATCGTCGCGCAACGCCGTCAGTTCGGCGCGAGCCGGTTCGAGATTACGCATCGCCGCCAGACGCACCTGATCGACCGCCAACTGACGATGCGATCCGAGGCGCCCCGGTTCCGATTCGCGCAGTCGGAGCCACCGCCGGATTCCGGCACCGAACTCCTCGACCTTCTTTCTCAACGCCCGGCGAGCCCGCGCCTCGATCATGAAGCGATCCGAATCGCGTCCGCGCAGCTGCTGGTCGGTCTCGCGAATCCGCCGATCGGTCTCCTTCTCGCGCTCCAACTCGCGAAGCCATACCTCCGCCTCGGACGAGTCGGACAGTCGATCATCGGTGATCCTCTCGACCAGCCGACCGATAAACCCGTTCGGTCCGAGCCACGAATGCCAGACGTCGGTCGCCGGCGAGTAGATGACCTTGGATCGCCGCTCTGCTCCCAGTCGCTGCGCAAGCTCTCGCTTCGCTTCGGCTAACGCCTCGTTCCACGCATCCCGATCGAGCAGCCCGACCAAGACCGACGTGTCGACCGTCAGTCGAAGCTGACCGTATGTCCGGACCGCCTCGCGCAGTCGGTCGAGCGACGGGCAGATTCGCTCCAGCGGGCAAGGGAGATCGAGCAGCACGACCGAGTCGATGGCCGGCGTGATCATCGTCGTCCGGAGCGCTGCCACCTGAGCCGTCAGGCGAACGGCCAGCGATCCGGAAGTCGTCGTCTCGGCCTCCGGCAGATCGCTGAGCTCGAGAATCGCCTGCTGAAGATCCTGCACGACCGGATCGTCGGCGGAGCGCAGCGTCTCGGAGAGAATCAGGAATCGGAGCAGCGATGCCGACGGCACCGAAGCGTCGACGGGAAAGAACCGACTGGCGGTCAGATGATAGGCCAGCGACCAACGCCCCTCGGCGAGCAACTTCCAGACGGCGGACGGAGCGTCGATCGACGCCACCTGCGACTCGATAGCGTGCGAATCCACAGCCTCCGACGACTCCCTCGTCAGCGACTCCTTCGTCCTGGATTCGATCGTCGTAGAGTCGGTCGCCTCGAAGTGGTGCGTTGCTGATTCGTTCTCGCTCGAATCGGTCGCGCTCGGAGCGGTCGTCGGCGACAACTCCGCTGCTTCGTCCTGCTCTTCTCCGAGTCGGTTGATGCTGACGTTGTCGCTCTGGATTTCGTCACCGGTAAGTTCGACCTCGATCGGCGTCTCGATCGACTCCTTGGTCGAAATCATCGTGCCGTCGGTCCGACCGACCGTCCGTTCCTCGGCAGCGATCACATCGGTGACTGAAGGAACAGTGAGTTCCTGCTCGCTCGTACCATCCCGTCGAGGATCAATCCTCTCGTGGTTTTCGAGAACCTCTTGGATCGACAGTTCGGATGACGCGATGACCTCGCCAACCGTCTCGCCGACATCGAGGGGCATGAGCCCCTCCCCGCTCGGCGCATCGTGAGCATACGCCGAGGCGATCGGCCGCTCGACCGTCGCTTCCGATCGGTCCGCGACCAGCAAGAACGACGCTTTCTCGTTCGGTTCGTCAGCCGCACCGAACGACGGTTCGACCACGCCGCTTCGTTCGATCGACTCGGTCGAGAGGCTCGAACCGCTCGACCACTCGATCGACATCGTCGGCAGAATGGCAGTCAGCTCGTCGAAGCCGGAACCGAGCTTCGATCCTGCCGCAGCGCGCCACGATTCGATCGGCGTCGCGAGGCGCTGGAGCAACTCGTCGAGGCACGCGCGGGTGTCCGCAGAATCGGTCGTCCCGATAGCCGACGATCCGATCGAATCGAGCGCTTCGATCGCTTCGCCGCGAATCGACTCGGCCACCGCGGACAAGCGAGGAGACGGATGCGTCAGACGGACGGCTCGCAATCGAGCCGCGAGCTCCCGTGCCGCTTGGCAGAGTTCCGTCTGTTGACGCACCCGTTCGACCGCGACACGCTCCTCGATCCAACTCTCGAGACTCCCGGAGCTCCTCTCCAGATCGTCGCGCCATTCCGGTCCCCAAACGAGATCGCAGCGCGCGAGCACCTCGGCCGCATCCGACGTCAGAAGTTCGAACTGTCGACCTATCTCCGCATCGGTCCACCGCCAGATCGGAGTCGCCAGGAGCCGAGCGGCGCGTTCCCGCAACGCTTGCCAACGTTCCCCCACCTCACGGCTCTCGGATTCGAAGTCGGTCATGTCTGGTCTCTCGCGGGAGCACTTGAGCGTGGACCCGAGCCGGCATTGGGAAAGACGCCAGAATAAGGACTTCGGGAGCTCTAGGCACCTCGACGAACCCGAAACTCCGCGCAGGTCTGTCCGTTGATCCGGTGACGTGCGCCGCGTCGGAACCTGGGGATTTCGGTCGGGAGGCTCGTTTCCCGAGCCTGTATCGCGTCGGATACGCTGGACCTTCGGAACAGTCTCCGTTCCGTTGCGCTTCGCCGATCGCTTCGCCCCCCTGCTCGACCGGAACTCTACCGATGCAATGCCGTTCCCTGGCACCGCTCGATGCGCCGCTCGTCGAACGGCTGTTTCGTGACGTCTTCGCTCGGTCGGAAGGAGCGGACGAAGGGAGAATCGTGGGCGATCTGGTGCGTGAGCTGCTCGCCGAACCGGCCGACCCGGAGTGCTGCGGTTTCGTGGCGGTCGATGCGACCGGGATTGCAGCCGCCGTTCTGTTCAGCCCGCTGCACTTCGCGACCGAGCATGCCGTGCGACTCTTGTCGCCGTTAGCGGTCCGAACCGACCGTCAGCGGCAAGGCATCGGCCAGGGGCTGATTCGCTTCGCGCTCGACGAACTCCGCTCGCGCGGCGTCGCGTTCGTCATCACCTACGGCGATCCGGCGTTCTACTCTAGAGTCGGATTCGAAACGCTCTCGCCGGACGAGATCAGGGCCCCCTATCCCCTTTCGCGCCCCGAAGGTTGGATCGGACTGGCACTCGTCGACGAACCGTGGACCGTGCTGTCGGGGCCCTGCACGTGCTCCGCGGCGTTCGCCGATCCGGCACTCTGGTAAGCCGATCCTTGGCGAAAGTGCCTGCGAGAGGTCGCGTCGTAGAGCTTGAACCGAACGATCATCTCGACCGCTGGGCGGGCAACGATCACACGGACGCGAAGCGATTTGCCGTCTCGTCGGTCCGCCGAGCTGACCGTTCAAGACGACGATGCTGGCGGATCGTCAGGCGTCGCGCTCTCGATCTGCGCCTCCTGAACCATCTGTCGCCGGACCTTCCTGACGACGACTCGCAGCCCTTGCCGCTCGATCACCTCGCCACCGTGCGGTGCGTGTCCCAGCATGCGGATCACCCAATCGCTCAGGTGCCGGATCGGTCGATCGTCACCGTCGATCGTCAGCATCAGTCCGGTCGCGCTCTGCAGCTTGTCGGGTGCGACCCCTCCGCCGACTACCCACGCGCCCCCCGCTCGCACCACATGGATCGGCAGACTGTCGAACTCGTCCTCGATGTCGCCGACCAGCTCTTCGATGATGTCCTCGAGCGTCACCATGCCGACGACTTTTCCGCCCCCTTCCTCGACCAACGCGATATGAGTCCGTTCGCGGATCAGGTGTTCGAGGCCGGTCGCTACCGGCTCGCTCGCCGAAAGTCGCAGGATCGACCGCGCGATCCCTCGAACCGTCGTCTCGCGCGGCGCCAGTCGCAGGAAGGCGACCAGGTCCTTGAAGTTGACGTAGCCGATCACGCTCTGCGGATCTCCCCCGCGCTCGGCCACCGGAAACCGCGTGTGCATGTCCAGATGCGCCGCGATCAGCGCCTCGCCCAGCGACGCATCGGCCTGGAGCATGCTCATGAACTCCGCCGGCAGCATCACCTCGCGCAGCGGCCGATGCGACAGAGCGGCCGCCGCCTTGATGATCTTCTCTTCGCGCGGCCCGATCAGTCGCGACGTGCGAGCGAGTGCGACGCTGGCATGCAGCTCATGCAGCTCCGAAGACTCGCTTTCGCCGTTCTCGATCCGATCCCCGAACCAACGACCGGCCAGCCGCATCAGCAGGGTCACCGACCCCTCGAGCGCTCCGACGATCGGCCAGACTGCCCGCACGAACCAGTGCATCGCCGGCGACAGACGCAGGCAGACCCGTTCCTTGTTGCGAAGCGCGAAGACCTTCGGAATCAGCTCGCCGAAGATGATCGTGACGACGGTCAGCGGAGCGACGATCGTCGCGATCGCCAGCAGGTCGGCGATCGCCCCCGAAAGGCCGAAGGTGCGTTGCAGGAGCGGCGCGATCTTCTCTTCGGCCCCGGCGCCGCCGACTGCCGCGGCGACCGCTCCGACCAGCGTGATGCCGAGCTGCACCCCCGCCAGACTCCCCTCCATGTTCCGTTTCATGTACTCGGCGGAAGCGGCTCCGCGCACTCGGCTCGCCGCCAACGCATGCAGTCGCGAGACGCTGATCGAAGCGAGCGCGATCTCGTAAGCGGCGAAGACGCCGTTGAACAGGATCATCGCCCCCATGACGATGAGTTCGATCCCCCACATCGCTCGCCGTTCGCCTCGTTGCTCGGTTCGCTCGCGGCGTGCCGATCCGATCGGATCGATCGAACGCCATCGAGGATCGTCGATCGATTCGGGCCGCTCCCTTCGCTCGACGAGTCGACAGTGTAGCGATTCGTCCGTCGGCGACTCGATCCGAACACCGATCGAATCACAGATCGTCCGCGTACCGCATCTGCACCTCGACGATCGCCGGGCGGATCGAGAAGAACGCGTCGATCACGCGCGGATCGAAATGTGTCCCGCGCTCCTCGCGCAGGATCTCGAAGCAGCGATCGATCGGAAACGCGTTCTTGTAGCAGCGCTTCGTGCTCAGCGCGTCGAAGACGTCCGCCACCGCCGTGATCCGACCTTCCAGCGGAATGTCGTCTCCTTTCAGGCCGAGCGGATATCCGTTCCCGTTCCACCACTCGTGATGCGTCAGTGCGATCCGCGTCGCCATGTCCAGCAACGGACTCTTGGCGACCCCCAGGACCTTGGCACCGATGTCGGCGTGATGTCGCAGCGCCGATTCCTCTTGAGGCGACAGTCTCTGCAGGACTCGCTTGCCCAGTCCGGCATGCTTCTGCATCAGCCCGAACTCTTCTTCGGTCAGACGCCCCGGTTTCCTCAAGACGGCATCGGGGACGCCGATCTTGCCGATGTCGTGCAGCTGAGCCGCCTGTTCGATCCGATCGACGTACTCCGCGTCCATGCCGATCGCCTGAGCGATCAGCCGCGCATAACGGCCGACTCGAAGAACGTGATGACCGGTATCGTCGTCCCGGAACTCCGCCGCTCGTGCCAGGCAGTGCAGCAGATCGCGACGTGACGCCTCGAGCTCCGCCGTCCGCTCGCGCACCGCCCGTTCGACCTCCAAGGCGTGATCCTGCAATCGATCGCGATGCCGCTTCGAGACGAGCAGATTGCCGACTCGGGGAGCCAGCTCGCTCGGATCGATCGGCTTGTTCAGAAAGTCGTTCGCACCGCTGCGCAACGCCGCCGTTCGAGTCTCCTGGTCGGTCGAGGCGGTCAGGATGATGACCGGAACGTGGGCCGTCGACGCATCCTCTCGCAACTCGTTCAGGATCTCGAGCCCACCGACATGCGG
>CAZZBI010000143.1:11548-12746 GCA_964652385.1 uncultured Pirellulaceae bacterium | reverse complement strand
GCTTGTCGAGCGACCGGAGTCGCTCTGCCGCGCGTCGGGGACGACGCGGGCCTACGTGGGGCGGCGCGTTCTCGTGACGGCTCGCCGCAACGTAGCCCCGGCTCGTCCCGAGCCGCGGGGGTGCGACAGCGCTGCCGAACGCACTGCGGAGCTTGTCGAGCGACCGGAGTCGCTCTGCCGCGCGTCGGGGACGACGCGGGCCTACATGGGGCGGCGCTTTCTCATGACGGCTCGCCGCTGTGTAGCCCCGGCTCGTCCCGAGCCGCGGGTGTGTGACGGCGCCGCCGAACGCGCTGCGGGGCTTGTCGAATGACCGGAGTCGCTCTGCCGCGCGTCGAGGACGACGCGGGCCTACGTGGGGCGGCGCGTTCTCGTGACGGCTCGCCGCAGCGTAGCCCCGGCTCGTCCCGAGCCGCGGGGGTGCGACGGCGCCGCCGGACGCACTGCGGAGCTAGTCGAGCGACCGGAGTTCGCTCTGCCGCGCGTCGGGGACGACGCGGGCCTACGTGGGGCGGCGCGTTCTGTTCGAGGTGAGGGCGCGGAGTGGGGCGTCGGGAGAGGTGCGGAGGACCCCTGCGCTTGGCGCTTCGGGCTGGGAGGCGCGGAGGGGGCAACGAGGTGGACTTCAGTCGATCAGGATCTTCAGCGGCGGCAGGTCGTTCGGGATCAGACCGGCGGCTCGGCTCAGTTCGTCCAGCTTCGCCAGAGCTGCCGCTCCGACCGGCCCCAGGTCGACCGTCCAGTCGTTGACGTACAGGTCGACATGCGACATCAGCACCTCGTCGTCGAACTCCTGAGCGTAGCGCCGCATCGTCGGCAACGTCTCGTCGCGATGCGCCAGGCCGAAGCGGACCGAGTCGCCGATGGTCCGGCCGATCCGCTCCAACAGCTCCGCCGGCAGATCGGTTCGCCCGAGAATCCCTCCCAGCGGCAGCGGAACGCCGGTCTTCGCCTCCCACAGTTCGCCCAGGTCGGCGATCCGAGTCAGCCCCTGTTGCGCCCAGGTGAATCGCCCTTCGTGGATACAGACGCCATAGTCGGCGGTCCCGTCGCGCAGCGCCGGCATGATGTCGGAGAAGACGACCTGAGCGATTTCGCCGCGGCCGTAGAACAGGCGATACAGCAGATGCGCGGTCGTCGCTTCGCCGGGACAGAGGACGCGAAAGGGGCGATGGTTTCCGCCGAGGTCGTGCCAAGC
>CAZZBI010000143.1:6009-11538 GCA_964652385.1 uncultured Pirellulaceae bacterium | reverse complement strand
CCGCCAGCAACAACGGGCCGACTCCGAACCCGAGTGCCGAGCCGCTCCGAAAGACGCCGTAACGATCGGACATCCGGATCGCTGCGTGAAAGCTCGCTTTCGCCGCATCGAACGCTCCGGCCGCCAATCCTTCGTTCAGCTCCTGCACGTCGAGCAGCTCGATCGCATAGTCGACGCCGCGCCGATCGACGGCGCCGGTCAGCAGGCCGTGAAAGGCGAACGTGTCGTTGGGGCAGGTCGAGATGCCCAGTCGAACGGTGGTCATCGTCAGACGTTTCGCGCAAGGGGATCGATCGACGGGCGCGCGACGAGCATCCGCAAGCGCTGCCTCAGGGACCTGAGCGTTCCGTCACCGATAACGCGCCGATCATCTCGGCAAGTCGATCGGCAACGGCATCGAGAGCGGCGTCGATCCGCCACCGACGCTTGTCCCGCTCGCCTGCGATGTTCGAGATCCCGCGCACGATCGTCAACGGGACCTCGGCGACTCGGGCGGCGACGGCGACGCTGTGCCCCTCCATCTCTTCGGCGACCGCTCGCGGAAACGCCTCGCGGCGCGCGCTCGCATGTTCGCGCGAACCGCTCGCGGCGCAGACGGTCAGGATCGCCACCGGCGACTCGGCCCCGCTCGAACTCGACGGCGAGTCGCCGTCACGGCGGGAGCGGCCGAAGGGTCCGGCGTCCAGCGATAGGATCAGCTCGCCGCAGGTCGACGGCGGCTCGTCCGAGTCCCCTTCCCACAATCGCCAACCGAGCCGGTCCGGTCCGATCAGCTTGCCGTCGACCCACGCGCCGATCCCCTCGATCGCCACTTCGTCCGGCTCGACGATCGAACCGATCGGGAATCGCTCGTCGAGCGAGCCGGCGATGCCGGCCAACATCGCTCGTTGCGGGGCGTACTGTCGGAGCGCCTCGAGCGCCATCGTTCCGGCAACCGTCGGGCCGAAGCCGACGGTGCTCCAGCGGATCGCATCGGCCGAGACCGCGTTCGCCGCGAGGCGTGCCGCGACTCGTCGCTCGAGATGCTGTCGTTCCAGGCGAGTCGGAACGAGGATCAGCAAGGGGCAATGTGCCGCGGTCACGTCCCGAGGCATCGGATGGTTCCGAACGGAAGGGGGTGACGGAGCCGCACGAATCGCTCTCCCTGCTTTCTGCAAACGCCGTGGAAAGAAATTGCTTCCCTACCACAGAGAACACGAAGGACACGAAGCCCTGCGAGACGCCGGGGATCGATCGCGACGAACGACGCGCATTCATGCACGAGGCTCGCGGAAGGCGTTGGCGTCGAAGGGGACCTCCTTCCCGTGGTTTCGCGACGCCTACGAAAGATCGTGCGGCACGATTCCATGGTCAGGACCAGCCCTCGCTGAGTGTAACAACAGGCCGATGTCGCCGGACGACGAACGCGGCTGCTCGGCGGCGGACGGATCTTCGCCAAGGCGACTCGGTCAGCCGAACAGGCCGGGGATCGGATCGGCGGCCGTGATCGCTCGCAGCAGCGGATCGGGGAGGCCGGTCGTCAACCGAAGCTGTCCCATGTCGACCAGCGAGTGCATGATCGACGCGACCAGATGCGGGATCTCGTACGGTTCCGACGCGGGATGGCCGGCGTCGGGGGTGCTCTGACCGATCACCTGCCCGCCGCGGACTCCGCCGCCGTACATCAGCAACGGCGTCAGCCCTCCCCAGTGATCGCGCCCGCCGCCGGCGTTCAGTTGCGGCGTCCGCCCCATCTCGCCGGTGACGACGACCTGGATCCGATCGGTCAGGCCGCGCGCTTCGAGATCCTCGATCAGCGTCGCCAGGGCATGATCGAGCGGGGGGCCCATGTACTGCATCCCCTCTTCGACACCGGCGTTGTTGATGTCCGAGTGCATGTCCCAGACGAAGTTGGTCGTCACCGTGACGAAACCGCACCCTCGTTCGCACAGGCGCCGAGCCATGAGCAGGAGCTTGCCGAGCGAGCGGGCGTTGTCGACGTAGTTGGCGTGGTTGTTCCAGCGACGGCTGATCGCCGAGACGTCCAGTCGCCGTTCGGTGTCGTAGGCGGCGATCGTCTCGGCCCGCTCCTGACGGAGATCGAACGCTTCCGCGACGCCGCCGAGAATCGTCGAGAACGCCTGTTCGCGAAACCGATCGGCAGGACCGAGGCGCGCGAGATCGGCCTGCTGCTTCAGGCGATCGAGGCCGCGCAAGAGACTGCGGCGATCCTCCAGCCGAGCCGGCTCGTACTGCAGCGTCATCGACTGTTGCGCTTCTCCACCCCCTCCCGGCACGAACGGCGCCCAGGCGCCGCCGAGCATGCCGGTCGAGGCGAAGTTGCCGAAATCGGTGACGGCGGGCTGAGCCCGGTCGTCGACGGCGCGCGGGAAGAGAGCGACATTGCGCGGCATGCCGGAGGTGGGATCGTTGCTGCCGACGATCCGGGCGTAGAGCGAGCCGAGATTGGCTCCGGCAGTCGCTCGCCCGACGACCGGCTTGATGTCGTGATTCCCGTCGCCGCTGCGGAACGATCGGACGATCGCGAATCGATCGGCGAGTGAAGCGAGTCGGGGGAAGGTGCCGCCGAACGTGATCCCCGGCAGCGCGGTCCCGACCTCGCCGGTCGTGCTGCGGATCTCGGCCGCCGCGGTCATCTTGGGATCGAACGTCTCGATCTGACTCGGACCGCCATGCAGAAAGACCAGGATCACGGCGCGACGACGATCGAGATCGGTTTCGGTCGCGCCGGTCGCTCGCATCCATCCCGGGAGCGTCAGCCCGCCGAGCGCAAGCGACCCGATCCGCAGGAACTCGCGACGTCCCCAGCGGGGATGAGGATCGGCGAACGAAAGCATCGTTCGGACTCCGATGGCGGGAGGGGTGGTGGTGGGAACCCCAGCTTAATGCTTCCCACGGTCGCTCTCCAAGGAAACTCCGAGCGAACCGTCTGCCGGCAACCTTCGCCGGCCTCGCGGTCAGCCGGACGCTTCTGCCAGGGCGACGAACTCCACCGTCAGGCGTCGCTCGAACGTGGTGGGGCGCGGCAGTCGGACTTCGATCCGAAACCCATGCCGCTCGCGCTGAGCCCCTTTGAGCGTCGCACTCGGGTCATCGGAGGTGAGGGTCAGCAGCGGCGGACTCGGCAGCGGCGGCCAGCACGGAAAATGGAGCCAAGCGGTTTGCTCGCCCGGAGCGAGATCGACGATCGCCGAGCCGACGATCCGCTCCGCTCCCGCTTCGCGAAACCGAGTCCAGCGCTGCAGCGACTCGCACCCCGCGTGCTCATCGTCGACGCCCTCCTCGTCACACGCTTCATCCCCTTCATCGAGGTCCTCGGCGCCGATCTCCTCGGCCTCGCCGGCTTCAGCGACCTCTTCATCGGAAGTGACTGTGGTGCCTGCCGAGTCGAGAAATGGTGCCGAATCCGAACGGACGGACAAGGTCACCGGCTCCCCGGGATTCGGCAGCGCCGAGGGTCGTCGTGTCGACTGAGGCGAGTCGATCGAACTGCTGACGACCCCGCGACTCAGCAGCAACGATGCGACGACGGCAGGACCCGACAGGGCGATCGCGAAGACGGCGAGAATCGGGCCGACGTGACCGAGCAGCAAGAGTGCGGTCACCGGTAACGCGGCGATCGACAATCGCCATGAGCGCCGTCGGCCGAGCGATGCGAGCGGCAGCGCGCCGGCGATCAGCCACAGCAGCAACCCGCCGAGATCGGCGGTCGAGTCGGCGGGCCAGGAGCGCGGTCGAACCGAAAGCCAGAGCGCAAGCAGACTCCAGCCGCCCCAGCCGGCGAGCAGCGCCGCTCCGAACATCCGCTTCCGTTCGAACGCTTCGAGAACGCCGATCGGCTCGTCGACCGCAACCCGAGGGTGAGCGGCCGACGGCCCGCGAGCCCCGATCGCCTGCGTCAACGACGACGGCCCGGGCTCCGATCGCATCGCGCGGGGTCCGAGCCGTCGGGTGAGCGTCATCACCGGGTCTCCGGCACCGCGCAGCGAAAGGAGGCTGCGCGGCGACTGGGACGCGGCCTAGGCCGCGCGGTTCCGGATCAGGCGGTGGCGGCGAGGCCGCACGCCTTGGCGAGTTCCTTGGCGCGGTGCTCCGACTCCCAGGTGAACTCCGGCTCGGTCCGACCGAAGTGCCCTCCCGAGGCGGTCTTGCGGTAGATCGGGCGGCGGAGATCGAGGGTCTTGATGATGCCGGCCGGCGAAAGGTCGAACATCTCGCGGACGACATCGCAGATGCGGCCGTCGTCGACGACGCCGGTCCCCTGAGTGTCGACATGCACGCTGACCGGCTGCGAGACGCCGATGGCGTACGCGAGCTGGACTTCGCACCGCTTGGCGAGGCCGGCGGCGACGATGTTCTTGGCGACGTGGCGAGCCATGTAGGCGGCGCTCCGGTCCACCTTCGTCGGGTCCTTGCCGCTGAACGCACCGCCGCCGTGACGCCCCCAACCGCCGTAGGTGTCGACGATGATCTTGCGGCCGGTCAGACCACAGTCGCCGTGCGGACCGCCGACGACGAACTTGCCGGTCGGATTGACGTGCCAGGTCGGCTCGCCCACCAGCAGCTCGCTCGGCAACAGCGGCTTGACGACCGAGCGGACGAACTCGTCGATCTCCTTGCGGCCGACGGTCGGCGCGTGCTGCGTCGAGACGACGATGGTGTCGATCCGGACCGGCGTGAAGCCGTCGAACTCGACCGTCACCTGACTCTTGCTGTCCGGACGAAGCCAGGGGACTTCCTTCGAGAACCGAGCTTCGGTCAGCCGGTTCAGGATCCGATGGCTGAGCGCGATCGGGAGCGGCATCCGTTCGGGAGTGTCGTCGCAGGCATAGCCGAACATCAGCCCCTGGTCGCCGGCGCCGATCGCCTTGCCCGCATCCGAGTTCTCGTCGACTCCCATCGCGATGTCCGGGCTCTGCTTGTCGAGCGAGACCATGACGGCGCAGGTATCGGCCGAGATTCCCATCTCGTCGTCGGTGTAGCCGACTTCGCGGATGACGTCGCGGACCACGTTCGAATAGTCGACGACCGCCTTGGTCGTGATCTCGCCGGCGATGATCGCGATCCCGGTCGTCACCATCGTCTCGCAGGCGACGCGGCTGGTCGGATCCTGAGCCAGCAGGGCATCCAGGACGCCGTCGGAGATCTGATCGGCCAGCTTGTCGGGATGCCCCATGCTGACCGATTCGCTCGTGAACAAGTACTTGCCTGAGGCCACCGAAGGAACTCCCGAAATCGTTAGGAGAGAGATGCGAAGGGGGCTCGTCACGCCCGACGGTCGAACGGTCCCGACGACCTGTCGTGGGACACTGAAGATCGGCTCTCGGCGTCGCTCCGCGCCGACCGACCTTCCGGTTCGTCTCCGCCGATCCGCTCGCAGTCCGAAGAGTGTACCGGTCGAGGCGAAGAAAGGGGAGTAGGAGGCAGGGGGGGCCGGCGAGGCGACCGTGGGCGGTCGCACGACGTCCCCCCGCGCTTCCCAGCCCGAAGCGTCAGCGAGGGATCCCCCGTGCCTCAGATAGGGCAAAG
>CAZZBI010000143.1:0-5909 GCA_964652385.1 uncultured Pirellulaceae bacterium | reverse complement strand
GCTGCGACCGGGGTCGGTCGCACTACGACAAAGGCTGCGACCGGGGTCGGTCGCACTACGACAAAGGCTGCGACCGGGGTCGGTCGCATTACGACAGGCTGCGACCGGGGTCGGTCGCACTACGGCAGAACGGTGCGACCGGGCGACGACAGGCTGCGGCTTGCCCGGCGGTCCGTTGCGTTACCTCGGCTCGATGTGCAATGATCGCCCGGCTCGGCACCGTGCGCCGAGGGCACGACAGCGATCGATCTCCACCCTTCCGGCGACCGACCATGGAAATCTGGCCTGCGATCGATATTCGAGGGGGAAAGTGCGTCCGTCTGATCCAGGGGGACTACGCCCGCGAAAAGGTCTACGGCGAGAACCCGGCCGATATGGCGCTCCGCTGGGTCGGCGACGGCGCCCGGCGACTGCATGTCGTCGATCTGGACGGAGCCCGGAGCGGCGGGACTCTCAATCGCGACGCGGTCGCCGAAATCGTGCGTCAGGTGAAGGTGCCGGTGCAGCTGGGGGGCGGGATTCGGGACGCCGAGACGATCGCGTCGTACTTCGACGCCGGAGTCGCTCGACTGGTGGTCGGCACCAAGGCGCTGCAGGATCCGGCTTGGCTCGAAGCGATGGCCCTCCAGTACCCGGGGCGGATCGTCATCGGCATCGACGCCCGAGGGGGGATGGTCGCCGTCGAAGGGTGGCTCAAGACGAGCGAAATGCCGGCGGTCGAGCTGGCCGCCAAGTTCGCTCACCTCCCGCTCGCCGGCCTCGTCTATACCGATATCGCTCGGGACGGCATGCTCTCGGGGCCGAATGTCGAGGCGCTGCGGGCGATGGTCGCCGCCGTCCCGATGCCGGTCATCGCGTCGGGCGGAGTGACGACCGCCGCCGATGTCGCCGACGTCGCCGCGCTCGGAGCGGCCGGCTGCATCATCGGTCGGACGCTCTACGAAGGGCAGCTGACGCTGGCCGATGCACTGCGGGCGGCAGGTGAAGGGGCGGGATGAGCGCCGCATGCCGATGAGCGAGGCTCGGCAAGGCCGAGTCGCTGCTGAGGTTCCTGACGCGATTAGCCGATCGACCGGTCGCGTACCTATAATCACAGGCTCGGTTCGACCGTATCCGTCCCAGGGGCGGTCGACCGGTTCCCCTCCGCTCCGGTCGCTCTCGGGTGACGGAGTCCCGCCCAGCTCCCGATTTCCGCCGCCGATCGCTCGAAGCGATCGATCGAAGATCGGATCCGTTTCGATCTTCCGTCACCGTTCGGTTCTCTCCCACCTCAGGCTCCCCTTCCCGATGACCGACTCGCTTCGCTCGATGTCGTCGCGTCCCCCCGGCCTTCGCGGCCGCCGCGCCTCGGTCCTGGCGTTCGGAGCGCTGGCGGTCCTGCTGTCGGCAGGTTGCGGAGGGGACGAGCCGGTCCGCCAGGTGTCGGTCGACAAGCCGAAGCGAGTCGTCGGGGTGCTGATCGCCGATCCGGAGCGCCAGGCGCTCTGGAGCGTCTTCGTGTCGGGGCCGGCGCCGACCGTGGCCCGCGCCCTCCCCGAACTGCGCACCTTCCTGGCGTCGTGGCGATTCGAAGCCGAGTCCGCGACGCCGGCCTGGACCGCGCCCGACAACTGGAAGGTCGAGACCGCTCCGGACGGAACCCTCGCGATCTTCGGCCTGACGCCGGCGATCGTCGGTGACGACCTGAAGCGCTCGCTCCCCAAGGAAGACCCGCAGCGCGTCGTGATCCGTCGCTTTCCGCTGCCGCCCGCGATTCCGGTCGAGGAGTTCGTGCGGTCGCAGTTCGATCGCTGGGGGGCGCTGGTGATGGCGGCCGAGCTGACCGACGAGACGTTTGCGGCGTGCGAACGGAGCGAGACGGCGGGGCTGGCGACCTGGTGGTTCGATGCGCTCGGCCGCGAACCGGATCGTTCGGCTCGCAACGCCGCCGGAGCGGTCCGGACCCCGCCCCCTGCGATGACGGGCGGAGGCCGCTCGGATGTCGACTACCGGATGCCCGACGGCTGGCGCGTCTCGTCCGCCGGTTCGGCGATCGCCGCCGTGACGATCGAGACCGAAGGGGGCGAGGGGACGGCGCAGATCAGCGTCACGCAACTCACCGCCGCCTCGTCATGGGAAGAGAACGTGCAACGCTGGATCGGGCAGGTCGCCGCCGACGCGATGACGGGGGATCAGATTCGCGCCGCGACGGTCGAAGTACCGGTCGACGGAACTCCGTCGGAACGGATCGATCTCGCTTCCGGTGCCGCCACGATGACTCCCGAACGACTGATCGCGGTCCGAGTCGTTCGAGGCGAGGTGGCGTGGTTCGTCCGGATGCGCGGTTCTGCCCCCCGAGTCGAAGCCGAGCTCGCCAAGTTCGACGAGTTCCTCGCATCGCTCGATCTTCCCGATTGATCGCTCGGTCACGCCGCCGAGCGGCGCTGGCCGACGCTCGTTCGCTTGCCTCCGTTCGTTTGACTCCGTTCGTTTGACTCCGTTCGTTTGACTCCGTTCGCTCGCCTCGCACCGGAACGTCCGGCACGGCCGGACTCCCCCGCACTCGCAGGAACGCCTCGATGGCCATCAGCCCCTCGCTTCCCGCCGATCGGGAGTTTCCCTCGAAGGCCGCCTCCGTCGGGTCGCGCCGTGTCGCCGCTCCGCGCTCGATCGTGCGCGAAGCGCTCGAAGGACTCGCGTCGCTCAAGCTGACCGTGCTCCTGTTCTCGTTGTCGCTCGTGCTGGTCCTCGTCGGCACGCTGGCTCAGGACAAGATCGGGATCTGGGAGGTGATGAACGACTACTTCCGGTCGTTCGTCGTCTGGGTCCCGTTCAAGGTCTTCTTCCCTCAGGCCTGGTTTCCGGATTGGCAGGGGGTGCGAGGGGGCTTCTGGTTCGTCGGCGGTCGGGCGCTCGGCTTCGCGCTCGGCGCGAATCTGATCGCCGCGCATCTCGTCCGCTTCAAGGTGCAGGCCAAGGGATCGCGGCTGACGCTCGGCTGGCTCGTCTTCCTCGCCGGCGTCGTCGTCTGCGCGATGATCATCGCTTACGGCAGCCTGAAGGACGGCGTGCAGGACCGCCCGATTCTCGATTGGGACATCCTCTGGTGGGCGATCGTCGCGGGAACGGTGCTGCTGAGCGTCGTTTGTGCGGGCTTCGCCTGGAAGACGCTCGGCGGACAGCCGCTCCTGCGGATTCTCGCCTCGCTCGCTTCGATCTCGCTGATGCTGCTGATCGGCGGCTTGGCCTTTCAAGGGCATCGTCTGGACGATTCGGCGCTCCGGATTCTCTGGCAGCTGATCCAGGGAACGATCGGCGGTCTGGTGCTGTTGGCCGGATCGATCATGGTCTTCCGCAAGCGAGCCGGCATGGTGGTGATCCATCTGGGGATCGGCTTGCTGATGTTCAACGAGCTGTTCGTCAGCGTCACCAATCGCGAGCAGCAGATCTTCGTTCGCGAAGGGGAAGAGACGGCGGTCGCCATCGATCCTCGGTTCGTCGAGTTGGCGATCGTCGATCGGAGCGACGCGGCGGTCGATCGCGAGACGTTGGTTCCTCAGTCGCAGCTGAACGACGGCAACATCGTCCGGCTGGCCGACCTGCCGTTCGACGTCCGGATCGATCGTTACATGAAGAACTGCGAGCTGCTGCCGTTCGATCGGGCGCCTCCGGCCGAGCGCCAGGCGTGCCCCATGTGCACGCAGGGGCTCGGCGTCGCCAAGTTCCCGATTCCCGCCGCTCCGGTCGCCGGTGACGAGACGGGGAACCGCGCCGACGTATCGGCGATCTATGCGACCGTGCTGGCGAAGGACGGCAAGGAGCTGGCGACCGTCCTGCTGCCGCAGAGCGATCACTTCACGCCGGGAACGACCGTCCATCCGATCGAGGTCGACGGACGGACGTGGCATTTCGAGCTGCGTTATCCGCGCGAGCAGAAGCCGTACACGATCCAGCTGCTGGATGTGGTGCGCGAGAACTACGTCGGCACCGAGGTGCCGCGGCACTACGGTTCGACGTTCCGCATCCGCCGCGCCGATGACGGGACCGACCTGCAGGGAAGCATCAAGATGAACGAGCCGCTCCGTTACGGCGGCGAGACGTTCTATCAGAGCGGCTTCCATCCGTTGCCGGACGGTACCGAAGCGTCGACGCTGCAGGTGGTGACCAACAGCGGTTGGATGATGCCCTACGTCGCCTGCATGCTCGTGGCGATCGGCATGCTGACGCACTTCACCGAGACGCTCGGAGGTCGGATCTCGAAGGCTCGGGCCGAATCGGCTCGCCTTGCTGCCGACACCCTGCCGCCGGTCGATGCGGGGGACAAGGGGAACCCGTATCGTTCGCCGTCGAGCGTGGGAACCGGCAAGTCGGGACCGTGGTGGCCGACCTGGGTGGCGGTCGGCGCGGCGGTCGTCCTGATCGGCGGCGCGATGCCTCGGCATCGTTCGTCGTTCGACATCGCGGGAGCGGGCGAGCTGCCGGTGACGTCGGGGGGCCGAGTCATGCCGCTCGACACGCTCGCCCGCAACCTGCTGCGCGAGATCCGCAAGAGCGAAGGGGTGCGCGACGCTCAAGGCTCCTCGATCGCCCCGACGCAATGGCTGCTGGATGTCGCTTCCCGCAGCGCCGCCGCCTCGGATTATCCCCTGTTCAAGCTCCAGGATCTCGAGGTCCTGTCGAATCTGGGATTGAAGAAGCGGCCGTACTATCTGTTCTCGTATGCCGAACTCGAACCGCACAAGGACGAGATCTTCCGCGCGGCGACCGTCGCCGACGGCAAGCGCCAGCGGCGCGAACGGTTGGAGCGGGCCGATCAGGCGTTCCTGGATCTGGCCGGTGCGCTGCGCGATTACGAGAACCTGGGGGTCCTCTTCGGAGACGGTCGCGACATCGAGGATGGCGACGACGACGTCCTGCGGCTGCTGAGCATGGCGAATCGGGCGGCCGCCGTCATGACGTCGACCATGCAGGTGCCGCTCGCCGTGCCGAATCCCGGCGACTCGGAGAAGCCGTGGAGTTCGCTGATCGCCTATCGGGCGCGGCGCGAGGTGGTGGCGTTCGCTCGCGAAAACGCGTCCGAGGGAGATGCGACGCCGACCGTCGATGCGGTGTCGATCGCGGTCGTCACGCGGCTGCTGCGGGACGAGAAGTATCGGCCGGTGCTGCGACAGGTCGCCGAGATGATCCGTTCGCGCAGTCCCGGCGCGGCCGATCAGCAGCTGGTCGAAGAAGCTCAGCGACAGCTGTTCGGCATGGTCGCGTCGCCGCTGCAGGAGCTCTTCCCCGACGGCAAGGTCGAACTGAACGAGAATCCGGCCGCCGAGTCGCTGATCGGGATGATCGCTGCCTACGGCAAGGCGGACACCGCGGCATTCGACGCGGCGGTCGCCGACTATCGAAGCCGCTACGCGGAACTGTTGCCGGCCGGAACGTCGATCAGCCGCGTCGCGGCGGAGCGGCGTCTGAACTCGATCGCCCCGTTCTATCTGGCGACGCTCCTGTTTCTCGGCGCGTTCCCGGTCGCCTTGTTCGGGATTGCCGCCCCTCGGAGCGGACTGAATCGAGCGGCGTTCGCGGTGCTGGTGATCGCCGTGCTGTTGGTGACGATCGGCCTGGTCGCGCGCATCTGGATCTCGGGGCGGCCGCCGGTCACGAATCTGTATTCGTCGGCGCTCTTCATCGGGTGGTCCGCCGCATCGATCCTGCTGCTGCTCGAGCGGTTCACTCGGATCGGCGTCGGTAACGTGCTCGCGTCGGTCCTCGGCAGCTCGACGATGCTGATCGCCTACAATCTGAGCCTCACGGGGGACACCATCTCGGTGATGCAGGCGGTGCTCGATACCCAGTTCTGGCTCGCCACGCACGTCATCTGCATCACGCTCGGTTACGGCACGACCTACGTCGCCGGCTTCCTGGGGATCGTCTATCTG
>CAZZBI010000142.1:6324-12765 GCA_964652385.1 uncultured Pirellulaceae bacterium | reverse complement strand
TACGGCAAACCGGTGCGACCGGGGTCGGTCGCACTACGGCAGTTCGGTGCGACCGAAGGCGGTCGCACTACGGCAAACCGGTGCGACCGGGGTCGGTCGCACTACGGCAGTTCGGTGCGACCGAAGGCGGTCGCACTACGGCAAACCGGTGCGACCGGGGTCGGTCGCACTACGGCAGTTCGGTGCGACCGGGGTCGGTCGCACTACGGCAAGGCACTACGACCGAGGATCACCCGCTGACGGGACATGTTCTCTCAGCCGCCCGGCGGCGATGTCCGGAGGGACCTGGTTGATCATGCAACCGGTCGCCAGTTCGAAGCCGGCGAGCTTGTTGATCCGCGGGAAGAGCTCGATCCACCAGTGCCCCGACGAGGTCTCGCCCGGCACGCGCGGCGGCAGGTGGATGACGACGTTGTAGGCGATCCCCGGCAGGGCTCCTTCCAGAGCGATCACGGCCGCGTGCAACAGGTCGGCAAGGCGACCGAGGCGTTCGGTGGTGAGCCCTTCGAACGGTTCGGCCGACGGCTCGTCCGGGGCGATCCACAACTCGTAGGCCAGGCGACTGGCGTAGGGGCAGAAGGCGACGAAGCCGTCTCGCTCCAGCACGACCCGCCCCCTCTCGCGCCGTTCGTCGGCGACGATCGACTCGAGCAGCGTCTGTCCGGCGGCTTCGCGATGCGACTGTTGACGCTGGTGGCGTCGAGCGATTTCGGGAGGGACGACCGACGTGGCGATCAGCTGCGAGTGGACATGGCGGATCGAGGCGCCGGCGTCGACGCGGCAGTTCTGGAACAGGACCGCATGGCGGATGTCGGGCCAGGTCCATGCCAGACGGATCCGATCCTGAAACGCGACGAAACTCGTCCCTCGCTCCGGGCCGTCGAGCTCCGAGTAGCTCTCGACATGGCGCGGCGACAGCACGACCAGCTCGTGGAGTCCGAAGCCGCGGAACTCGGTCCAGGGGCCGGTGCGTCGCGGCGCTTCGGTCGGTGTCGGCTTGAGCGCCGGAAACTTGTTCGGCACGACTCGGACGAGCCATTCGCCGAGGCCGCTCCCCGCCGGATAGAACGCGATCGCTTCGGGGGTATCCGGTTCGTGACCGATGCAGAACGGACAGGGGCGATCCGGAGCGTATTCGTGACGCGGGCGATAGTCGTTGGGACGGATCTCGCGATCGGCCGCGATCAGGATCCACTGGTCGGTCAGCGGTTGGTATCGGTAGTCCGACATCGCTCCGGCCTTTGGAAATGGAAATCGTCTCGCGGGGAAGCGCCGTCGCCCAGCGGCGCTGCAGCGGGCTCAGTCGGCGGCGGCGAGCGCGTCGCGCAGCGCCCCGATCAGCGCCGCGCCGCCGTCCCCTGTCGGAACGTCGAGCGTCTCGCCCGTCTTCAGGTTCTTCACCTTGACCATCGACGATTCGAACTCCTGGCTGCCGGCGATCACCGCCAGTCGGAATCCCTGGCGGTCGGCGTATTTGAGCTGCTGCCCGAGCTTCTTCGGCTCGGGGAACAGCTCGACCGCCAGTCCGGCGCGTCGGATCTCGGTCGCCATCCGCAGGTAGTCGGCCAGACGCGAGGCGTCGAATTGGACGAGCAGGATGCGGGCGGGGGAACGAGCGGTCTCGGCCGCGCCGAGTTCCTCGAGCGCCGCCAACAAGCGATCGAGGCCGAGCGAGGCGCCGATGCCGGGGAGTTCCTGCTTGGTGTAAAGTCCGGCCAGGTTGTCGTAGCGACCGCCGGAACAGACGCTGCCGATATCCGGCAGGTCGTCCAGGAAGGTCTCGTAGATCGTCCCGGTGTAGTAATCGAGTCCGCGCGCGATCGTCGGATCCAGACGCAGCCGCTCGGCCGGAACGCCCGACGCGACGGCGCCGTCGAGGACCTGCCGGAGTTGCCCGACTCCGGCGAGCGTCCCTTCGTGGCCGTCGGCCAGACGCTCGAGCTGCGCAAGAATCTCGTCGTTCGTGCCGCTGACCGACACCATCTCGAGAATCCGCCGCGCCTGCCCCTCGTCCGCCGCTCCATGACCGACGATCTCGGCGACGACCGCCTCGGCGTCGATCTTGCCGAGCTTGTCGAGCGCCCGCAGGACGGTCGTCGCCCGATCGCGCAAGCCGAGACGATCGAGCAGACCGTTGAGGACCTGCCGATGATTGATCCGGATCGAGAACCGCTCGATCCCGATCTCGCGCAGCAGCGCGTCGATCACCGCGGCGACTTCGATGTCGGCGACGATCGACCGCGTGCCGATCGTGTCGAAGTCGCACTGCATGAACTCGCGATAGCGTCCGCGGTGCGTGTTCTCGCCTCGCCAGACCGGCGCGATGTGGTAACGCTTGAACGGCGTGCCGAGTTCGCCGTGATGCTGGGCGCAGAACCGAGCGAGCGGGACGGTCAGATCGAACCGCATCCCGACCCAGCGTCCGCCGGCGTCCTGAAAGCGGTACATCTGACGATCGGTCTCGTCGCTCCCCTTGCCCGTCAGGATCTCGAGGTACTCGAGCACCGGCGTCTCGATCGGCGCGAAGCCGAACGAGCGATAGACGCGTCGCGCCGCCTCCATCAGCCGCTCGCGCCGCATCATCGCGGCGGGCAGGAAATCGCGGAACCCCTTGAGCGTGCGCGGTTCGATCAGCGGAGTGGTCATCGGTTGGGGTTCGTCACGAGAGGATCGGCAGCGGAGCGGGAGGGGGCGTGCGGAAGTCGGGACTCTCGGGGTCCGAGAACATCGCGAGGGCGAACTCGTGGACCTGCTCGGCCGTCTCGAAGTACCGCTCGTACGTCCAGCGGTCCTCGTACTCGCACGCCTCGGTGGTGTACTCGCGACAGATCTGCGGCCGCGTCTCGTAGATGCCGCAGCGATGGTCGGCTCGCAGATGCTTGCAGGTCGTATGGACCAGCAAGTACCAGGTATCGTCCTCGACGAAGACCGACGCGCGATCGTGCAGGAGGAACCAGCGGACGAACTCGAACTCCCGGAAGGTTTCGGGAGTGTCCATCGGCAAGGCGAAGTAGCGGCAGCACTTGGCCGTGCAGTACTCGCACAGATTGGCGTCGGCCGGAAGATCTTCGCGACGCGGCTTGAGACGAGGAGGAGCGAGGGGAGCGGAGGACGACATCGGCGGTTCCGCACGAAGGAAAGATCAGGAGCGATCGTCGACGTCTCTCGGTCCGCCGGCCAAGCCGGCTCGATCGACGGGGCGTATTGTGGTCCGAGCCGCGTCGAGCGACAAGCCGCGGTCCCCCCTGTCGCCGCGACACTCCGTTCCCCGACAGGATCCGCGGCATGCTAGAGTGCGGCCGACGGTCTGTCCTGCCCCTCTCTTCCCTGCCCTCGTCGAACGATCCATGGAAATCATCATCACGGCGGTCGGTCCCGATCATGTCGGTCTGGCCGATCCGATCATCCATCACGTCACCGGCCTCGGCGCGAACATCTCGGAAATCCAGATGTACGACCGAGACGAAGCGGCGGTCTTCGCGATGCTGCTGCGGATCCAGCTCGTGACCGATCTGGTCGCGCTGCGGCGCGACCTGGAGGAGATCGGACGCCTGAAGGGGCTGAGCGTCCGGATCTGGTCTCCGGACAGCGGGCGCAAGCCGCGATTGGCGATCTGCACGACCCTGCGCCCGGAACCGGCTCTGGCGGTCCTGCGCGGGATTCGCGACGGTCAGATCCGAGCCGAAGCGGCGGTGATGATCGGGAATCGCGGGGCCTGCCGCGGCATCGCCGAGCAGTTCTCGGTCGACTGGCATCTGGCGGCGGACGAGCAAGGGAACGCCGACGACGAGCGGATGGTCGAGCTGTTCGATCGCTACGACGTCGACTACGTCATCCTGGCTCGCTACATGCGAGTCCTGCCGCCGGCGACCTGCTGGAAATACGCCGGAGGCCGGATCATCAACCTGCATCACGGCCTGCTCCCCGGCTTTCCCGGCATCCGGCCGTATCACGATGCCCACGCCAATCGGATGCTCGTCTTCGGTGCGACCTGTCACTTCATCGTGCCGGAGCTCGATGCCGGCAATCAGATCATCCACCAGAGCGCCTTCAGCGTCGCCCCCGGTACGCCGCTCGACGAGACGATCGCGATCGGACAGCAGGACAACGAGCCGCGCTGTCTGGTGGAAGGGGTCCGACGCGTCGTCGATCGGGAAGTGAAGCTGCACTTTCACCGCGTCATCGCGCGAGCGCCGCAGCGCTGAAGCTCCGAGCGATGGGGCGGCTCGGTCGGCGCGGCGCTTCGCGCCGATGCGCCGGAGGTGCGCCGCCGTCGGTCCGGACGACGCTTCGTTCGATCAGCGCGAGCGATCGCCGCCGCAGACCGGTCGCGCCCAGAACGGCCACCCCTCGACCGTCTCGACGATTCCGTTCCGCTCGAGCTTCAGGCGGATCCGGTTCGGTCCGACTTGCGGCTCGATCGGCACGCGAAAGGCGACGTACCGGTGACTCGCGTCTCCCGCGATCGAGAACGGCAGCGCCGCCGCGGCCGCGTCGGTCTCGCGCGGCGACATCGGTCGCCAGAGCGGTTCGCTCGAAGCGGACGCTTCATCGTCCACGGTCGCTGCCGCGATCTCCGGGAGCGGCTGATCGCGACGGACGACCATCAGGACGGTCAAGGTCGACGGCACGTCGGCGGGAGGGGGATCGAGCTCGGTACGCGCCGCGGCGACCAGGCACTCGATCGATCCGGGGCGAAAGAGATACCAGCCCTGTTCGTAGCCGAGATCGCCGAGGCCCGAGGTCGGCAGCGGCGATCCGAGATAGCCATCCGGAGCGAACGGATCGATCGAGGAGGACGCAGCCGTCTCGTCGACCGCATCGAAGGCGCGCGAGAAGAGGAGCGGCAGCGAGAGGCACAGGATCGAAACCAGACGAACGACGATCGGTGACATCGAGATCGGACTCCCGAAGGATGAACGCATCGCCCGGTCGGCGACGGTCGATCGCGCCGCGGCGCGCGCTTCGAGCCGCGGTTCGATCGTCTCGTGGTGGGGAGTCGCCGGAGGGGCACGAAGCGTGCGGAGATCGATCGTCGAGCGACGTTCGATCTCGGACTCGCTGCGTGCGTCGCGGGAGCGACGACCGGCGCCGAGGCGGGATCCGATCGGCCGGTCGACGGCCTCTCGGACTCGTCCGACCGATTGCACGCGTCGTGCCGAAACGTCGCGGCGCGCCGGAACGTTCGGCGCGGTCCGCAGCGCGCCGCTCGCTCGTGTCGCACCGGACGCGCGGGATCCGGAAGAGAGTCGCCGCGTGTCGGTCGAACGCCTTGCGCCCGCGACGACTAGCGGCACGCGGCGATGTGGTTCCCCTGTCGCGGCTCGTCCGATACGTACCCGGCAACGACGAGCAGCGACGGGGCGTCATCGGGATCGCGATCGATCGGGATGATCGATCGGACTCGGCAGGGGGAGCGGATTCCCCCTTGGCCCGCGGTTCGAGGAGGAGCCTCGACCGTCCGCCTCGTCACAGGACATGGAGGGAAGCGCATGGATTCACGATCGCGAGCCAAGGGAGCCCCTTCATGGCCGAGAAGACGATTCGAGTCGTCACGCGTGCGACCGACGGAACCCTGAAGATCAAGGACTACCAGTCCTTCGCTCGGCTCGAGAAGCTGCACGAGCAGATCGGAGTCGACGATTCGAGCACCGATCTGTCGCTCCGCGGCTTTCCGCTCTTCCGCGGTCTGATTGGTCCGATTCCGGAAGGTCGGGGGATTGCGCGGTACGAGTCCCCCGAGGTGTTCGAGCAGCTGACCAAGGAATGGGCCGCCGCTCCTGGCAAGAAGCGTCGCCGCCGTCGGGCCGCGAACGTGGAAACCGACGCCGCTGCGTTGAGCTGACGGGCGCTGCGATCGACCCACTCACGAAGAGAACGCCGCTGTTGCCTGTTCGCTGGGCAGCGGCGGCCGAGTCGCGCGACCGTTCGCACGGCCTGTCGGGCAGAATAGTCGGGTGATTTTCGAGAGAATTCGCCGCTGCGACGCCGCTAACCGGTCGTTCGTCGATGAGTGTCTGAAAGTCGCGCAGTGGTTGCCTGGTCGGTGGGCGAATCAGCGGCCGGCCGGGATCGGCAGGTTGGGCCGGTAATAGACGCTTCGGCAATGCAGGTGCGGGATGAACCGCCCTCCGAGGTCGCCGAGCGATTCGGCCGAGCCGACGAACAGGTACCCCGTCTCGGTCATCACCTCGGCGATTCGTCGGAACAGGTCTGCCCGCGTCTCGGGGGTGAAGTAGATCGCGACGTTCCGGCAGAAGACGACATCGAACTTGCCGAGGTGAACGAACGGCTCCAGCAGGTTCATGCGCCGGAACTGGACGAGCGACCGGACCTCGTCGATCACGCGCCAACCGCCGTTGTCGGGGCGAAAGTACTTGGCCAGTTGCTGCGGCGTCAGGCCACGATGGATCTCGTGGTCGGCGAACCAGCCGCGACTGG
>CAZZBI010000142.1:0-6314 GCA_964652385.1 uncultured Pirellulaceae bacterium | reverse complement strand
CGACTGGCCCGTTCGATCGCCTTTTCCGAAATGTCCGTTCCCAGGATCTGGATGTCGTAGCGGCGATAGTCGGGCATGTTGTCCATGATGGTCATCGCCAGACTGAACGCCTCCTGCCCCGTGCTCGCCGCGGCCGACCAGATGCGCAGCCGATTCGGCTGTCCGGACCGGGCTCGCGCATCGAACGACTCCGGGAGCGCCTTGAACGCGAACGCCTCGAACGGCGTCGTATCGCGGTAGAAGAGCGTCTCGTTCGTCGTGATCGCGTTGATCACCTCGTCCTTCAGCGCATGGCTCCCGCCCAAACGGACCTTCTTCGCCAGATCGGCGAACGATCGGCAGCCATGCTTCTCGGCAAGCGTCCCCAGGCGGCTCTCGATCAGGTAGCCCTTCGAGTCGTCCAGATAGATGCCGCAGAGATCGATCACCAGTCCCGAGATCGCCTCGATGTCCTGAGCGGTCACCTGCACGAGACACCTCGCATTCCGGCGGCTCGCGCCAGCGCGTCGGCCAGATCGTCGAGCGGACAGATCTCGTCGGCCAAACCCCCTTCGATCACCGCTCGCGGCATGCCGTAGACCGTGCAGGAGGATTGATCCTGAGCGATCACCTGACCGCCGGCCCGCCGAATCGCGGCGCAGCCTGCGGCGCCGTCGTCGCCCATTCCGGTCATGACGCAGGCGACCGCATCGGCGGCGAACAGCCCGGCGACCGAGCGGAACAGGTAGTCGACGCTCGGCCGGCAGTTCTTTTCGGGAGCGTCGTCGGTCACTTCGATCAACGGCGAGGTTACGGTGCCGCGCAGACGCATCTGTCGCCCGCCAGGGGCGATGTAGACGCTGCCGCGCCGGACCGGCATGCCGTCTTCCCCTTCGACGACCGCCAGACGGGACTGTCGAGCCAGATCTTCGGCGAGCGAGCGCGTGAACATCGGCGGCATGTGCTGGACGATGACGATCGGCGCGGGAAAGTCGGCTTCCAGTCGCGGGATCAGGCGGGTGAGCGCCGACGGACCGCCGGTCGAGATGCCGATCGCCACCAGTCGCGGTCGACCGAACGGACCGGGAGTCGAGCGCGAGCGAGCCGCGTCGCCGTGCGAGAGCGGACAGGCGCGGACCGGTTCGATCCCCTTGGACTGGCCGGTGCGCGAGAGCCACGCGTCGATCTTGGGGAGGAGCGCGGCTTCCAGGAGCGCCAGGCTCCGATCGAAGTCGTTCGCCTGAGGCTTGAGAATGAAGTCGAAGGCTCCCTGCTCGAGCGCCTGAATCGTCTCGCGAGCCCCGCGGTCGGTCAGCGAGCTGAGCATCAGCACGCCGATCCGTTCCCCGCGACTTCGCAGCGCCCGCAGCACCTCGATCCCGTCCAGCTGCGGCATCTGCATGTCGAGCGTGACGAGATCGGGGCGGAGCTCGGCGATCTTCTCGAGCGCCTGGCGACCGTCGACCGCACTGCCGACGACTTCGACCTGCGGGTGCTTGGCGAGAACGTCGCGAACGACCTTGCGAAAGAGAGTCGAGTCGTCGACGACCAGGACGCGGAGCTTCGTCATCGGGGGGCTTTCGGGCAGTCGGTACGGTGAGAGGTCGGGCAGCGGCGATCGGCGCGATCGCCGATCGGTCAGGGGCGACTCGCGGGGACCGAGCCTCCGAGTCGCGTGGTGCACGGCGACTCGAAGCGACTCGAACCGTCGATCGCGTCGCTCCTTCGAGACGAAGGAGCGACGCGACCGTTCGATCACATCGCCAGGCCGCTCCCCTCCCGCTCGGTGCGGAATCGGCCGACCAGCGACTGCATCTCGCGCGGGAGGCTCGAGAGCCGTTCGCCCGCCTGGCGCGACTGGGTCGCTCCGGCGGCGGTCTGCAGCAGGACCTGATCGACGCGGCCGATGTTCTCGGTGATCTCGCGGCTGGCGGTCGCCGACTCGGTCACCCCTCGCGCCACGGCTTCGGCGGCCGTTGCGGTCTGCGAGACGTTGGCGGAGATCTGCTTGGTCGTGATGCTCTGCTCCTCGACCGCCGACGCGATGGTGCGAGCCACTTCGTTGACGTTACGGATCACGTCGCTGATCGCACGGATCGAACCGATCGCCTCGCCGGTCGAGCCCTGCATCTGCTCGATGCGGCGACGGATGTCGTCGGTCGCGGCGGCGGTCTGCTTGGCGAGTTCCTTCACCTCGGTGGCGACGACCGCGAACCCCTTCCCCGCTTCGCCCGCCCGAGCCGCCTCGATGGTGGCGTTGAGGGCGAGGAGGTTGGTCTGCTCGGCGATGTCCTGGATCACCTCGATCACCTTGCCGATCTCGTCGGCCGCGCTTCCCAGGTGGCCGATCTTGTCGTTGCTCACCTCGACCAGTTCGGCGGCATGAGCCGCGACCGTGGCGCTCCGTTCGGCGTTGCGGGCGATCTCGGCGATCGTCGAGTTCATCTCGTCGATCGACGACGCGACCGCCTTCATGCCGGCCGACATCTCGACCGTGGTGCCGGCCATGTTCTTCATGTTGATCGACATCTCTTCGGCGGCGCTCGAGACGGTCGCCGACTGGCTCTTCGATCGCTGGGCTCCGTCCGACAGCTGCACGGCGGTCGCCGACAGCTCGTGCGACGCGTTGCCGAGCACGCCGGCATTGCTCGCGATCTGACGGACCACTTCCTGGACCCGCTCGACGAACTTGTTGAACCATCCCGACAGCTCGCCCAGCTCGTCGGTGCGCGAGGCATCCAGACGCTTGGTCAGGTCACCGTCCCCTTCGGCGATGTCCTTCAGGGCGGCGATGGTCGCCATGATCGGATTGCGGATCGAGCGGACGCTCGACCAGCTGACGATCGCCACGCCGACCAGAGCGACGAACGAGATGCCGATCGACCAGAAGAGCATGCTCCGCGATGCAGCCACCCGGTCGCGCTGCAGTTCCTCGACCGCCGCGAACGCTTCGGTCTCGGTCATCTCGGTCAGCAGCACGAACTTCAGCCCCGCTGCGTCGATCGGCGCGTAGGCGCTGAGAACGCGGTCACCCAGATAGCTGACGCTGCTCTCGCACCCCGACTCGCCCGCCAACGCCCGCTTGACGTTGTCGGTTTCGAATCGCAGGTCCGAGCGGAACGAATTGACGACGTTGAACGTCTCGGCGTCCCTGAACGTGTCGCTGCGGAGACGTCCGTCCTGGCCGATCAGAATTGCCTCGCCCGTCTCGCCGAGTCCCGACCGCGCGGTCAGGTCTTCCGACAGATGATCGAGCGGCAGCTGGAACATCGCGACGCCGATCAGGCGATCACCGTCGTGAACGGGCATCCCCATGAAGCAGGCCGGCGCCTCGTACGACGGCGTGTAGCTGGCGAAATCGACGGCGACCGCTTCGCCCCCCTTGGGAACCGCGCGCGCCCGACGGAAGCACTCGGCCAACCCCGAATCGGCCCACGGTCCGGCCGTCAGGTCGGTCGCGAAGTCGAGTTCCTTGTAGACCGAATAGACGAGGTTCCCCGCCGGGTCGACCAGGAAGACGTCGTAGTAGTGGAACTTCTCGAGGTAGCCGCGGATGACCGGATGGACTTTGGCGTGCAGCTCGGAGTAGGCCGAACCGTCACCGGCATCGTCGAGCAGATGCTTGCTGCCGAGCGGATGCGAGTTGGCTCGGATGTAGGCATGCTGCAGCGCGATCGCCTGGTCGTTCAGCTTCGCCAGATACTCCGAAGCGCGATGGCTCTCCCCCGGATTCAGCTCCTCGTAGCGGCGACCGAACTCGCCGACATAGAACCCCGACAGCTCCTCGCGCATCCGGTAGTTCGCTTCCGAATCGGCCCCCACCTCGTCGGCGTAGGATCGGTACGCCTCGGTGAAGCCGTTCAGCGCCTCGACCACCATCAGGTCCTCGGCGAAGACCTCGAGCTGGTCGGAGGTCGACGAGAAGAACTCGACCACGTGGTCGGCGCGGGCGTCGCGGATCGCGCTCAGCTGCTGGACCGCTCGATCGCGCAGGCTCGCTTCGGCCGTTTCGGCCAGACGAACCGCGTTCCTCGAGGCGTTGAGGTAGTTGGCGACCGTGATTCCGACGACCGGGACGAGGCCGCAGAGCACGAACGCGAACGTGAGCTTGGTGCCGATCTTCATGAAGTGATTACCCAGTTGTGAAACGCGTTTCGGAGAGTTTGCGGTGGCGGAAGCGGGGTCGGGGGAAGGTGAATCGTGCGTCGAGGAGCTCTCAGGCCTCCTTCGCACCGAGCAGTTCGTCGAGGTCGATCAGCACGACCAGTTCCTTGTCGGTCGTGTGAACTCCCTTGAAGAACCGTCCGTCGACTCCTTGGATGTGAGCCGGCGGAGCGTCGATGTCGGAGGTCGAGACGCTGAGGATGTCGGCGATCCGATCGACCATCAGACCGATCAGCTCGCCGCGCGACTGGATCACGAGGTTGCGCGAGCTGCGGGTGACGTCGGCCGGCGGCAGTCCGAGGATCGTCCGGGGATCGATGACCGAAACGACTTCGCCGCGCAGGTTGATCACGCCGCGAACGAACGACGGGGCGCGGGGGACCGGCGTGATGTCGAGTTGACGGTTGATCTCCTGAATCCGGTCGATTTCGATCCCTAGCAGCAGATCGCCGACGGCGAAGGTCGCGAGCTGCAGTTGGCGGGCGTTGGTTGCCCGCAGAAAGGTCGTGCTCATGCCAGGGCTCCCTGTTCCGCCGGTACGGCGCCGATGATCTGCAGTTGATTGCGGACGCTCGCGATGAGCTTCTCGCGGTCCATCTTGACCTGGTAGTCGCAGACGCCGCTCTCGTAGCCGCGCTGGATGTCCTCCGATCCGGCGAGCGAGGTGAGCGCGATGACCGGCAGACTTCGGAGCGTCGCGTGCGACTTGATCGCTCGACAGAGCTCGAGGCCGTTCATGCGAGGCATCTCGATGTCGGTGATCACCAGCAGCACCTGCGTGCCGTCGAGCAGCTGTTCCCAGGCATGCTGGCCGTCGTCCGCGGTCACCACGTCGAAGCCGGCGTTCTCGAGGAAGCCGGCGACCTGACGCTGGAAGAACATCGAGTCCTCGGCGAGCATCACGCGCGGTCGTTCGACCTTGCGCCGCCGCGTCTCCTGCTCCTCGGTCGCGAACCAGTCCTTGTTGGACAAGCGAGCCAGTTCGTAGAGGTCGACGATGCGGGTCGTCCGCTTGTCGATGACGATCGACCCGGCGATCCCCGGCTCGTGGAACGTGACGGTGTCGACGGTTCCCGAGACGCGTCGGATATCGTCGAGAATCGGAACGACCAGCCCGACTTCGCGCCCCCGGATGTCGAAGACGACGACGTACAGCCGCTCGCACGCCTCGGGCGGCTTGGCGGTGACGAGCCGATCGACTCGCAGCAGCGGCAGGGACTGGCCGCGGAACTGCAGCAGTTCGCGTCCGCCGACCGCATCGATCTGGTCCGACAGGACCCGCTCGATGCGCGATACCAGTCCCATCGGGATGGCGAACTGCTCGCTGGGGTGATTCGCGAACAGCAGGAGCGTCTGCAGGGTGTCCGAAGCATCCGCTTCGACCACCTCTTCGTACGACGTCTCGTCCGCATCGGTGTTCTTCAGGCGGCATTCGGTCGCCACGCCGGCGACGTCGATGATCAGTGCGACGCGACCGTCTCCCAGGATCGTCGCTCCGGCGACGTACCCGCATTGCTTGACGTGACGGCCGAGCGGCTTGACGACGATCTCTTCCGAATCGTGAAGGGCGTCGACGACCAGGCCGTAGCGGAACTGTCCCGCCTCGACCACCACGATGTGGAGCGGCCGCCGAGCATCGGCTCCTTCGCGCGGCGCACCGAGAATCTGACGCAGATGGACGAGCGGCAGGAGCGAGCCGCGCAGGCGGAGCATGTCGTACGACTTGATCCGCGCGATCCGCGTCGCGATCTCTTCGGGGCGAACTCGCACCAGCTCGACGATGTTGACCTGCGGCAGGGCATATCGGAACTCGCCCGACTGGACGATCATCGACGGGATGATCGCCAGGGTGAGCGGCAGCGTGATCCGGATGGTGGTCCCCTGGCCGACCGCCGACTCGATGTCGACGTTGCCTCCCAGACGTTCGATGTTGGTGCGTACGACATCCATGCCGACGCCGCGCCCGCTGACGTCGGTCACCGCCGCGGCGGTCGAGAAGCCGGGCGCGAAGATCAGCCGGATCGCCTCGCGATCCCCCATCGTCATC
Organism: uncultured Pirellulaceae bacterium; assembly: GCA_964652385.1. Classification (GTDB taxonomy): domain Bacteria; phylum Planctomycetota; class Planctomycetia; order Pirellulales; family Pirellulaceae; genus UBA11682. The sequence continues at coordinate 124 of CAZZBI010000142.1, read as the reverse complement.
GCCTGTTCGGGCGTGATGAGCTGCTTCTCGATCGCCTTGGCCTTGATCACCGACGGGTTGATGCCGGCGCCGTCGTCCTGGATGTCGATCCGCACCTTCCCTGCCTGATGGAACGCCCGCAGCG
>CAZZBI010000141.1:4090-12766 GCA_964652385.1 uncultured Pirellulaceae bacterium | reverse complement strand
CTTCTTCATTCAAGCCGCTTGCATCCGAAAGGAACATACAAGTGGCCGGGCCCACAGTCCAGCCCGAAGCGCCAAGCGCAGGGGCCCTTCGCGCCCTCAATTCGGAAATCGCTGCGACCGGGGTCGGTCGCAGTACGACAGGCCGAGCCCGAGCCCACTGATTCGCCTACCGCTTTCCGTCGATCTTGCGGAGCAGTTCGTCGTAGCGAGCCATCGAGGTCTGCAGCGCCGCGCGGAGCGACTCCGCTTCGGCTCCTCGCATTTCGGTCGCTCGCATCAGCGGTTCCCACCAGCTCTGCAGCACCGTGAACTGCGCCTTGATCACGTCCAGAAACTGCCGCGGGATCTTGTTGACGATCTCGATCGACGGCGGGATCGACCAGGAGGGAGGCGTCGGTGCGCCAGGAGTCTGAGCTCCGACCGGTTGCAAGCCGACGAATCGAGCCGCCGGATCGTCGCTCTCGTCGCCGCTAGTCGATGGCGTTCCGGCCGAGGCTGGGATCGCGGAAGACGCAGCGGCGGTCGGAAACGCTGCGGGCAAACCCTCGACGACGATCGGTCGCGGACGATCGTTCGCCGCCACCAGCGCTTCGAGCGCACTGCGAATCGCCTCGAGTTGGCCGCCGAAGCCGCCGAGGACCTGAACGCCCGACGCCAGGTGATGCGCGGCCTGAAGATCGGGGTCGAGCAGCGTCTTGTCGGGATGCGTTTCGCGTTCGGTCTGCGTCAGGAGCTTGGCCGAGCTGTCGAGCGCCTTGCGGATGCCGACCAGCCCCTCGCCCAGAACCGTCAGCTGCGCGATGACCTGACCGACTCGATCGTCCGAACCGGCTCCGCCGAGCAGCAGGTTGCGCTGGAAGGTGCGTCGGATCTCGTCCCACCGCTCCCGCTCTTCCGGTGTCAACCAGCCCATCAGTTCGCGGAACTTCAGCAGGTTCGCTTCCGCGCCCGTGGTCAGCGTCTGAGCCTGATTCTCGAAGTGACTCATCAGCGCCGTGTCGAGCTCGGCGTCGTTCATGACGGCGACGATCCGCTCGGCCAGCTTGTTCATGTCGCGGTACGAGCCCTGCATCTTGAACGGCGGCTCGGTCCGATACTCGTCCGCCTGGGCGGCCGAAGCGATATACAGGGCGTTGACCTTCAGCAGGACGTCTCGAACGCGGAGCAACTTGCGCAGGACCGACACGATCTCGGCGATCTCGTCCGCCGCGTAGTTTCCTTCCAGCGCGTACCCTTCGGGCGCGCGATCCTCGGCCATCTTCAGGAACGTGTCCAGATCGGCGCGACTTCGACTCTGCAGCAGCTGCAGCGCCGCGTTGCTCGACAGCGAGTTCTCGAGATAGCTCCGCTCGAACGCATGAGCATGTTCGCCGACGACATCGCCCAGGTTGTAGGTGTCGGCTCGGTTCGCCAGCATATCGGGGATCCGGAACTTCGATCCCGACTCGGTGTACGGATTGCCGGCCATCACGACGCAGACCTTGCGTCCGCGAAGGTCGTAGGTTCTCGTCCGTCCGCGATAGACCCCTTCGATCCTGCGCGAGCCGTCGCAGAGCGAGATGAACTTCTGCAGCAGCTCGGGATTGCAGTGCTGGATGTCGTCCAGATAGATCATCACGTTGTCGCCCATCTCGAGGGCGAGGTTCAGCTTCTCGACCTCCTCGCGAGCCGAGGCGTTGGGGGCTTCGGCCGGATCGAGACTCGTCACCTGATGACCGATCGCCGGGCCGTTGATCTTCATGAAGGTCAGGCCCAGACGATTCGCGACGTACTCCATCAGCGTCGTCTTGCCGTAACCCGGCGGCGAGATCAGGAGCAGCAATCCCATCAGGTCGGTCCGCTTCGCGTCCCCGACCGCTCCCATCTGCTTGGCCAGGTTGTCGCCGATCAGCGGCAGATAGACCTCGTCGATCAGCTTGTTCCGGACGAAGCTCGTCAGCACGCGCGGTCGGAACTCGTCGAGCCGCATCTCATGCCGCTTCGCTTCGAGCAGCTCCTTCTTGAGCGCCTGATACCGTTCGAAGCCGGGAACCGCCTCGGTCCGGAACCGCTCGACGCGCGCCACGAACTCGTGATAGTCGAGCACATACGGGCCCGCTTCCAATCGCGGGTGGCTCCCCAGCAGCCCCTCGATCGTCCGCCTCGTCTCGCCGTGCAGGATCGGCGGATCCCCTTCGCCGAGCAGCGCCGCGGCGACCTCATCGACCCACTCCGCTTCCTCGGGCGGTCCGAACTCGGCGACGTAGCCGGCGAGCCAGCGGCGCGCCATCCGGAACCGGCCGGCAACATCGTCGTCGAAGGCGGCCAGAGACGCGACGAGCGTCTCGTGCTGCCCGCGGCGTTCGAGCTGGGCTCGAAAGCCACGCAGCAGCTGGCCCGCGTGGGCGTGGACCGCCAGTCGATCCGCGACGCCGAGCTGCTCGAACAGAAATCCGGCGGCGCCGAGAGCGATTCGCGTTTCGAACAGCGACTCGCGCTCCACGAACTCGGCGATCTCGGTCGCCAGGCGCTCGAGCTGATCGTCCTCGGTCGGCCCTTTGGGAAAGAGCTGTCGGACCGTCGCCGCTCCGCGAATCCGCGCCATCCAGCGGCGACGACGGTCGTCATCCAGTCCGGCGGTCCAGAAGAGCCGTGCGGCGGTCCGAGACGCGGTCGGGTAGCGCAGATGACCGATCTGCCGGTCGATGTCGCGCAGCGCCGACACGATGAGCGCCGCGTCGTGATCGTGCACTCCCTTGACGTAACCCTCGGCATATCGCGGCGCCATGAACCGCTGGACCGCGGCGACGCGGCCGTCGAACTCGAGCTCGAGCAATCCCACCGACTCGCCCGGTAACGGATCGCCGGCGCGATGGACCAGCCACGCCAGATACTCGGCTCGATAGACCGCGGCGTTCTCCGACACGATCTCCTGCTGCCAATAGGGACGCGACGCATCCAGACGCGGATCGGCGATCGCTTCTTGGAAGGCCGTGCCGGTCAGATGGAACCACTGGCGATCCTCCTTGAGGACCGTCGTCAGTTCGAGCTGCTGCAGGTTGACCGAGAAGCGATGCTTGCCGAGGCGGATGACGTTCGTCCCCTCCTCGAACAGCTCCTTCCGATCGCGCAGCTGCCGGATCGCGTCCTCGCGGACCGCCTTGAGTCGCCCTTGAATCTCGTCGACCTTGACCGAGTCCTCGAGCTCGGCGAGTTTCGCGCAGAGATCGCGGATCTTCTCGATCATCAGATCCGACGCGAAGTAGGCGTGGATCTCCTCGGGCGAGTCGATCGATGCGACGCGAGTCGAAATCCCCTTCAGGATCCGATCGGCCGCCTGCTGCAACGCCGTCGCTCGGCGGTTTCGCGCCTCGACCAGCGCCAGACGCCGCGCATCGAACGCCGCGTAGATCTCCTCGCGCTTCTCGGCCAGTTGCAGGACGAACTGATCGAACTCGGCGAAACGCCCTTCGAGCTCCTCGACCTGGACCATCATCTTGGTCAGGTACTCGTCGCAGCGCTGCGGCGAATCGGCGACGTCCAGGTAGTTGGAGGTGGCCTGCGAGAGGAGCTTCATCTGGGCGTGGAACTCGGCCGAGCCCTCGTCGCCCCGCAGCGCCTGAGTCCGCTTCCGCAACGCGGCTCGCGCCTGGTTCAGCTTCGAGTAGATCGACGAGATGCCGTCGACGATTCTCGTCCGCTGCGTCGCGTCGTCGATCTTCAGGTTACCGACGATATCGATCAGCATCTCGAGTTCCGAGGCCGATCCGTCGAGTTCGGCGCCGAGCTTGTCCGCCTCGGCGACCGTCGGCACCTTGTCGATCCGCTCCCGCTGCGTCGCGACTCGCTGCTCGTACGGCTGGAGCGAATCGGGGCGAAGCAGAAACTCGACGCAGCGACGCGAGATCCGTTCCGAGTTTTCGGCGACCTGCTTTTCGAGCGCATCGACCGCCGCCAGGTCGACGTACTTCAGGTCGCGCAACGCAATCGACTCCCCGCGCCCCTTGCGGAGCGACGCGAGCGACGCGACGAAGTCGTCGATCGAGCGATACATCCGCGCCGCGGCAGCGGTGATCGTCTCGCGAACCGACGTCTCGGTCGCCGCGAATCGCTCGCGGGTGTTCTTGCGGACCCGGACGACCTTGTCGAACTCCTCGATCGCCGACGAGGCGGCGTCGCGGATGCGCCGCACCGACTCGCCGACCTTCGATGCCTCGGCGTCGTCGAGCCAGAAGTAGCTGTCGGTCAGGTCGGTCGTCTTGCGGACCAGGTCGACGTACAGGTTGGCGTACGAGTCGTCCTTTTCGACGAGCGACAGCACCTCGTACGCCTCGCTCATCGCCCGGACGATGTCCCGGTTGCCGATCTTGTACAGGAACGAATCGGGATCGCCCGAGGTGGGATGGTCGGGGCCGACGAACGGGGTCTGCCAGATCTGGATCGCATGATGCTTTTGCGGTTCCGAGTCGGCACGGAACAGGAGCATTCGACCGTCTTCGAAGTGCGACCAGCCGTTGCAGAGGATCGGCACGTCGACCTGCTGCCGGATCATGTTGTAGGGGAGCAGGACGTAGTCGGCCTTCTCGCGATCGTAGAAGGCGTACAGATGGTCTTCACCGTTGGGCGAGGCGATCCGCCGTTCGAACAGCAGCTTCCCGACCGTGCTCTCGAAGGTCTTGAACTCGCCGGTCTGCAGGTAGTAGCCGTTGGGAAAGATCAGTCCGTGCCCCTCGGGCAACAGGACGGCGGCGTCGGCGAGCGAGTCGACTCGAACGGCGCTCTGCACCTTCGAGTTGTAGATCAGGTGGCGATATCCCTTTTCCTTGTAGGGCCGGATCCTGAGCAGCACCAGATTGCCGACGATCGCGTAGTGGATCTCGGCGTCGTCGAGCGACTGGTCCCGGTCCTCGACCGGTTCCGAGTAGATGCCGCTGCCGCTTTCGGTGTTGTCCTCGATCTTGATCGTCAGATCGCCGCCGACCGTCTCGACGAAGACCCGATCCTCGATCGAGACGTGCGGGAACTTCCCCGAGCGATGCTGCTCGCGAACCGTCCGCTTCCATTCGAACTCGTGCTGCGGCGGGTACCGCACCTCGTGGTCCGAGCGGTTGTCCAGGTAGACGAGCTTTCCGCCGTGGAGCGTCCACTTGAACGTCTTGATGTCCTCGGCCGTCTTGCCGACCTGGAAGACCATGAACAGATGCGGACCGGAACGGAAGAAGCGACTGAAGGTCGTCGTCTTGTAGTACTTGTAGAGCTGCCGAAAGTCCTCCTGGAATCGCGCGTCGTCGATCGGCGCCAACGACTCCTCGACGAACTGCCCGTCGACCAGTCGCCAGACCGAAAAGACGTCGGCCGGCACCGTCTCGCTGCGCAGCCCGAGGCGGACGTTGTAGCCGAACAGGAAGCGATCGCCGATCGAGACGATGTCACGCGCGATGCAGTTGTTGGCGGTGGTGATCCGCTGCGTCGCCAGCAGCTGATTGGGGATCGATCCGAAGACGTCTCGACGAGCGGCATCGAGCTTGGCCAGACGGGATCGCAGCTCCGAGCCGCCGTCGTTCAGCCGCTGGCGGATGATCTCGTAGGTGCTCTTTTCGAGATTCGCGGCGCCGCGGTCGTCGGGAGCGGTCGGCGTCTCGGTGACCTGGGACATGGCGAGACCTCGGTGCGGAGCGGCTCCGACGACATGCTTCCAATCGGGAGGGGGACGGAAGGAGCGGTGCGGAGCTTAGGAGCGGAGCGAGGTTCGGAGCGGGCCGAGCGCCTCGGCGACTCATCGACCTTGCCGGCCGGAACGGGCGAAAGGAGCGGCGCGGTTCGGGCCCGCGCCGCTCCCGGTCATTCGCTCAGTTCCGCTTGGCGGCCAGCGCGGTGCCGACGTCGGTCCGGGCGAGGCCCAGTCGTCGGGCGGCCGAGAGCATCCCTTCCAGCTGTCCGAGCATGCCGTCGTCGTCCGAGCGGGTCATCAGCTGACCGATCAGCGCCGCGACGCTCAGGTTCTTGATGTCCTCGGTCGAGACGCCGAGGGTCGATACGATGCCGCGGAGCTTCTCGGCGAACTCGCCGGCGTCGCCGCCGAAGAAGGTCTCCTTGACGTCGGTCAGGACCTTGCTGTTGCCGATCAGACGATCGATCTGCTTGCCGGTGGTGACCGAATTGACGATCGCGTCGAAGAACTTCGTCTCGCCGCCGACGATGTCGATATGAGCCTGCTGCAGGGCGGCTCCGACGACCCGCGCCTGTTCGACCGCGACATCCTTCTGGACCGAGATGGCGGCGAGCTCGACGTCCTTTTCCTTGTTCAGTCGGAGCTTGAACTCCTCGTGTTCGCGTCCGACGCCGTCGAACAGCTTCATCGCCTCGGCCTTCTGCGTGATGCCCTTGGCATCGGCCGAGAACTTCAGCTCCATGACGTTCGCTTCGGCGCTCCCTTCCTTCTCGATCGCCGCCGCGAGCGCTTCCTTGCCGCGCGCCTCGGCCTCGAATCGCTTCTGCAGGACTTCGGCTTCGGCCAGTCCGGTCTTCTGGATCGCGGCGGCCTGAGCCTCCTTCCCCTTGGCTTCGGCCTCGGCCTTGCGCTGCAGGACCATCGCTTCGGCGGTCCCGTGCTTTTCGATCGCTTCGGCCTTGGTCAGGATGACCTGCGCATCGGCCAGGCCGGGGGCGGCCTGTTCGGCCTGAGTCGCTTCGGCGAGCATCTTCTTGGCGTCGGTCTGCTTCTCGGCCGCGGTCCGCTCCGCTTCGGCCTGGATGATGATCGTCTCGGCCTGCTTCGCCGCCGCCTGCTTCTCGGCCTCGGCCGCCTTGACCTGCTTGACCAAGTCCCGTTCCGCCTCCGCTTCCGCTTCGGTGACGGCGACCTTCTTCAGACGCTCGGCGCCGGCGAACTCGCGGGTGTCCTTGATCTTTTCCTCTTCCTCGACGACCGCCCGCTCGACCATGACGCGTTCGCGGATGACGTCCTGAATCTTCTTCTTCTCGACTTCGACCGACTTGTCCTTGTCGATCGTCGCCAGCGTGACGACCCGCTCGCGCTCGGTGACTTCGAGCAGTCGGTCCTTTTCGACCCGCTCCGTCTCGACCGCCGAGGTGCGCTGCTTGCTCTTCTCGGCGACGATCACCTGGCGCAGCTTGTTCTGCTCGGCGATCTCGATCTCCTCTTCGGCCGAGATGCGAGCCCGCTCGGATCGCTGCCGCTCCTGGTGGCTGACGATCTCGGCTTCGGCCCGTTCGCGCGATCGGATTTCGGAGATCTCGCGCGTCTGCTTCTCTTCCGCCTGGGACTGCTGCTTCTGCAGTTCGAGGATCGCCTCGCGCGCCTCGACGTTCTGCTTGGTGATCGTCTTTTCCTTCTCGCGGCGGATCAGGTTCGCCTGGACCTGCTCGCGGCTGGTCAGGTCGGTGATCTTCTTGATGCCTTCGGCGTCGAGAATGTTGTCGGGATTGAGCTTCTCGAGCGGCGTCTGTTCCAGGTAGTCGATCGCGCAATCGTCCAGGCGATAGCCGTTCAGGTCGGTCCCGATCACCTTCAGGATCTCTTCCTTGAAGCGATCGCGCGAGTTGTACAGCTCGACGAAGTCGAACTGCTTGCCGACCGTCTTGAGCGCCTCGGAGAACTTCGCGTCGAACAGTTCGACCAGGCTCGACTCGAGCGACGCGCGCTTGCAACCGAGGGTCTGGGCGACGAGCGTCACGTCCTCGGCCGTCTTGTTGACCCGGACGAAGAACGCCACCTTGATGTCGGCGCGGATGTTGTCGCGGCAGATCAGCCCCTGTTCGCCCTGGCGGAAGATCTCGATCCGCTTGACCGAGATCTCCATCCGCTCCCAGAAGTGAATCACCGGCACGACGAACATGCCGGAGAAGCTCACCTTGGTCCCTCCCATGCCGTTGCGGATGATCGCTTCCCCCTGCTCGACCTTCTTGTAGAACTGCGAGGCGAGCGTGACGAACGCGATCGAGACGACGACCAGGACGACGACCGCCCAGAGCAGGATCGACAGGATGCTGGATCCTTGGCCGATCAGGGAGGTCGCGTCGACGAGCGAGGGCGCGAGCGGCGACATCATGATTTCGACTCCTCGGAGGCGATGTTGCGGATCAGATAGGTACGCGTGACGGGGTTCGCCTCGGCCACCCGCGCGAAGTCTCCCTTGCGAAATAGATCGCCCTTCTCGGCACGCACGTCGATGATGATCGGAGGCCCGTCGATTTTCACCTCGGCCTGACCGAATGTGTCGGTTACTTCGCTCGAGGTGACGATGCAGGTCCGACCGACGATCTGCGGCTGCGAGTCGCGCGAGCCGTCAAGGGACGAGAAGAACCTGCTGGTCGGCAGCAATAGCCCCTTGGTCATCAGCAGGCCGGCCAGCAGACTCGGGCCGATCCAGACGAGCGACCAGAGGCCGGAAAAGCGTTCGCCGAACAGCGTGGCGCCGATCGCCGTCGCGGTCCACCAACAGACGGCGAAGATGCTCAGCAGGATCATGAAGGGGACTTCCCCCAGGTGAAAGAACCGGAGCGCCGAGGTCATCGCGCTCCCCGAGTTCTCTCCCGCTCCCACCCCGCCGTCGATGTCGCCGTCGAGCGGTCCTTCGATCTCGATGTCGAACAGATCGAGTCCGACCGCACCGACGATCACCAACAGCCAATACGCGACGACCAACAGCAGCAGGACGGTGATCGGGAGCATCA
>CAZZBI010000141.1:2123-4080 GCA_964652385.1 uncultured Pirellulaceae bacterium | reverse complement strand
GAGCATCACTCCCTGAAACGCGAGCTCGTGCAACGGCATCGTTTCTCTCCTGCGACGATTCCCAGCGGCTCGTGACGGCAACTCCGCTTGGCCCGGCTCCATCCGCCGGCCCGCCGCGGTCGCTCGGTCGTCCGAACCGTTGCCCGCCCGATCATAGCCCGCCCGATTCCCCGCCGGGGGGCCTCGACGCCGGTTCCCGCCAGCGCCGCTCGCTCGCCCGGCGCACGACGGGGGCGCCGACGAACGAACCGGAGACGGACCCGAGACGAGAAGGGCCGAGGCGGTCCTTTCGGAAGGACCAGCTCAGGCAGGCGTTCGACGGAGGTGACAAGGACTCGAACCGTCGACGCGAGAGGGTTCGCCGCCGACACTTCGATCTTGCGAGGAAACCCGCCGGAAGCGAGTCGAGACGGCGGGGGACGAAGGCCGGTCGCCCTCGGGACGAGCGACCGACCGGACCGGATCGCCGGCCGAGCGGATCGGTCGGCGAAGGGGGGATGAAGAACGGGTGAGAAACCGCCTGGCGTCGTCGCTCAGCCGAGCAGTTTCCGCTTCAGGTCGGTCAACAGGCGGACTGCATGGCCGATCTCGGCCTTCTGACGCGCGGGTTCCTGAGGGATCTCGCGCTCGATCGTCAGCGGACCGTCGTAGCCGATCTCCAGCAGCGTCCGCAGATAGTTTTCCATGCCGACCGCTCCCGCTCCGAGCGGGACTTCCTGCCCCCATTCGTTCCCGGGCGAGGCGGCCCAGGTCGCGTCCTTGCAGTGAATGCTCCGGACACGCGAGCCGATGCGACGCAACGCCTCGATCGGCTCGCCGGTCCCGTACAGGATCATGTTCGCCGGATCGAAGTTGACGAACAGGTTGTCGCGGCCGACGTCGTCGATGAACTGCACCAGCCCCTCGGCCGTCTCCTGTCCCGTCTCGAGATGCAGGTTCTGACTGTTGCCGCGACAGTGATCGAGCAGGTCGCGAGTCACCGCCACCACCTCTCGATAGAGCTCCGATTCCCGATCATGAGGGACGAAGCCCAGGTGCAGCGCGACGACCGAACAACCGAGTTGCCGAGCGAAGTCCGAGATCTCCTTCATTTCGGCCGTGCGAGCCGCTCGCGTCTCGGCCGGCACCAACCCGACGGTCCGGCTGACGGTCGGAATGTCGGCGTAGCTCTCCCCCTCGAAACCACCGAAGACGCAGGTCAGGCGAATGCCGAGTTCGTCGAGTCGCTCGAGAAACCGCGAGGCATGGGCCGGCGTCCGCGTCTCGCGAGCCGGAGCATGAAGCTGGATCGTCGGCACTCCGAGCTCGTGAGCGACTTCGAGCTTGACTCCGAGGCCGGCGTCGATGCTCGTGAAGACTCCGATCGGCCACTTCTCCATGACGTCTCTCCTCGCGCTGAGCAGGTGGGAATACCGGGGTGTTCGGCGAGGGGGAGATTGTAGCCGATCGCGATCGATCTCGTGCAAGCAGGGCCGCAGTGGCGCCGGGAAACGTCAGGCCCACCCAGCCCGAAGCGCCCCAGCCCGAAGCGCCAAGCGCAGGGGTCTCTCCGCGCCCTCCAGCCCGCCGCGTCAGCAAGGGGTCTTAGTGTCCTCGGTGCGACCGGGGTCGGTCGCACTACGACAGGCGGCGACTCCGAACGTGGTCACCGCGACCTCCCCAGCCCGAAGCGCCAATCGCAGGGGTCCTTCGTGCCCTCAATTCGAAAACACTGCGACCGGGGTCGGTCGCACTACGGCAACCCGGTGGTGTAGGCCCGCGTCGTCCCCGACGCGCGGCCGAGAGACATCGAGCCATCGAGAAGCATCGCAGCGAAAACCGCGTCGAGGTCGCCCACCCGCGGCTCGGGACGAGCCGGGGCAACGAAAGTGCGACCGGGGTCGGTCGCACTACCGCAACCCCGTGGTGTAGGCCCGCGTCGTCCCCGACGCGCGGCCGAGAGACATCGAGCCATCGA
>CAZZBI010000141.1:0-2023 GCA_964652385.1 uncultured Pirellulaceae bacterium | reverse complement strand
TAGGCCCGCGTCGTCCCCGACGCGCGGCCGAGAGACATCGAGCCATCGAGAAGCAGCGGAGCGAAAACCGTGTCGAGGTCGCCCACCCGCGGCTCGGGACGAGCCGGGGCAACGAAAGTTCGACCGGGGTCGGTCGCACTACGGCAACCCGGTGGTGTAGGCCCGCGTCGTCCCCGACGCGCGGCCGAGAGACATCGAGCCATCGAGAAGCATCGCAGCGAAAACCGCGTCGAGGTCGCCCACCCGCGGCTCGGGACGAGCCGGGGCAACGAGGGTGCGACCGGGGGCGGTCGCACGACGCGGACCGTCGTGCCTTTTCGGCAACCGATCGTCTCAGTCCTTCAGCTGCTCGCGGAAGACCTGGCGGAACTTTTCGAGCTTGGGGACCAGGACCGCTTGGCAATAGGCGTTGGCCGGGTTCCGTTCGAAGTAGTCCTGGTGATACTCCTCCGCTTCGTAGAACGTCGTCGCTTCTTCGATCCGTGTGACGATCGGTCGGTTCCAGATCTCGGCGTCGTCCAGCTTGCGAATGATCTCGGTCGCGATCCGCCGCTGCTCGTCGTCGTGCACGAAGATCGACGAGCGATACTGCGTGCCGACATCGGCTCCCTGACGGTTGCGAGTCGTCGGGTCGTGCGTCTTGAAGAAGATCTCGAGCAGCATCTCGTACGTGATCACCGACGGGTCGTACTCGATCCGAATCGCTTCGGCATGCCCGGTCCGACCGGTGCAAACCTGTTGATAGGTCGGGTTCTCGGTCTTGCCGCCGATATAGCCGCTCGTCACCGAAAGGACGCCGTTCACTTCCTTGAAGACCGCCTCGGTGCACCAGAAGCATCCGCCGGCCAACGTCGCGACCTGCATCTCGTTTTCCTTCCCCTCTTCGTTCGCCTGCAGCCGATGCGAAACCGGTCGAAGCTTCACTTCGATCTCCGGTCCGTTCTTTCCGGGCTGATCGGCCGGCATCGGTACGCAACCGACCGCCAAGGTCGCCGCCAAGCCGACGATCCCCGCCAGCCACGACCGCCGAGCCACCATCGATCCCGGATCGGATCCCTTGCTCATCGTTTCGTCTCCGAATCGCTTGCGTTCGAGAGGCTGACCGGATGGCCGACGTCGACTCGATCCGGCTCGTCGAGCCCGTGGCCGCCAAGTGGTTTCCGGGGAGTCCCGCCGCTCGAGCGCCGACGGTTCGAGCGACCGACCACACCGTTCCGTCCGGAAAACCTCGAACGGCGCACTGGCCTGACCTGACGACCTGGGGGACATTAGAGGGGCCTCGGACCGATTCGAAAAGCTGAGCTTGCTCCGCGGAGCGGCTCGCGAGTACCGTTCCGATCGCTCCCGTCACCGGTCCTTCGGCGACGGCGACTCGCCGAGGTGATCGGCGTTCCCTTCAACGTCCTGCGGATTCGCCGTTCATGTCCCGTCGCCGAGGCTGGTCATCCGCCGTCCCCTTCGCGCTGTTGGCGGTCTACTGGTCTCTCTGTTTCCTGGTGACGCATGTTCCGTTGCCGCGGACCGTCTCGCGCTCGTTGTTCCAGGTTCCGCATCAGGACAAGATCGCTCACTTCCTGCTTTATGCCGGACTCGCGGCCCTGATCACCTGGATCCTGCACGACCTGTCGGGACGGCGCCGGATCGTCGCGCCGATCCTGTACGCGGTCCTGCTGGCAGCCGTCTACGGAGCCCTCGACGAGTGGCTCCAGTCGTTCGTGCCGAGTCGCTCGGCCGACCCGTTGGACTGGCTCGCCGATGTCGCCGGGGCATCGCTCGGTGCGACCGCGATCGGGCTGTTGGCGATGGTCCGATCGGCCGAGCGGCGCGCCGACGCGACCGCTTGATCGACCGATTCGGCTCGCGGTGACCTGCGGACGGCAGGCGGATCGGCCTCTGCGGCGGCCCCTCCCCCCGCTCCGGATTCGGGCCGTCCTCACCGGGCGCGTCATCTGTCTCGACACCGATCGGGTGGCTATCATGCTTTCGCCGCCGGCAGATCGGCCGACGGCGATCGATACCCCTG
>CAZZBI010000140.1:0-12839 GCA_964652385.1 uncultured Pirellulaceae bacterium | reverse complement strand
GTGTCTCCGCCGACGACGGTTCCGTCGTCGGTCGCGGCGACGGTCGGCTCTTCGGTCTCGGTCTGTTTGGCGGCCAGCCATTCGTCGATGGCGCGGGCGACGGCATCGATCGTCGGGCGCTTCGACGGATCGGCGTCGACCATCTTCAGCAGCCACTGATCCAGACGACTCTTCGCCTGCACCTTGGCAGCGGTCGTCGTGCCGAACGCCAGATAGAGGGCGGTCATGCCGAGCGAGGCGACATCGCCGGCCGGAGTCGGCGGATCCCCGGCGCGAAGCTCGGGAGCGACGAACGGATCGTCGGCGGTCCGCTCGAACGAGCCGGTCCCCCAGGTCGCCAGACGGTACCGCTGGTTCGAGCGGACGAACTGCGTCGGCGCGATGCGCCCCAGCGCTCGACGATCATGGTGCAGCGGGGCGAGTGCGCGACAGGCGGCGCGGAGCAGCTTGGCCGTTTCGGGCCGCTCCCAACGCACCCCTTTGCGGATCAGCTGCGCCGAGCATTGTCCGGCGACCGGACCATGATCGATGACGGTGCGCCCGCCGACCGACGTCGTGCTCCGCACCGCGACCGCATCACCGGCCGAAAGATCGCTCGGCTCCGAAACCTCCTGTCCTTCCGGCAGAACCTCGATCCAGCGCGATTCGGTTCCGTTCCGTTCGCGCGCGACGAACAGTTCCGAGAGCGCCAGGATCGGGATCCGCTCGAGCAGGACGAAACTCCCGAGGGTCAGGCTTCCCTTGCCCGAGACGATCCGCGCGGCCTGCCAGCGTGTCAGCAATCCCGTCTCGACGATCTCCTTCGCCCAGGCGGCGGGATCGGTCGAGTCGATCGCGCGGGCCCGAGTCAGCTCGGCGTCGGACAAGAGCCCTTCGGCGGCCAGCCGATCGGAGAGATCGGCCGCGGTCCTGTCGGTCATGGCGACCTCGGGAGGAGGGGTGAGGAGCGGGACGAGACGAGAAGAGGGAGGAGCGGCGACAGGGTTTCCACCGTCAGGCTCCCCACCTCGTAGTCTACGAACCGCGCTCCGGCGGTTTCAAGCGACCGGTCGCCGAGGGAGCCGGGAGGGGAGCGGATCGCTCCCGGCCCGATCCTCAGAACCGGCGAGATCGCTCACCCGGTCGCCGATTCGGAGGTCGAGTCGTCGTCGCTCGGGGCATCGGCCAGCCGAGCCCGTCGCGCCTCGGTCGACTCCCCTCGCCGCTCCGGACCCAGCAGCGTGCCGGGAACGACGCGCGGTCCGACGATCGAACGCTGCATGATCCGTTCGAACTCGCGCGAGTCGATCGCTTCGACCTCGATCAGTCGCCGCGTCAGGGTTTCGAGCGCATCGCGACGCAGTTCCAGAATCCGACGGGCACTGGCGAGCGCCTGGTCGATGATCCGTCGCACCTCGCGATCGATCTCGCGCGACGTCGCTTCGCTGTGGACTCGGCCGGTGTCCTCGACGCTCCCCGACAGGAACGCCGCGCGACGCGTCTCCTTGTAGTTGATCCGCCCCAGACGACTCATGCCGAACTCGACCACCATCGCACGTGCCAGATCGGTGACCCGTTCGAGATCGTTCTGCGCGCCGGTCGAGATGTCATGAAAGACGAGTTCTTCCGCGAGCGTGCCGGCGAGCAGGATCTGCAGCTGACTCTCGAGCTCGGACTGAGTCACCAGATAGCGGTCCGCTTCGGGACGCTGCATGGTGTAGCCGAGCGCGGCGACGCCGCGCGGGATGATCGAGACCTTATGGACCGGGTCGGTGTTCGGCAGGCTGTAGGCGACGAGCGCGTGCCCCGCTTCGTGATAGGCGATCCGCTCCTTTTCGTCGTCGCTCATCACCCGCTGCTTCTTCTCGAGCCCGGCGGTGACTCGCTCGACCGCGTCGTCGAACTCCTTGCTGCCGACCGATTCGCGACCGGCCCGAGCCGCCAGCAGCGCCGACTCGTTGACCAAATTCGCCAGATCGGCGCCGACGAAGCCCGAGGTGATCGACGCGATGTGCTTCAGGTCGACCGAAGGATCGAGCTTCACGTTCTTGACGTGCACCTTCAGGATCGCCTCGCGTCCGCGGACATCGGGGCGGTCGACGAGCACGTTCCGGTCGAAACGTCCGGGGCGGAGCAGCGCCTGATCGAGCGTTTCGGGGCGATTGGTCGCCGCCATCACGATCACGCCGGCGTTGGAATCGAAACCGTCCATCTGCACCAGCAGCGCGTTGAGCGTCTGTTCCCGCTCGTCATGACCGCTGACCAGCCCCGAACCGCGAGCCTTGCCGAGCGCATCGAGCTCGTCGATGAAGATGATGCACGGCGCCTTGGATTCGGCCTGCTGAAAGAGATCGCGGACGCGAGCCGCTCCGACGCCGACGAACATCTCGACGAAGTCGCTCCCCGACAGGCTGAAGAACGGGACTCCCGCTTCGCCGGCGATCGCCTTGGCGAGCAGCGTCTTGCCGGTTCCCGGCGGTCCGACGAGCAGGACTCCCTTGGGAATCCGCCCGCCCAGCTTGTGGTACTTCTCGGCGTTCTTCAGAAAGTCGACCACCTCGCGCACTTCCTCGACCGCTTCGTCGATCCCCGCCACGTCGTCGAAGGTGACGCCGAGATCCTCTTGGGCGTAGAGCTTCCCGCGGCTGCGGCTGAAGCTCATCGCCGACCCCGCGCCGCCGAGCTTGCGGAACATCGTCGTGAGCGCGACCAGCAGCAGGATCGTCATCACGATCAGGAAGCCGTAGCGCTCGAAGAAATCGGGACCGCCGTCCGGGTCGTAGGCCAATTGGGCCTGATCGAGCCGCTCGAACAGCCGCGCCGTGACGGTGTCGGAGGGATCCTTGCGGACGACGAACGCGACCGTCTGCGATTCGCCGATCGGCTCTCCCGCTTCGCCGATCACCTGGGCGACGATCCGTCCGCGAACGTCCCGATCGCCGATCTGAAGGTCGTGCGGTCGCGAGTAGCGATACCGCTTTCCCCCTTCCCGCTTCGCGTCGACGTCGATGGCCGCTTCGACTCCCGAGCCGCGCCCGAGTTCCTCGATCCGGCGATCGACCAAGCGGTTGAAGTCGGTCCAGGCGACGTTGTGCGTCCCGTTGCTGACGATCGCGATCAGCCCGACCAGGCCGATCAGAAGACCGAACGCGAGGTACCAGAGCCAATTCGAACCGGGGCGCTGGTCGCCCGAGCGACGCTCTCCGGGACGGCGGGGGGACTCGTTCGACATGCGGCGACGACGCCTCGCGAAGCGAAGGATGCGGCCAGGGGGATCGACGGCCGAGGGCTCATGCCCCCGCCGAACCCGAATCACGTTGCAGGCGGCGTGCCGAATCGGTCCCCGAGCCGCGGTCATCGTAGGAGTCGGCGGCGCGGCCAGCAAACGCGCCCGACGGGGTGGCGCCACCGGATTCGACGGTCCTGTCCGGAGCAGCTCGTCTTGTGACTCGGTGGCCGATTCCCTAAATTTCCGGGTTGCGTCGACTATGCGGCCTGTCGCCTCGGCACCTCATGCTGCCCGAATGCCTCGGGACGTGGCGGCGAAGCGACACTCCGCGAGGCGGCGGCGCCTCCTTGCTCCCGAGCCGACCGCGCGGCGGAACTCGGCTCGGCACGAGCCCTGCCCGTCGCGATTCGCCGCACTCCGCGCTCCTTACGACGTTTCCGTTCCGGCGCCCTGCATGGATTCCCCTTCCTGTCGCCACGTTGCGGTCTTCGGATCGACCGGTTCGATCGGCCGCAATGCGCTCGAGGTGATCCGCGGTACCGGCGGACGATTCGCCGTCGCCGCCCTGTCGGCTCATGCCAATCTCGAGTTGCTGGTGCGCCAGGCGCTCGAGTTCCGGCCGCGCTGGATCGTGGCGACCGATGCCGAGGCGGGGCGGGCGTTTCCCTGGCCGGCCGAGCTGCGGGACCGTGTGCGGTTCGGTCCCGACGGACTCGATCGGACCGCCGCCGAAGCCGAGATCGACATCGTCGTCGCGGCGATCGTCGGGAGCGCCGGTCTGTCGAGCACGCTTGCCGCGATCGACGCCGGCAAGCGGATCGCGCTGGCCAACAAGGAGACGCTGGTGGTCGCCGGCGGGCTCGCGATCGAGCGAGCTCGGGCGTCGGGAGCCGAGATCGTGCCGGTCGACAGCGAGCACAGTGCGGTCTTTCAGGCGATCCGCGCCGGACGCCGCAGCGAGGTCGCTCGGGTCCTGCTGACCGCCAGCGGCGGGCCGTTCCGCGACTGGCCCCGCGAACGGATCGCCCAAGCGACTCCGGCCGAGGCGCTCGCTCATCCGAACTGGTCGATGGGACGCAAGATCACCGTCGACTCGGCCACCATGATGAACAAGGCGCTCGAGGTGATCGAAGCGCGGTGGCTGTTCGATCTGCCGGCCGAGCGATTGGAGGTGGTCGTCCATCGCCAGTCGATCGTCCACTCGATGGTCGAGTTCGTCGACGGGAGCATCGTCGCGCAGCTCGGGCCCCCCGACATGCGGCTGCCGATCCTCTACGCTCTCGCCTTTCCCGAGCGGCTTGCCGGGCCTACCCTGCGGCTGGACATCACCAAACCGTTCACGCTCGATTTCGAGCCTCCCGATCCCGATCGCTTTCCCGCGCTGGCGCTCGGAGCCGAAGTGGCTCGGCGCGGCGGGACGACCGGCGCGGTCCTGAACGCGGCCAACGAGGTCGCGGTCGAGCGGTTCCTGGAAGGAACGCTCCCCTTCGGCCGGATCGCCGCAGGGTGCCGCGCGGTACTCGACCGACACGATTACGAATCCGACCCGAGTCTCGAGACGCTGCTGCGTCTGGATCGCTGGGCTCGGAAGGAGATGCAGCAGTGGAATCGTTCCTGATCGGCGCCGCCGAGTTCTCGTGGACCAGCCTCGAGTCGTGGATCGCCATCGTGAAGATGGTGATCGGCTTCGGCTTCATCATCTTCGTCCACGAGCTCGGGCACTTCCTGGTCGCCAAGGCGTGCGGCGTCAAGTGCGAGAAGTTCTACGTCGGCTTCGACGCCTTCGACGTGAAGATCGGCGACCTCGTCCTGATCCCGCGCCGCCTGTTCCACTTCAAGTGGGGCGAGACGGAGTACGGCATCGGCATCATCCCGCTCGGCGGCTACGTCAAGATGCTCGGCCAGGACGATAACCCCGCGAACCAGGCGGCGGAGCGGGAGCGGACGCTGGTCAAGGAAGGGGATACCGACGCGCCGACCGAGTCGTCTTCGACGCCGGTCGACGCGAGCGGCGATCGCGACGAACCCCCGCAACTCGATCCGCGCAGCTACCCGGCCAAGAGCGTGCCGCAGCGTCTGGCGATCATCAGCGCGGGGGTGATCATGAACCTGATCTTCGCCGTCATCTTCGCGGCGATCGCCTACGGCATGGGGGCTCCGTACCAGCCGGCGGTGATCGGCGGCGTCACGCCCGGAGGGCCGGCTTGGCGCGCCGACATCCATCCCGGCACGCGCATCCTGCAGATCAACGACGATGCCAAGAATCCGGATCACCTGCGCTGGCAGGATGTCGCCGGAGGGATCGCGCTCACCGGTGTCGGCCACGAAGTCCGACTGAAGGTGACGACTCCCGAAAGCGAATCCCCCTCGACCGTCACGCTCGTTCCGGAAGGGCACCTGCTCAAGCTCAAGCTCGCCTCGCTCGGCACCGTCGGGATCGAGGCGGCCAGCGCGAATCGGCTCGCTTCCGGTCGCCGGGCGCTCTTCCCCGGCATGGCCGCGTCGAAGGCCGATCCGCCGCTGAAGCCGGGAGATACGATCACCGCCGTGCAGGGACGAGCGACTCCGTACGGTCACGACATCAAGCGCGAGTTCCTGATCGAGTGGGACCGCCCCGTCACCCTGTCGATCGAACGGGTCGACGAGGCCGGCAAGGTCGAGCGGTTCGAGTCGACCGTCGCGCCGCAGCCGCTGCTCGACTACGGCGTGCGGGTCGGAGCGGGACCGATCGCGGCGATCCAGTCCGGCAGTCCGGCCGATGCGGCGGGACTGCAGGTCGGCGACCGGATCGTCGCCGTCGACGGCGGGCCGGTCGGAGATCCGATGCTCCTGCCCGAACGGATGCGGCGCATCGCTCGCGACGGCGGAACGGTCGAGCTGACGATCGAACGGGGCGAGCCGACCGTGACGTCGGTCGTATCGGTGACGCCGCGCTCGCCGCGCTACCTGCTGGACGTCAGCGCCCATCTGCCGATGGGAGTCGACGAACTCGGCATCACGTTGGCGGTCTCGGCGACGATCGACGAGGTGGTCGCCGGGTCGGCCGCCGCCGAAGCGGGGCTGCAGGTCGGCGACGTGATCGAGTCGGTCCGGTTTCTCGAGAACGACGCTCCGATCGATCCGAAGAGCGAAGCGCCGTTCCCGCTCGATCCGATCACCGTCGCCGAGTACCCGCATGTCTGGTCGTTCGTGATGCACCTGACGCAGTTCGCCGCTCCCGAGCACGCGCTCGAGGTGACGGCGAAGCGGGGGAGCGAGACGGTCCGCGGGACGATGACGCCCCGTCCGGTCGACGGCGAGTTCGCCCGCTCGCGCGGCATCAGTCTGCAGCCGTATCAGCTGACGCTGACCGCCAAGCGGTTCGACGAGGCGATCGCGCTCGGGCTGCGCGAAACGAAGGAGGACGCGTCGCAGGTCTACCTGACGCTGCGGCAGATGCTGCTCGGACGCGTCTCGGCCATCAATCTGCGCGGTCCCGGCACCATCGCGTCGGGAGCGGTCCAGATGGCGCTCGAAGGGGACGCGGTGCTGCTGCTCTTCCTGGCGCTGATCAGCGCGAATCTGGCGGTCGTCAACTTCCTGCCGATCCCGGTCCTCGACGGCGGGCATGCGGTCTTCCTGTTGTACGAAGGGATCTTCCGCAAGCCGCCGCCGGAACACATGGTCTTCTGGCTGTCGATGGGAGGGCTCGCGTTCCTGTTGCTGCTGATGGCGTTCGTGCTGACGATGGACTTCCTGCAGGTCTTCGTCGGATGAGCGGCGACGCAGGGCTCGCGTCAGCGCAAGCGACGCTCGACCGCGCCGCGGTGATCGCGCTCGACGTCGTCGGCACGATCGTCGAACCGAGCGAGCCGATCGCATCGACCTATGTCCGGATCGCGGCCGACTTCGGTCGACCGCACGATCCGCTCGCGACGGCCGAGCGGTTCGCGGCGGCGATGAAGCGGATCTGGAGCGAAGGGACGACCGACACCGACGAACGGCTCGAACGGGATCGCTGGTACCGGACCGTCGCGGCCTCGCTCCCCGATGCGGCGGATCGGAACGATGCGATCTTCGCTGCGCTCTGGGAGCACTTCGCCGCCGCCGACGCCTGGACCTGGCACGACGACGCGCGGCGTTTCGTCGCGCGATTGACGCAGCTCGGAATCCCCTGGGGGCTCGCGTCGAACTTCGACTCGCGCCTGCATCGCTGGGCTCGGACGCAGCCGGAACTGAACGCCGCTCGATTCGTGCTGACGAGTGCCGAGCTCGGCGTGCTGAAGCGCGATCCGCGGTTCTACGAACGACTCTCCGAGCGGATCGATCGGGTGTTGCAGGAGGGGCGGAGCGGATGTGCGTTTCGCGGAGCGCTGGCCGAAGGGGGATGTCGCCTGATGATCGGCGATCAGCCCGCCAACGACATCGATCCGTCGCGATCCGCCGGGTGGCGTGCGATCTGGCTCTGCCGCCCCGGCTCGCACCACGCGGCCCCCCCGTCGCCGGTCGCTCCGACGATCGCCGGGTTCGACGAACTCCGCGTGGCGTGACGTCGGAACCGAGGGGGAGGGAGCCGGTCCGAGGGCGAGGGGAGGCGCCCGGTCGTCCCGCCGGCTTGGCCGCCTGTCTGGCTGCCTGCCTGCCGAGGCACCTTGCTCGGTCCCCCGCCGAAGGATGCTTCCGGCTCGGCCGTCTGATAGACTGTCGGTCTCCCGATTCGGTTTCCCACCGGGCGCTCTGCCGCCTCTGCCGAACACCTCGCCTCGGAGCGAACCATGAGAACGCCGCTCGTCTGTCTGGCCGGCCTGATTGCCTTTGCCGTCGCGCTGCTGCCGGCCGACCTCGCCGCCCAGAGCATCTTTCCGGACAAGAACCTCGAGAAGGTGGTCCGCAAGTACGTCTTCGAGAAGCGATACACGGAAGACCCGATCACCGAAGAGGACGTGAAGTACCTGTCGGTGATCAAGGGAGTCGAGGCGGGGATCGAGAACCTGGCCGGGCTCGAGAAGTGCTATTCGCTCGCCGAGCTGGACCTGCGCGGCAACGCGATCGTCGACCTGGCGCCGTTGTCGGGACTGAAGTACCTGCAGTCGGTCTCGCTCAGCGACAACCGGATCACCGACATCACGCCGCTCGCCGGTCTGACGCGGATGCAGTACCTGGAGCTCTCGGGCAATCAGGTCGAGGATATCGGCCCGCTCGCGAATCTGACGGCGATGCGCTCGCTCTACCTGTCGGGGAACAAGGTCAAGGACATCTCGGTCGTCCGCGGCATGGAGAAGATCTGGTCGCTCTACCTGGACGGCAACCAGGTGACCGATCTGGCGCCGATCCGCGACCTGCGCTTCCTGTCGTCGCTCGATCTGAAGGGGAACGGCATCGAGGACATTTCGTCGATCGCGAACTTCCAGGACCTCAACTTCCTGTTCCTGCAGGAAAACCGCCTGACCGACCTGACGGTGCTGGTCGACATGGCGAAGCGCGACATGGAAGGGCGACGCAACTTCGCGCCGTTCTGGCGGATCTATCTGCGCGACAATCCGCTCTCCGACGCCGCCCGCAACGACCAGGTGCCGGCGCTGCAGCAGATGGGAGCGCGAATCGATTTCGAATACTGATCGAACGACGCCGTCGCTCCGGCGGTGCAACCGGCCACGACGATCCGATGATCGCGCGAGCCGTCGATTCGAAGCCCGAGTCGGCGGCTCGCGGCGCTTCTTGGCGCGGGCCGAGGCGCGCGACCGATCGCCGAATCGAACGGCATCGTGCGGCTCGGCAAGCTGCGGTGACTCTGGCGGTCGATTCGGTCGTGCTTCAGGCGACGGAGGCTGCGGGTCGATACGGCGGTGACGTCCTAGAAGGATCGCTGCCGACCGGACGACCGGAGGTTTCTCGTGCCGCACCCCTGCCCTGCTTCGACAGGCGTCGGGGCGCGACGAGTCCTGTACACCGGAGGTCGCCGGTCCATGCGCTCGTTCGTTGTCCGTCGGTTCGTTTCGCTGATGCTGCTCTTGCCGCTCTCGCTGACGGCGACGCGCCCGACAGCGGCTCAAGAGTCGTTCGAGCCATGGTCGACGCCGATCGTCCGACCCGCGGCATGGCCGGAAGGGGAACCCGGATACGCTCCGGTGACGTCCGACGAAGTTGATCCTCGAGCGCCGAAAGTGTCCGAAGACGGACTCGGCGGTGATCCGGCGATCCGATCGCTCGAAGAGCGGCTCGCGGTGCTGGAGCAGGCTTCGGCGAAGCCCAAGTCGGACGACGTTCCGAGCGACAAGTGGTCGGTGAAGCTCGGCGGGCATGTCCAATCCGAAACGGTGATGTGGGCGAATGCCGGTCCGACGATCCCCGGGCCGGAGAACTACTTCGAGTTCCGCCGCCTGCGTCTGGTCGCCGACGGCGTCGGCTACGGCGTCTACGACTTTCGCCTGCAGATGACGCTCGAACCCGAAGCGGTCGGAGCGAGTCCCCCCGGGACCGTCACCAGTCCGGACGTGAAGGACGCCTACCTGTCGATGAACGAACTGCCGTTGCTGGGGCGGTTTCGGATCGGCAACTTCTTCGTCCCGTTCGGGCTCGAACAGGTAACGAACGACACGAACAACCTCTTTCTCGAACGCTCGATACCGACTCAGGGGATCTTCACTCCCGATCGTGAAGTCGGCATCGCGTTCTACGACTGCACCGAAGATCAGTCGATCACTTGGGCCTACGGCGCGTTCTTCGACAGCATCAGCGAAGGGCTCAAGGAGCGGCTGGACGACAACCAGGGGCATCGCGTGAGCGGCCGAATCACCTGGATGCCGTTCTACGACGAAGCGACCCAGGGGCGTTATCTGATCTACACCGGCGCCGGGATCCTCTACACCAAGGACCAGGACGGACGCCATCGCCTGTCGGCTCGCCCTCAGGTGCACGAAGGACCGCGGCTGATCGATTCGGGAACGATCTTCTCGCCGAGCTACACCAACGGGAACCTCGAGCTGGCGGTGGTCAACGGTCCGTTCGCCGTGCAGGCCGAAGCGTATCGGTCGGAGATCGATCTGGCGGCGGGGGGAGTCGCGTCGGCCGACGGCTGCTATGTGCACGGGAGCTGGTTTCTGACCGGCGAGAACCGGATCTTCGAGCGATTCGGCCAGCACGGAGCGCAGTTCGCTCGGAGCAAGCCGACTCGGATCTTCTCGCGGCGCGGGCCCGACTGCGGCTGGGGAGGGCTCGAACTGAAGAGTCGCTGGTCGTACCTGGATCTCGAGGACCTGCAGGCCGGTCAGTACAACGACCTGACCGTCGGCTTCAACTGGTACTGGAGCGACCGGATCCGCTGGATGGTCGACTGGATCCACCCGATCACCAGCAGCGGCACCGTGGTCGGGGCGACCGAGTCGGATCTGCTCGGAGTCCGCTTCGACTTCAACTGGTGAGCGACGCGCGGGCCTGACCGCGGCGCCTCAGACGCGGAATTTCTCCCATGCGATTCCGAGCTTTCGCATGCGGGCGCGAAGCGTGTGCGGGTTGATTCCCAGACGCTTCGCGGCGCCGCGCTCGCCTTCGATCCGGCCGTGCGTCGCGGCGAGAACCCGCTCGATGTGCCGACGAGTCGCCTCGTCGAGCGAGTCGGACCGGCTGACGAGGTCGCCGGTCGAGCCGGCGAGCGCGGGCGAGAAAGCATCGCTCGCTGCGCCGGACGGTCGTTCGGCGCGCTCGCGGATCTCGGGTCCGAGCGCCGCGTCGACATCCAGTTCGCGCCCGCCGCCGAGAATCACCGCGCGATCGATCACCGCCGAGAGTTCGCGGATGTTCCCCGGCCAGGGATAGCGGACCAGCCGTTCGAGCTGCGCGGGGGTCGCTTCGACTTCCGAGAGGCCGAACCGCCGCGAGGCGCGCGCCGCGAAATGCCGGACGAGCGACGGGATGTCGGCCGCACGTTCGCGGAGCGGCGGGAGGAGGATCGGAAAGACGTTGATCCGGTACCAGAGATCGGCGCGGAACTTCCCCTCTTCGACCATCGCGGCGAGGTTCCGGTGCGTCGCGGCGACGATCCGGACATCGACCTTCAGCGATTGCTGGCCGCCGACCCGTTCGAGCTCTCCCTCCTGCAGCACGCGGAGCAGGCGGACCTGAGCGGCGGCGGGGAGTTCGCCGATCTCGTCCAGGAAGAGCGTTCCGCCGTCGGCTCGTTCGAACCAGCCGCGTCGCAGTTCGCCGGCCCCCGTGAAGCTCCCCGCCTCGTGGCCGAACAGCTGCGAGTCGATCAGTTCCGCGGGGATCGCGCCGCAGTTGACGCGGATGAACGGCGCACGCCGCCGCGGCGAGCGTTCGTGGACGGCGCGAGCCAGGACCTCCTTGCCGGTTCCGGTATCGCCCAGGATCAGGATCGGGACGTCGCTCGACGCGACCCGTTCGGCTCGCTCCATCACCTGACGCAGTCCCGAGTCGGCACCGACGATCGTCTCCTGCATCTCGTCGCGGCCGAGTCGATTGAGGAGCGTGCGACGATCCGCTTCGGCCGCCTCGCGCAGCGCCGCCAGCTCGTGCAGCCGGCGATGATTGCCGCAGGCGACTCCGAGCGGTTCCAGGAGCGAGCGGAGCAGCGGTTCGGCCGGCGCCGGAAAGCGGGTCTGCGGCGGAGCGAGGACCAGGAGCGCTCCGGTGCAGCCGCCGGCGGTCGGGAGCGGACCGAGCCAGAGGTCGTGTTCCGAATGACCGACGATCGCCGCCAGTCGCCGCCCGAAGCGGTCCCCCCGAGCCGGGACGCCTCGGGATCCCGGTTCGCGCCGATACGTCTCGCCCTCCAGCAGCCAACGGCGCCAGTCGTTCGTTTCGGCGCTCGTCAGCTGCCGGTGCCACGTCTCGCGCGGCCACGGCGCGTCGCCGTCGAGGGCGATCGACGCGAGCTGCGAGCGAGCGGCATCGAGTTCGATCAGCTGCAGCAGCCCGCACGGCATGGTCGCGCCGAGAATCGCACGAATCGTCGGCAACGACTCCCCCAGCTCCAGATGGCGCCCCACCTCGCGCCAGATCGCCAGCTGCACCTCCTGCATCGTCTTCCTCCCGAAAGCCCAGGTCATTTCACGGGGCCATCAAATGTCATGGATCGGTCCCGTCATATTTGACGGAGCCCGAGCGAGAATCGACCGATTTCTTCGCCGAACCGTTCCGAATCCCGAAAAACGCCTCTCCGGACCGATCGGCACGGCGGTTGCCTTCCGTACGGACCGACTTGCTCGCAGTCGGCGCGCCGTGCGTCGTCGGGCGAGTCGGAGCAGGTCAGGTCGAAGCACGGACCGCTTCGGCGGCAACACGACGGAGAGCACGGAATGAGGACGCGGAGTCTGGCGGTGGCGAGCGGTCTGATCCTCCTGGCGGCCGCCTGGATCGGCTGCGGCGGCGAGGATCGGACGACCGTCCGACTCCTGAACGTCTCGTACGATCCGACGCGCGAGTTCTACAAGGAGTTCGGTCAGTCGTTCGCCGACTACTGGCGTCAGCAGACCGGCCAGCAGGTGGTGATCGAGCAGTCGCACGGTGGGAGCGGCAAGCAGGCGCGGGCCGTGATCGACGGACTGGAGGCGGACGTCGTCACGCTCGCTTCGGCCTACGACATCGACGCGATCGCCGCGACTCGTCCCGAACTGCTTGCCGCCGACTGGCG
>CAZZBI010000139.1:4407-12843 GCA_964652385.1 uncultured Pirellulaceae bacterium | reverse complement strand
GTCGAACCCGACGGCGATCGGCACCTGCTTCAGGATGATGATCACGCCGATCGCGGCGAGCATGCCGTGGACCGCCGAGGCCGGAAAGTAGTCGCTCAGGGCGCCGCCGCGCAGCAGCGCGAAGCCGACCTGCAGCAGGCCGGCGACGACGCCGATCCCGAGCACCGCCCGGTAGGCCCGTTCGTCGCCGAACAGTTCCCGCATCTCGGTCATCGCGCCGAGCGTGATCAGGATCAGGCCGGCCGCCGGTCCCTTGATCGTCAGCTCCGAGTTGCTGATGAAGGTCGTCACGATCGCGCCGACGATCGCGGTGATGAGACCGGCGATCGGCGGGTAGCCCGAGGCGGAAGCGATCGCCAGGCAGAGCGGCAGGGCGATCAGGAAGACCAGAAACCCGGCTCTCAGGTCCTGAGCCCAATAGCGGACCAGGGCCGACGGATTGCCGCGAGGGACGTCACCGACGGAAGAATCGGCAGGCGAAGTCATCTGAAGCGTCTCGATGGTTGCCGACCGGCTCGGGCGGCGTAGAGGAGACATCCGGTTCGGGAATCAGGATCCGCGTCACCGAGTCACCTTACCAGGGAATCGTATCGAATCTACGCCGAGATCCCCTAGAGGTCAGGTCGCTTACAATGTCGACAGCCCCTCGCGCGCGACCCCCGAAAACGACGATCCTGATCCCCATCGGACCGCTCGACGAACGGCCGAACACGAAATGCGTGACCGGAGATCGACGACTTGAACATCCTGCTGATCGAGGACGATCCGGCGATCGGGCGAGCGGTGAAGCGCGGGCTGGACGAGGCGGGACACCGCTGCCTGTGGGCGACCGATGCCGACGCCGCTCGCGAGTTCCGGGGGCACGAGACGTTCGACGTCATCCTGCTCGACCGGATGCTCCCCGGAGAAAGCGGCGATCAGTTCCTCAGGCGGCTGAGGGCCGAAGGCTCGCACTGCCCGGTCATCGTCCTGACCGCTCGCGGCACGATCGAGGATCGGGTCGAGGGGCTCGAAACCGGCGCCGACGACTATCTGGTCAAGCCCTTCGCGATGGCCGAACTGCTGGCGCGCATCGCCGCGGTCGCCCGACGCAGTGCCCATCGCCCGACCACGTCGCTCACCTGGGGCTCGCTTTCGCTCGATCTCAGCTCGCGACGCGTCGCCGACGGCTCTCGGTCGGTCGATCTGACGCCGACCGAGTTCACGCTGCTCGAACTCCTGATGCGACATCAGGGGCAGGTGGTGACCCGCAAGATGATGTGCGAACATGTCTGGGGCTTCGAGTGGGACGGGCCGACCAACGTGATCGAAGTGCACGTCAACCGTCTCCGCAAGAAGCTCGATCGGGATCGTGCCGAATCGGTGATCCGGACGATCCGAGGGCGAGGCTATGCGCTGGCGACCGTCGACTAATCTGCTGCGCACGCTCCGCTTCCGCCTGACGCTCTGGAACTCGTTCGTCGTCCTGGTCGTCGGTGTCGCCGTCCTGGCCGCCCTGCGGCTCGGGATCCGCTACACGCTGGTCGCCGAGGCGGACGCGACGTTGCGCGACGAAACCCAGGTGCTGGCTCTGGCCATCGATCAGCTGCATCCCGATCGCGAGGCGCTGATCGACGAGCTGGAACGGGTCTTTCAGGGGCATCGCGACAACGACTGGTTCGTCGAGCTGGTCGATCCGCAAGGAGCGGCGATCTATCGGTCGATCAACGTTCCCGACCTTTCCGGTCTCGCCACGCTGCCGATCGGCGACAAGCCGGCCTTCGGGTACGTCGGCGCGCATCGGGTCGTGGTGCGGCGTCTGGTCGGCGGCTCCTCACCCGATTTTCTTCTCCGGTTGGGCATGTCCCTCGACTACGTCGAGCGGGACGTCAATCGACTGACTCGCGGCATGCTTCCGGTCATCATCGTGCTGATCGTCGCGGCACCCCTCGGCGGGTACCTGCTGGCGCGTCAGGCGACGGCACCGATCCGCTCGATCATCGACACGACGCATCGACTGCGCCCCAGTCGGCTGCGCGAGCGGCTGGCGCTGCGCGGCACCGGCGACGAACTCGATCAGCTCAGCGATACCATCAATCGATTCCTCGACGTCATCGCCGGTTATGTGCAGCAGCACGAGGAGTTCGTCGGCAACGCGGCTCACGAACTCCGCTCCCCCTTGGCCGCCATCCGGACCGGCGTCGATGTCGGGCTCTCGCAACCCCGTTCCGAGGAGGAATACGTCGAGCTGCTCGAACAGGTCGCCGACGAATGTTCGCGTCTCGATCACCTGGTCAATCAGCTCCTGAGCCTGGCCGAAAACGACGCCGGAGGGGGCAAGGTGCTGATCGAGCCGGTCGACCTGGCGGGGATCGTGCGGCGCTGCGCCGACGTCTTCGAGGCGCTCGCCGAGGAGCGCGACATCCGTCTGGAACTCGCTCTCGCCGAGATGCGCGTGGCGGCCGAACCGAATCGCCTCCGGCAGGTCGTCGTCAACCTGCTGGACAACGCGCTGAAGTTTTCGCCGAGCGGCGGGAAGGTCGCGGTGCGCTTGGCGGCATCCGCCGACGGTCGTTTCGCGCGACTGGAAGTCGAGGACGACGGCTGCGGCATCGATCCCGAGGACCTGCCGCGACTGTTCGAAAGGTTCTTCCGCGCCGAGCGATCGCGAGCCCGATGCCCCGGCATCGGCGGCACCGGACTGGGACTGAGCATCTGCCAGCGGATCGTCGAACGCTTCGGCGGCCGCATCTCGGTCCGCAGTCCGGCTCATCCGCCTCCGCACGACGGCGGTCCGGGGACCTGTGTCGTCGTCGAATGGCCCTTGGCCCTGACCGGTTCGTTCGCCGCGGGCGAGATGGTCTGAATCGATCGGGCCAAGCGAGCAGCGCTCGGTGAAGCACGAGCAGCGCGGAGGACCGCGACGCCGGTCACTGGGCGGACGTCTCGAGCGGTGCTCGGCGGAAGCGGAAGACCCTTTCCTCGATCTTCCCGGCGCTCTTCATCGCCAGGTGGATCGTCAGTCGTTCGCCGTCCGGATCGGGACGGAAGCTCAGCCCCTCGAAATCGATGCGCCCGTCGCTCTGCCCGACCCAGCGAAACTCGACCGAGTCGGACTTTTCCTCCCAGCCGACGAAGTCCTTGCCGAAGTGCTTCACGCGCAGCTTCAGCGAGCCTTCGTCCTCGACCAGCGTCATCAGTTCGTAGAAGACGACCTTCCCCTCGCTGACGAACCGGAACATCCCCATCATCTGGCCGTCCTTCGGCTCGGCCCAGATCTCTTCCACTTCTCCGCCGAGCCCTTCGCCGACCCAGCGACCGGCAAACCAGCGCATCGCTTCGATCGACGCCGGCGGCGACATCGCTCCGTCGGCCAGCCGCAGCGTGTTTTCGGTCTGCCGAATCGGCTCGTCCGCCGACGCCGGCGACACGGAAACCGAGAGCATCGACAGCAGTACGGCGAGAGCGATCGTCAACGGTCGAAGGGTCCGAAGGACGGTAACGGCGGACATCTCGTGAAGCTCCTGGAAGCGGATTGCGACTCCTGCTCGTCGCAGTCTCGTCGCGACCTGCGAGGGACGCAAGCTGTCGGGGGAGGCGAGCGGTTCGGCGCTCAACGCGCCGGCACATGTCGCCCGACGACTTCCAGCAGCGGCTCGTGGAGCGGGCCGTTCGAGGCGAGGACGGTGCTGCGGCCGATGCCGAGCTCTCCGCCGAAACAGTCGCCGATCTTCCCTCCTGCCTCGGTCAGGATCAGACGCGCCGCGCCGAAATCCCATGGCGCCAGTTCGAACTCGAAGAAGCCGTCGAGCGCTCCCGACGCGACGTAGCAGAGATCGAGCGAGGCGGCTCCGAAGCGGCGGATGCCGTGGATCTTGGCTCGAAACAGATCGCCGATCGTCGCGAGCGTCGCCTCCATCATCGCGCCGCGATCGTAGAAGAAACCGCACCCGACGAGGGACTGATCCAGTCGCTGCGCGTTCGAGACGCGGAGCGATCGGACCGCTCGACGGCCGTCGCGCCCTCGCGTCTCGGCGAACGAACCGCTGCCGGCTTCGGCCCAGTACCACTCGTCCCGCGTCGGTTGATGGACGACGCCGCACCGCGGTTGACCGTGTCGGTAGTAGCCGATCGAGACGGCGAACTGCTCCAGCCCGTGCGCGTAGTTGTTCGTTCCGTCGAGCGGATCGATGACCCAGAGATCAGGGGCGTCGAGATCGGCCTGCGACAGCTCTTCCCCCAGGATCGCGTGCGTCGGAAAGGCGCGGCGGATCATCTCGGCGATCCTCCGTTCGCTCGCCAGATCGACCTCGGTCACCAGGTTGAAGCTCTCCTTGCCCGAGATCTGCAGCTCGCCGCGGAACTTCTCGGCGATGATCGCTCCGGCTTCACCTGCGGCCTGTCGCGCGACGGTCAGTTCGAAAGAGGACACGGGGGCAGGACTCCATCGGAAGGTAGCCGTCGGATCGGAACGGTCCCTGATTCTGGTGAATCGACCGCGAGCGGCCCAGAGGAGAGGGAGTGCGCGGCTCGTATCGCGGCGAAGTCCTCGCGGCGAAGTCCTCTTGCCGACGTCCTCGCCGCGTGCGAGTCGTTCGCCCGACCAAGAAACGACTCGAGGCCGCCTGGCGAGCAGGCGGCCTCGGTCGTTGCTTCTCTTTCGAGCTCGAGCCGATCGGATCAGCGAATGCCGACCTGATTCGCCTCTTCCTCTTCCTGGATGATGATCCGCGGCGTGACCATCATCATCAGGCTCTGCGAGGTCCGTCCGATACCGACGTTCTTGAACAGTCGGTTGATGAAGGGGAGCTTGCTGAGCATCGGCACGCCTCGCTCGTTACGACCGTCCTGGAGCCGCTTGATGCCGCCCAGGAGGATCGTACCGCCGTCCGGAACGTTGACCGTGGTGTTGATCGACGTGCTGGCGAAGGTCGGGAGCTGGACCGTCGAACCGGTCCGTCGCACCTCGGCTCCGTCGGTGATCGTCCGGTCCGGGTCGGTCGGATCGACCACCGCGGTGCCGGTCGTCGTCGTCTCGGTCCCTTCGTAAGTGAAGGTCTCGACGTCGCCGATCTGGCTGAAGAACGGCACCAGCGTCAGACGGACGAAGCGCCGGTCGTCGGTGGCGACCGCGTTCACGCTGAGCTGCGTTCCTTCGTTCAGCACGATCACCACCGGCATCTGGGCGGCGGCAAAGTCGCCGACGACCGGGATGATGCCCGTGACGAACGGTCGCTGAGACGTGTCGTTGACGAAGGCGGTCTGACCGTTGAACAGCGTGACCTTCGGAGCCTGCAGGATGTTGGTCCGGGTATCACCCTGGGCCGCCTGCAGCAGCATGAAGACCTCGATGTCGCTGAGGATCGCGAAGCCGAAGTTCGCCGCCGTGTTGGCGTCGAAGCCGCCGAACTGCGGGACCGCCGAGCCGAAGCTGTTCTGGTCGAAGGTGAAGTCCAGGTCACTGGTCGGCAGGAACTGACGACCGGTCGGAGCCTGCAGACCGAAGCTACCTCGATCGGGCGGCGCGGTCAGCGTGTTCGGATCGAGGCCGGTCTTGTCCTTCACGGCAAAGTCGAAGTCGACGCCGATCCGCTCGAAGAAGTCGTCCTGCAGCGTGATGAACCGGACCTCGATCGTGATCTGCAGATCCTGCAGCCGGCGGAGCTGGTCGAGCAGGTCCTGGATCTGCTCGTGCACCTCCTGGCTCTGATAGATCACCAGCGACAGGTTCGATTCGAACTCCTGCATGCGGCCGGTGCCGCCGAGCTCTTCCCACGAATCCGGAGCGATCGTCCGCTGGATCAGTTCCATCAGCGGATCGAAATCGGCCTGGATGCCGCCACCCATGCCGGCAGGACCGCCGCCGAACATCGAGGGGGCCGAGCCGGTGCCGCCGAGCGGACCGCCCGGGAGCTGCTGAGCGAGGGCCTGTCCGGCGATCGAACCGGCGGGAGCCGCGTTGGCGAACATCCCTCCCGGATTGATCATGCCGGCCGGGCTGCGGCCGCCGGGACCGTAGCCGAGGTTGGCGTAGGCGTTGGCCAGAGCTCCGCCCAGACCCATGTTGTAGGTCGGGACGAAGTTCGGAATCGGCATCACGAGGTCACCGACGTAGTAGGTGACCGGCTCGGCCTGACGGCTCTTCGCGTTCGGCGTCGTGATCCGAATGACGTCGTTGCGGACCTCGTAGGTCAGGTTCAGGTTCTCGAGCAGCAGCGTCAGACCGCTCTCCATCATGATCGGCTGAGCCAGGTTGATCGACACCGGAGTATCGATCGTCACCGCCTCGTCCATCATCGCGGCCAGATCGTAGTGCACGTTGCAGCCGGCCGGAGCGGTGATGGCGTCGAGCGCCTCACGCAGCGGGACGTTCTCGAACTGCAGATCGATCTTGACCGTCTTGAGGGCCGAGATGATCCGCAGCTCTTCGGCGGTCCGCTGACGCTCGCGCCCCATGCCCGAGCGGCTCGAGACCTGGCGCCAGTTGTCGATCGAGCCGAAGTCGATCGGATTGCGATCGTCGAACGGCACGCTCGATTCGTCGACGCTGGCGAGCGCGCCGAGCACCCCATCCTGCTTCTGCCGATTGATCGACATCTGCTCGTTGAGGTTGCGGGCGTACTTCGCCTTCCAGATCATCGTCTGGACCACCGGCTCTTCGGGGGCGATGTCGTGCGCCTGGCGAGCCAGCACTTCGGCTTCCATGAACCGGTTCTGGTCCATCAGCTTGTTGAACTGCTCGACCAAGTCGGCCAGCTGCTGTTCGACCTCGACGCGGCGAGCCCGCATCGCGTCGACGTCCGCCATCCGCTGAGCATTCGTCTCGGCGTTCTCGATGTCCGCCAGATTGCGACGGATGTAGTTCTCGAGCTCGGCGATGTCGTTGTCCAGGCTGACCAGGAACTGACGCTTCGTCTGGTCGTCGATCGGCGCCTCGGCGATCCGGGCGCGGAGCTGAGCCAGGTGGGCCAAGCCGCCGCGCGGATCCTGCTGATCGACCATCCGCTCCGCGACACCTCGCTCGCGGTAGATCTCCTGAGCCAGCTTCTGACGCATCAGATCGGTCTGAGCGTCGAGCGCGGCCGCACCGCCGGGTGCCGGCAGCTGAGCCGGTTCCTGGCCGAGACGACCGTCGAACGGATTCGTGTTCCCCGCCGGCAGGTTCCGCGAACGGTCCTGCGACGGATCGTAGAGACCGGCGACGACGTTCCGGTCAATCGCTCCCTGGAGCGACTGAGGGATCGACATGCCGCGAGCCTGCATGTCCTGGACGATCCGCTGCTCGAGCATCCGCGGCGTCATCTGCCCCGGAGCGAACGCGTTGTCCGGCACCTGCATGCCGACCGCTCGGCGAGCGAGCTGCAGCGCGGCGATCGGATCGCCGGAGCGCATCGCTTCCTGAGCCTGCGCGACGAGCTGCGACGCCTGGGCGGCCGCCTCCATCGCACCGGCGGCAGCGGCCGGCATCGGCGTCTGCATCGCCATCAGCTCTTCGCGAGCCTGCTGAGTCGTGTAGGTCAGACCCGGCCCGTTCGCCGGCATCCGAGCCGCATGTTCCTCCGCCTTGCGGATCGCGAAGTCGGCCAGATCGGCTCGATTCTCGCGCATCGCCTGACGAGCGGTTTCGAGCCACTTCTCGGCCGCAGCACGGTCCGGGTGAGAGGTCCCCTGGAAAGCACCGCCGGTCGGAGCCTGCACGGCAACCACGGGGGCCTGCCAACTGCTGCGGACCCAGTGCGGCCCTTGCGTCGCGTACGCGCTGGAGCCGAACAGCCCGAACGCGAGCGACCCGATCAGATACTTCGCGGAGGTTCTCAACTCGACTCTCCTTCTTCGAGATGCTCGAAACCCTGGGGGACGCGGCTGAGTCGTCTTCGCGGCGATCGCCCGTACGGCTCGATCCTTCGAGCCGCATTACTCGGTTCGCCATCGCCGACCGGACGACTTCGACGATCAGGTCTCGTCGAGCACGACCGGGGTTCGGCTCGGGCCGCTTTCGGGAACCTCCCGCCGCACGCGTGTTGCGAGCATGCAGCAGGCCGTCCGAGGTGTTCTGCGGAACGGGTTAATTAGGGGCCCCCGATCTGCCGGTCAAGGTCACTTGAACCGACTCGCAGGCCCTTCGTTTCGCCACCGCCGCACCTCGCAAGAGGCCTCGGCGATCGCTCCCATCCGGCGTCACCCGGCGTCCGATTCACCCGCGAGGGCCAGCGTGCTGACGCACCCTCGACGCGCGAACCGAACGACGGAATCCGCTAGAGCATTGATCGGCCGGAGCATCCGCAGCATTCATCAAATCGTTTCAAAGATTAAAGTTTCCCAGACGATTGCGACCCCTTCGAGCGTTGCGACCGTGCGCGGCAAGAAGGGATTGCAGGCGAAGATGGAGAAGGCCGGAGTCGGTCCGACCAGCCGACTTTCGGGGATCGGCAGATCGGCAATCGGTCGCTCTCCCGG
>CAZZBI010000139.1:0-4397 GCA_964652385.1 uncultured Pirellulaceae bacterium | reverse complement strand
CGCCAGCGCCGCAGCAATCCCCCGAGGACTCGCTCGGCGCACCACCCCGCTCGGCAGATAGCGGATCCCCTTGGCCCAGCGCACCGAGGCCGAGGTCGCGGCAGGCCAACCGAATCTCCCCCCTGCGGCGACGTTCAGTCGTTCCGCCACCAACGACCGGCCGGCGCTCCGCTCCAGCACCTCCGCCCCGGCCGGATAGCGCGGATTGATCTCGA
The DNA here is from genome assembly GCA_964652385.1 of uncultured Pirellulaceae bacterium. Classification (GTDB taxonomy): domain Bacteria; phylum Planctomycetota; class Planctomycetia; order Pirellulales; family Pirellulaceae; genus UBA11682. The sequence goes on along the minus strand of CAZZBI010000139.1, from coordinate 4,182 downwards.
GGACCCAGGTGCGGCGGCGCTCCAGTCGCAGATCGATGCCGAGGATCCCGTCGAAGCCGCTGTCGCGCACCGCGCGTCGAGCGAATCGCAGCAGCGCCTCCTGACGCCAAGGCTCGATTCGGATCGGTCCGTACGAGGCGGCGTAGCGGTAGGGAGCGGCTCCGAGCGCCGCGGCGCCGCTCCACTGATACGTCGCGCCGATCCACCGGACGCGGCCGCCGTCGGCGAGCAGTACGATCGAGGCATCCCTGCCGCCGATGCGCCGCTGCAGATAACTCGACGCCCCGCAGTCGGCCGGCTGCTCGCCCGATGCCGACCATTCGCGGATCCCCTCCCCGCCCGCCGAGTCGGTCGACTTGATCAGCCAGTTCGACGGAGCGTCATCCGGCGGGTGATCGAGTCGCCTCAGCGGCGGGACACGCACCGTCGGTTCGGTTCCCCAGGCGTTCAGTCGCCACGGATCGCGCAGCTGCCGAATCGCACGGGCCGCATCGCCCCGTTCGGCTGCGGCGGTGGGGGAGCCGGCCGGACGCCCGATCAGTCGATCGAGCAGCGCCGCGGTGTCGGGGTAGCGTTCGATCCCCCCGGTCCCTTGCCAGCAGGTCGGACGAGTCGCCGGATCGAGTCGTGCGACGGCGGCGGCGACCGACACGGGGTCGAGTCGTTCGACCAGGACCACCTGTCGGCAGACTTCGCGCAGATCGGCATCGGCGAACAGGTCGATCGCATCGACGATCAGTCCGGCGCGATGGGCGGCGGTCGCCGCCGCCCGTACGCTGGCACCGACGATCAGAACCGCCGGCGGAAATCGCTCGCCCGAATCGCGACTCACGCTCCTTGGCCGGCCGAGCAGGTGGCAAGGGGGACGGGACGCGACGATTCGACCGCTCGGAATCGGCAAAACCGGGGCGTTTCGCGTCGCGAGGGGGCTTCGCGGGGAGTTGGCATCGGGAGGCTCGTCGGGTACCTTCGGGGCTTCGTGTCATGATTCGAAACGAGACCCACCCAGGTTATCTGCGGAGATCGTCCCATGTCGATGTACATCGGTGAAGCCCTGGTCGGCGAAGGCAACGAGATCGCTCATATCGACCTGCTGATCGGCAGCAAGGACGGCCCCGTCGGCAACGCGTTCGCCAACGCCCTGTCGACTCAGAGCGAAGGTCACACCAACCTGCTGGCGGTCATCACGCCGAACGTCGCGGTGAAGCCGTCGACCGTGATGATCACCAAGGTGACGATCAAGGGGATGCGTCAGGCGGTCCAGATGTTCGGCCCGGCTCAGGCCGCCGTCGCCAAGGCGGTTGCCGACAGCGTCGCCGCCGGAGTGATTCCGCAGGATCAGTGCGAGAAGCTGGTCATCGTCTGCGGCGTCTTCATTCACCCGGCCGCCGCCGACGACAAGAAGATCTACGAGTACAACTACGCCGCGACCAAGGACGCGATCAGCAACGCGATGACCGGCAAGCCGAGCGCTGCCGAGATGCTCGCGAACAAGGATGCCGTCCATCCGTTCCGCGGCTTCTGATCGGACCGGAACCCGATCGCTCGGCAGCCGCCGAGCAAGCCGAGTGATCGTCGTTCCCTCTGATCTCCGATCGATGCACGACCCACGCGAGACCTCCGAGGCTCGGGTGGGTCGTTGCACGTTCTGCCCCGAACCCGACCGCTCGACGCGCTTCCCCTGCCGAACGAGAGTTCACCGGCTCTCCGGCGCCGCTCTTTGCCGCGGCTCTTCGCCTCCGCTTTCCGTCCTGTCCGGCGAGCGTCGCGGCGCAACCGTCGCCGCGTCGATCGCTCCCCTTCGCGAGGACCTCCTTCCGATGTCTCGACCGACGATCCTGATCCAACTCGACGGCGACGAGCATGCCAGCGTCTTCGATGCGGTCGTCGCGACCGATGCCGGCGTCGACCGCCTGCTGCAGTACTCCCGAGTCGAAGCGACTCAGGTTCGCGACCTGGTACACGGCGCGATGTTCACGCGCGGTCCGGCCGACCTCAAGTCGACGGCGATCTTCATCGGCGGCGCCAACGTCGCCAAGGGCGAGGAGCTGCTGCGTCAGGTGGTCCGCTGTTTCTTCGGCCCGATGCGCGTCTCGGTGATGATGGACGCCAACGGCGCGAACACGACCGCAGCGGCGGCGGTCATTGCCGCCGGGCGTCATGTCGACCTGGCCGCCTCGACGGCGACCGTGCTCGCGGCGACCGGTCCGGTCGGCCAGCGAGTCGTCCGCCTGCTGGCGGGACGAGGGGCTCAGGTCCGTGTCGCGTCGCGCGATCGTTCGCGAGCGGCGCTGATCTGCGAGCTGATCGCCAAGGAGATTCCCGGCGCGCGACTGACGCCTCATTCGACCGACGGCGCGACGGCGACCGCCGAGGCGCTGCAGTCGAGTCAGGTGGTGATCGCTGCCGGAGCGGCCGGCATCGGCCTCGCCTCGGCCGCTGATCTCGCTCGCGCTGCCGACCTGCCCGCGGCGGTAGACCTCGACGCTCGTCGTACGATTGGACTGGAGGGGATCGAGGTGACCGATCGAGCGGTCGAGCGGAACGGCCGGATCGACTACGGCGCGATCGGCGTCGGCGGAACCAAGATGAAGATCCACAAGGCGGCGCTCCGACGCCTGTTCGAATCGAACGACCAGGTGCTCGACGCCGAAGCGATCTATGCGATCGGCGCCGCGATCGACGGTCGCTGACGCGGCGGCCGTGGCGACCGGAGCCGGACGCGGCGAAGCAGGACAGCAAGGGGGAGGGCGATGGTCAACACGCTCTATCTGCCGGAACTGCGCGAGATGCTCGCGGAGAATCGCGAGGGGGAGCTGCGCGAGTTCTGCACCGCCCTCCATCCGGCTCGCACCGCCGAGTTCATGGAAGGGCTGACGACCGTCGAGGCGTGGCGGGTCCTCGCCTTTGCCGACCCCTCGACCCGCGCTCAGATCTTCACCTACTTCGAGCACCATCGGCAGCTCGAGCTGATCGAGACGCAGGATCGGGATCAGGTCGCGGCGATCCTTTCGGAACTGCCGTCGGACGATCGCGTCGACGTGCTGGCCGATGCGCCGAGCGAACTGGTCGAGGAGCTGCTCAAGCGACTGCCGGCGGACGATCGGCGCGACATCCAGCGTCTGAGTCAGTATCCCGAGGGGACGGCCGGCGCGACGATGACGAGCGACTTCGCTCGGATTCCCGAGACGATGACGGTCAAGCAGGCGCTCGACGAGCTGGCTCGTCAGGCCGAATCGCTCGAGATGCTCTACTACCTGTACGTGCTCGACGAGGCGGGGCATCTGCGCGGCGTCGTGTCGACTCGGCAGCTCGTGGCGGCGATGCGTCGACCGCTGACTCCGCTGACCGAGCTGATGGAGACGCAGCTCGTGTCGGTTCACGCGCTGGACGACCGCGAAGAGGTCGCTCAGCTCGTCGCCCGTTACGACCTGTTGGCGGTGCCGGTGGTCGACGACCAGAACCGGATGGTCGGGATCGTGACGCACGACGACGTGCTCGACGTGCTGCAGGACGAGGCGGCTCGGGACGCCTATCAGAGTGCCGCGGTCGCGCCGCTCGAAGAGACGTATCTGCGAACGCCGCTGCTGATACTCAGTTGGAAACGCGGGATCTGGCTCGCGATCCTGTTCGTCTGTGCCTTGCTGACGGTGCTGGTGCTCGGCCGCTACGAAGACGATCTGCAGCGCTGGGCGTGGCTCGTTCCGTTCCTGCCGCTGATCATTTCCAGCGGAGGGAATTCGGGGAATCAGAGCGCGACGCTGGTGATCACGGCGCTGGGCAGAGGCGAGGTGAAGCTGAGCGACTGGGGAACCGTCGTCATCCGCGAAGTGGCGATGGGGCTGATCCTGGGGTTGGTGTTGAGTGCGATGGGAATCGTCGTCTCGTTCCTCTTTGCGCCGGTCGGGATCGAGCGGTGGGTCATTCCGGTGACGCTGATCCTGGTCGTCGTCTCGGGCACGCTGACCGGAGCGACGTTGCCTCTGGTCTTCGCCCGCTTGGGTTGGGACCCGGCGATCATGAGCAACCCGTTCGTCGCCGGAATCGTCGATATCCTGGGGATCGTGATCTACATGACGGTCGCCTACCTGATCCTCGGCTCGTCGATCGGCTGAGCGACGCCGAGAGTTCGAGACGCTGCGCAGCGTGTCCGGCGAGAAGCCCGCATGCCTCGCGGCTCGG
>CAZZBI010000138.1:0-12862 GCA_964652385.1 uncultured Pirellulaceae bacterium | reverse complement strand
TGTCAGCACCGACGAAGTATCGGGCGAAGCCGCTCGGAAATCGAGAGGCGACTAGGACCGCTCGATCGACTGGCCGACCATCACTCGAATCGCCCTTCGTCGCGCAGGCTTCCTGCGCCGCGAGACGCTCCGTGCGCCGCTCCGTGTTCCGCTCCGTGTTCCGCTCCGTACGCCGCTGACCCGGCGACTCGGGACCCGATAGGTCGGGGCGCGACCGAAAACCTCGCCGACCGTTTCAAGAGACCGGGCGGTCGAGACGAACAACCGAAGTGTCGTCGTTGCGGCGCCGTCGTTGACGGGGCGATCGCGTGCGACGAACGACGGGTCGTCGAGAGCGGCCTGCAGCGGGTCTCATCCGGAGATGCCGGTCGGCGAAGCGGTGACGATCGCCGCGATGCGTCTTGTTGGGAGTATGGGGGAAACTTATACTCCTGGAGAAGATTTCGCGGGGCAAGCTAAGGAGTCGGGCGTGTCCACCTTGCCGCAGATCCTGTGTGTCGGCGCCCGCGAGGATTTCGACGCGTTGCTGCTCGAATCGCTCGCGGAACGCGGCTCGGTCGTCTTTGTCGCCGACGCTCGGGCCGCCGAGCAGCTGCGGTCCGTGCAGGACTTCGTCGCGATCGTCGAAGCCCCCTCCGTCTCGAAACGGGTCCCGTCGCGCTCGGCCGTCGAGGCCGCTTCGGCCGTCGAGGCCGCTTCGGCAGGCGATGCGGCTCGAGCCGAGATGATGCTGGCGGGCATCGCCGACGGCGTCGTCCTGGTCGACGGGGACAACGACATCGTCTGGGCGAATTCCCAATTTCGCCAGTGGGCCGTCAGCCCGGCGACGATCGATGGGATCGGCTTCTACAAGGCCCTGGGAGGTGCAGACATCCTGGGGCCTGATTTTTGTCCCTTCATCCAGGCACGACGAAGCGGTCGCGCAGCGACGACCATCATCCGCTCGGGCGATCAGTCGCGGTACTTCCAGCTCCGCGCAGCGCGCTTCCCGGGGGACGATGCCGATAATGGCCGCTTGGTCGTTTCGCTTCGAGACGTCTCGGCCGAGACGATCCATCAGCTTCGGATGGAGCAGATTCGCGAGGCGGGGCGGCAGCTGGCCGACCTGAAGCCGACCGATCTCTACCAGATGACGGTCGACGAGCGAGTCGAGCTGCTCAAGAACAACATCCTGCACTACACGCAGGATCTGCTGAACTACAACGTCGTCGAGATCCGGTTGCTCGATCACGCGACCAATCGCCTCGAACCGCTCCTGGCCGAGGGAATTGATCTCGAAGCGGCTCGCCGCATCCTATACGCCGAGGCGCACGGGAACGGCGTGACCGGCTTCGTCGCGGCGACCGCCAAGAGCTATCTGTGCGAGGACACGACGCGCGATCCGCTCTATCTGGACGGTCTGCAGGGAGCCCGCAGCTCGCTGACCGTCCCGCTGGTGCTCAATGACGAGGTGATCGGAACGTTCAACGTCGAGAGCCCCGAGAGCAGTGCGTTCAACGATGCCGACCTGCAGCTGGTCGAGCAGTTCGCTCGCGACCTGGCGTTGGCGCTCAACACGCTCGAACTGCTGATCGCTCAGCAGGCCAATACCGCGAAACAGAGTGTCGATGCGATCCATGCGGCGGTCGCCTCGCCGATCGACGAGATCCTGAACGACACGGTCAACGTGATCGAGCATTACATCGGTCATGATCCGGCGGTCGTCCGGCGGCTGCAGTCGGTCCTGCGGCACGCGCGGGACATCAAGCAGGTGATCCAGCAGGTCGGTCGCGAGATGGCTCCGGCCAAGGCGATTCCGCTGGCGGACGAACCCGAGGTGCGACCGCTGTTGGTCAATCGCCGCATCCTGGTGGTCGACGCCGACCGTGCGGTGCGCGACGATGCTCACCAGCTGCTCGAGCGCTACGGTTGCGTCGTCGAAACGGCTCATGAGGGGGCCGAAGCGGTGCTGATGGTCCGGAACTGTTCGGATCAGCCGTACGACGCGGTGATCGCCGACATCCGGCTCCCCGATTTCTCGGGCTACCAGCTGATGCTCCGGCTGAAGGAGCTGATGGAGCAGCCGCCGATCGTGCTGATGACCGGCTTCGGTTGGGATCCCGGTCACTCGATCGTCAAGGCGCGACAGGCGGGGCTGCCGGCCTACGCGATCCTGTACAAGCCGTTCCGACTGGAACAGCTGCTCGAAACGGTCGAGAAGGTGATCGGCCAGACTCAGCCGGCCGGCGCGTAGCGCAGCATCGGCCGACCGAGTGCCGCTCCCGCTTCGGCGCCTCGCTTGGGACTTCGGACGAACCCCCTTTTTCCTTCCCACCGGTGACGGATCACGATGGGGTTCGACTCGCCCGTGGCGGAAACGATCGTCGCGATCGGCCATCTGGTCGTGTGGGTCGCGATCTTCAATCGGATGCATGCCACCGCGATTCCGCGGTGGACCAAGAAGCTGGGCGAGCGGATCATCTACCTGCTGGTCGCGGGGATCGGACTGACGGTTCTCGCCAGCGATCTGGCCCGCTGGGCCCCCGAGCGATTCGCGCCGGCAAGCGACTCGGCTCCCGCGACGTTCCTCGGACTGGCGGCCGTTCCCTCCACCATCGGCATCGACCTGCCGGCCTTCGTCCTCGCGCCGCCGGTCCTCGCCTTTGCGCGACTGTATCGTCCGCTCTGCTTCATCGCGGCGGTGGCGGCGCTCGTCCGCCGTCTCTGGTGGATCTACGCGCTGCGGCGCCCGGCCGAGTTCCGTATCGGCGAGCGGCACCGGCATGATGCGATCTCGGGACGAACCCGATCGCTGGACAGCCTTGCCCCGGACGTCGGCAAGGGAGCGAATCGAGAACGGCTCGCCTCGCCGTCCTCGCCGGCCGAGCCGGTCTCGTTTCCCGGTCGACCGATCGCGCATTGGTGCGGCGATCCGCTGACGCGCGCCGTCGCGGCGTTGCCGCTGAATCAGTTGCTCGAAATCGAGGTGAACCGCAAGGAGCTGCGATCGGCGCGACTGCCGTCGGCATTCGACGGCCTGTCGATCGTCCACGTCTCGGATTTTCACCTGACGGGGCGGATGACGCGCGCCTTCTACGAGCGGATCGCGGAGCTGGCGGCGCCGCTCGATCCGGACGTCGTCGTGCTCGCCGGCGACATCGTCGACCGCGCGCATTGCCTGGACTGGATCGGTCCGATCTTCGCAGCGTGGCGGGCGCGCGAGGACCGTCTGTTCGTGCTCGGGAACCATGACAAGCGGATCGCCGACGATCGCGAGATTCGCCGGCGGATGGAAGCGGCCGGCTGGATCGACATCGCCGGAAAGCGATTGGAGCGGCGTCGCGACGAGGCGCGGTTGATCTGGAGCGGGAACGAGCTGCCGTGGTATCGGGGGGCCGAGCGGCTGGAGCGGCGACCGGTTCGCGACGACGAGTATCGGATCCTGCTCAGTCACGCGCCCGACCAGATCGACTTCGCGATCGAGCACGGGTTCGACCTGGTTCTGGCCGGTCATACGCACGGCGGTCAGATTCGCGTGCCGCTGATCGGCCCGATCGTCTCGCCCAGTCATTACGGACCGAAGTTCGCGAGCGGCGAGTTCCGAGTCGGTCCGACTCGGATGCACGTGTCGCGAGGGGTCGCCGGAACGCATCCGATCCGCTTGGCCTGTTCTCCCGAGATCACGAAGCTGACGTTGCGGCGCGGATGAGACGCGCGTCAGATCGGCGCTTCGCCGTCCTGCGGGGCACAGGTCAGGATCCGCGCTCCTTCGGACGTGAGCGCGACGGTGTGTTCGAAGTGAGCGGCGGGACGGCCGTCGGCGGTGACCTGAGTCCAGCCGTCGGCCAACTCCTTCACCTGATGCGTTCCCATCGCCACCATCGGCTCGATCGCCAGCACCAGGCCGGGGCGGAGCTCGAAGTCCTGCGTGCGGGCCCACGACGGATCGTAGTAGTTCGGCACCTGCGGCTGCTCGTGCATGTCGCGGCCGATCGCATGGCCGACGAAGTCGCGGATCACGGCGAACCCGGCTCCTTCGACGAACGCCTGCATCTCGCGCGCGACCTGACTCCAGCGCGACTTTTCGTCGAGCAGTCGGATCGCCAGGTCGAGCACGCCGCGAGTCACCTCGAGCAGGCGTTCCTCTTCCAGCGGCACGTGACCGACCGCATAGGTGTACGCAGCGTCACCGCACCAGCCGTCGAACCGACAGCCGGTATCCAGACTGACGATGTCGCCGTCGCGCAGCGGGCGATCGGACGGGATGCCGTGCACCACCTGCTCGTTGACGCTGATGCAGGTGACCGCGGGAAACGGCGTCGGACCGGGATAGCCGAGAAACAGCGGCTCCGCACCGACCTTCTCGAAGACCTCGGCGACGGCTCGGTCGAGTTCCGCCGTCGTGACTCCGGGTCGAATCAGGGCGGCGGCGGCCTGATGAGCCTGCCAGACGACGAGTCCTGCGCGGCGCATGGCCGCGATCTCGCGCGCCGATCGGAGAAAGCGCATGATGGTCGGTTGGGCGATCGGAAGGGTCGAGCCAAGGGACGATCACCCCTCGGCGATCGTCGCGGACCCCAGTTGATCGCCCGAGCGTCGGCGCGGCAACCGGGGACCGTCGCTCAGCCGACGATCGGGCACGGCTCGCCGACGTAGAGCCGCAGGATCTGACTCTGCACCTTGATCGCGCGGATCAGGATCCAGATCTGATCGGGAGTGAACTGCCGCGGGTCGCTGCGCGCCAACGTCTCGAGTTCCTCGGTCATCGCGGCATGCTGATCGGTCGCCGCCTGCAGACGCCAACCCATCTCCTGCCACGTCTGTGCGAGCAGGTCCTCGTTCTCGAGACGGTCGAGCGAATCCACCGCGTTCGCCAGAAGCAGGCACAATCGCGCCACGTCGCGCGGACGAGCGTCGGGCTGGAGGCCGGCGATCCGGTCGGCAAGCTCGGAGCAGTTCATGGTCGTTTCCGGTCGGAGTCGAGGTGGTCGATCAGGGTGGAGGGAAACGGAGTCGGAATGACGCGTCCGAATCGACGGACAGCGGCGATCGACCGAGCGGTCGACGAACCGAACGTCCCGAATTCGCGGTCTCGCGGTGTCTTCAGACGAACTTTAGCTCGCCCCGAAGCTTTCCCCGAAGTTTCGGCAAGGAAGCGAGCGAGCGGAGCGGTCGTATCGGGAACTCCTGAGGGGGGCGATGTTGCACCGACGCCTCAATCGGTCGAGTCCGCGGAACACAGGTCGGTATTGCAGGTCGATCGAACGGCACACAGCCCATCGAAACGGGGGCCGAGCCGCCGGCGAGTCCCCGCTACGATCGGAACCGATCGCGGAGAATTCCGTTTTCGAGCCCTGTCGAACGGCGGCTGACCAGAGGTTCCGTTTCGTGATCGACCTCGCTCGTTCGGACTTCGCCGCCTCGGAACCGCGGCTTCCAGTAGGGCGGTTTCGGGTAGACTCGGCGCTCCCACCTCCCCCGCACCTCTTGCCGCTCCGGAGACCGGATGATGTCGAGTCCCTTTCGCTCGCTGGGAGTCGTTCCTGTCGCTCTTGCGGCAGCGCTGTTGCTGATCCTGTCGACCATGGGCCTGTCGTCGCTGGGCCCGACTTCGCTGGGCGGGGCCGCTGCGGCTCAGGCCGACGAGCCCGCGGCAAGCGGCGACGGGGGGAGCGAGACGTATCGGGTCGTGAGCTTCAACATCCGCTTCAACAACCCTCGCGACGGTGAAGATGCGTGGCCGAAGCGGCGGGACCGAGTCGCGGAGCTGCTGCAGGAACTGGCGCCCGATCTGATCGGTCTGCAGGAAGTACTGCCGAGTCAGCGGGACGATCTGCGCGAGCGGCTGCCGGGTTACGAGATCTACTCGGTCGGTCGAGACGACGGCGCCGACCGGGGCGAGGCGTCGACGATCCTCTGGAAACGGGAGCGATTCGAGCAGCAGGGGGTCGAGACGTTCTGGCTGAGTCCGACTCCCGAGCAGGTCGGATCCAAGGGATGGGATGCGGCGCTCCCGCGCATCGTCTCGCACGTCACGCTCCGCGACCGTTCGAGCGGCCGAGTCGTCCATCTGTTCAATACGCATTTCGATCATCAGAGCGAGACGGCTCGGCGCGAAAGCGGATCGCTGCTTCGCCGACGGATCCTCGAGAGCGTCGGCAATGACGCTTGGGTCGCGATCGGCGACCTCAACGCTCGCCCCGACAGCGTGCCGCTCCGGCGACTGCGCGGCCTGAACGACGACGGGTCGGTCGATCCCGACGCCGTCGACTCGGTCTGGCTCGACGCCTACGAATCGGCGGCGAAGCGGACCGGCCCCGACTCGACCTGGAACGGCTTTCGGGAGATCGAGCCGGGCCAGCGGATCGACCATCTGATCGTCGCTCCGACGACGACGGTCGAGTCGTTCGACGTGCTCGATCGCCGATACGACGGACGCTTTCCGTCGGACCATCTGCCGATCGTCGGCACGCTCCGCTTCGGAGCATCCGATTGACCCCAGCCGCTGCGGGCGTCCCGCGCGGCGTGAGCTCCGTTTCGCTCCGCCCCTTTTGCGAACCGACGAACTTCGCGATGACCGAACCGACGATCTTGCGTGATCCCGATGCGATGCGGAACTGGGTTCTCGAGCGGCGCGCCGCCGGCGAGCGGGTCGGCGTGGTGCCGACGATGGGAGCGCTGCACGCGGGCCATCTGAGTCTGATCACCGCGGCGCGCGAGCGTTGCGACCGGACGGTCGCGACGATCTTCGTCAACCCGACTCAGTTCGCACCGCATGAGGATCTGGCCAAGTACCCGCGCACCTTCGAGCAGGATCGGGCGCGATTGGCCGAGGTGGGGACCGATGCGATCTTCGCGCCGCCGGTCGAGGCGATGTATCCGGCGGGGTTCTCGACTTATGTCGAGCCGCCGTCGGTCGCGGCGCCGCTCGAAGGAACGATCCGCCCAGGGCATTTCCGCGGCGTCTGTACGGTCGTGCTGAAGCTCTTTCAGATCGTCCCGGCCGATGTCGCCGTCTTCGGCGCCAAGGACTTCCAACAGGCGCTCGTCATCCGGCGCATGGTGCGCGATCTGGCGCTGCCGATCGAGATCGACGTCCGTCCGACGGTGCGCGAACCGGACGGGCTGGCGATGAGTTCGCGGAACGTCTACCTGTCGGCCGACGAGCGCCGCCGCGCCTTGGCGCTGTCCCGGGCGCTTGCCGAAGCGGCTCGCCGAGTCGCCTCGGGGGAGCGATCGCGCGCGGCGGTCGAGGAAGCGATGCGCGCGATCCTGGAGCCCGAGGTCGACTCGATCGACTACGCTGTCGTGGCGGAGCCGGAATCTTTAGAATGCCCGGCTCGGATCGAGTTGCCGGCGGTGGCGCTGATCGCCGCTCGCGTCGGAGCGACGCGGCTGATCGACAATCGCCGCCTGGATTGAGCCCTGCCGACGGAGCGGCTCGAACGCCGCGTTCCGAACGTCGCCGCTCGCTCATCACGGCTCGACCATCCCTGCTCGACGTCGCCGAGCGCGACCGGCGCATCGCGAGAGGACCGATGAAGCAGACGCTGCTGGTGATTCCGCACGAGTTTCTGGCGAACTGGGCCCTCCCGCTCTGGCTCGTCGCGATCACGCTGCTGATCGTCGTGCAGTGGCTCCGGTTCGGCTGGAGTCGCGAGACGTCAGGGCTGATCTGGGTCGGCGGAATCGGCGCGTTGCTGATCCGCTTCGTCGTGCCGAACGTCGAGATCTGGGGCTACGCTCCGGACCCGCCGCACGACCCGGCACCGCTCGGCTTGGCCATCCGCGGCTACGGCGCAATGTTTCTGGCGGCGCTCGTCTTCGGCGTCGGTCTGGTGTTGCTGCGAGCCAAGCAGATGGGGGTCGACGGCGACGTGATCCTGTCACTCGCCTTCTGGGTCTTTCTCGCGGGCATCGTCGGCGCGCGAGCGTTCTACGTCATCGAGTACTGGGACCAGTTTCAGGCCGGCACGGTGGCGGAGCGACTGGGTCGCATGATCAACACGACGACCGGCGGGCTGGTCGTCTACGGGAGTTTCATCGGCGCGGTGATCGCCGTCGCGATCTTCAGTCGGACGACTCGACTGCCGATTCTCGCGACCGCCGATCTGGTGATGCCCGGCATGCTCCTCGGATTGGCGCTCGGACGAGTCGGCTGTTTCCTGAACGGCTGCTGCTACGGCGGCGAATGCGATTGGCCGATCGCGGTCCGCTTTCCGCGAACCGGCGGCGCCTATGTCGATCAGCTCGAAACGGGACGCCTCGTCGGGCTGACCGGCCGGGTGGTCGAACGGGAGCCGTTCGAGATTCGCGAAGTGACGGCGGTCGAACCCGAGTCGCCGGCGGATCGCGCGGGGTTTCGCGAGGGAGACCGCTATCTGCGCACGCCGCTGGACGGCGATGCGTTCGAGCGAGCCGAGCTCGGCATCGGTCCCGAGACGGCTCATCGTTTTCGGATCGTCGCCGAAGACCGCTCCAAGCAGGTCGAGGTGCCGCTGCTCGACTTGCCCGAGCGGAGTCTGCCGGTCCATCCGACGCAGCTCTATGCGACCGTCGGAGCCTTGTTGCTGTGCGCAGCGCTTTGGTTCGCCTACCCGTTTCGTTATGGTGATGGCGAGATCTTCGGCTGGGGAGTCGCCGCCTATTCGATCGTCCGGTTCTTCGAAGAGCAGATTCGGGTCGACGAGTCGGGGCAGTTCGGGACCGAGCTGTCGATCTCGCAGTGGACCGGCTTGCTCCTGTTGCCGCTCGGCATCGCCCTGATCGCTCGGGCGCGTTTGGGGAGCGGCAAGAAGGCGTTCCCGAGCGCCGAACCTGCCGCCGATTCACCCGCGAATTCGGTGCGATCGGCCGGAACCGCGGGACGGGGATAGCGCCGCTCCGTTCGGCCTGCCCCTTCCGCCGCCGGCCGAACGAGGCCGAAGCGAGGGGGCACCACCCCGGTCCTCGTGGTCGAAAAGCCAGGGATTCGGGGCGAAGCGGCTTCGCGAGCCGGGCGTACGGCGGGTCGGTATCGACGGTCCGTTCGAGGGAGATCGCGATCGAGCGGCCGTCGCTCGGACGGGAACGGAACGAATCGGGAACTTCACCGGCGGACAGGGCGTCCAAGGGGTCGGAGCAGCCGTGAAAGTCGAAGACCTCGAGCTCGTCGACCGCACGCTCGCCGGGGAGCCCCGCGCGTTCGAGGAGTTGGTGCTGCGCTACCAGGACCGACTCTACAACGCCGTCGTGCATACGGTGGGCTGTGCCGAAGAGGCTCGGGACATCGTGCAGGAGGCGTTCCTGTCGGCCTACACGAAGCTGTCGAGCTTTCAGCGCAATGCGTCGTTCTACACCTGGTTGTTCCGGATCGGTTTCAACGCCTCGATCTCGTTTCGCCGCAAGAAGCGTCCCGCCTTGGCGGTCGACCCGCAGCGGGACGAGAACGGAGTCGAACCGATCGACCGCCACGAATCCCCCGAGTCGCCGTTGCACCGCGAGGAGCGGATCGGTCAGGTCCGTGCGGCGCTCGGGCGGCTGTCCGAAGAGCATCGGGCGATCCTGGTCCTCCGGGAGCTCGAAGGGTTCGACTACGAGAAGATCGGCGAGATGCTCGATCTACCGGTCGGCACGGTCCGCAGCCGGCTGCACCGTGCCCGATCTCAGCTGAAGGAGACGCTGGAACAGATGCTCGAAGGGCATCCGATCGACTGACTCCTGTCCCGCTTCACACGACCGAAACTCTCCCCCGCCTGACTCCCTCGCCCCAAGCAATTCACGAACGAGTTCCGTCGCATGACCCTCCCCTTTCCTGACGACTGGATCAGCGCCTGGCTCGACGACGAACTCGTCGGCGAGGACCGTGCGCGGTTCGAAGCCGAGCTGGAAGAGAACGCGGCGTTGCGGGAGCAGGTCGAGGGGCTTCGCAGGATCGGCGATCGGTTGCGGGACATGCCGACGCACCGGCTTCCTCCCGACTTCGCGGCGCACGTCGCGGCTCTGGCGACGGCAAGTCGGCCGGCGACTCGCGAGACGCGTGCGGCCGCCGCGGCCGCTCCGCTGCCGCATGGTTCGCAGGTCGACGTGTCGCACGTCGATGGTGGAGCGGCCGGCGATTTCGACGGCGCGACGGGGAAGGGTCGGCGGCGCGGCGGATGGTATGCGGCGATCTCGATCATCGGCTCGCTCGCGGCGCTGCTGCTGTTGTCGCTGTCGATCAGCGGACCGCTCTCGCGATCCTTGGAGAAATCGGTCGCGTTCGGCACGACCGATATCGCTCCCGCCTCGGCGGCGCCGAAGCTGGCGGAGGGGGCGGAGCGTGGGTTCGACGCGCCGGCCGCGCCGACGATGGCGGTTCCGCTCGCGTCGGTCGACGAACGTGCTGACTCGGAGAACGTCGATCGGACGTTCGAGCTGCGGATGAATCAGGCCGAGGCGAACAGTGCGCGAGCGGTCGAGGCGACCGAAGCGACAGCACCCGATTCCGTCGCGTCCGGAGTGTCGCAGCCAGGAGCCGGTGGCGCGCGAGGACGGGCGATTCGCGCAACCGATTCGGCCAGGCCGTCCGATCCCGGTCCGAGCGATGCGTCGGCGATGCCGCTCGAGGCGATGCGGAGCGTCGGTGGTTCTCTCGGCAACGGCCCGGTCGTGAACGGCCGCGATGATCTGGCTCTCGGAGTCGATCGCCACCAAGCCGACGGCGGATTCGGTCTCGGTGGACTCAGCGGCGGTGGCGGCGGTTTCGGCGGCGGCGGACTCGGTGGCGGCATGGGGGGACTTCCGGCCGAGCCACCCGATGAGAATGAAGCGCTGGTCGAATCGAATCCGCAGATGTATTTCGTCGATCCGCTGCTCCGTTCGAATCTCGCGGGTGACTCGCGTCGGCAGCGAGTGTCGGGAATCGCCGACGAACCGAGCGATCCTACGATGCTCGGCGGCATTGCGCGATCGACCGAAGGGCCCACAGGAACGGCCGCGTCTGAGCAGGTCGCCTCCGATGCCGAGCCTGCCCGCGGCGCGTCCGGAGCGGGCTCGGATGTTCGCAGCGAAGGGCGATCGACTCGCGGAGCCGAAGCGACCGAAGCGGAAGGGGAACGGCGCATCGCATCGACGCGAGGCGGGGCGAATGCTCCGGCGGTTCCTGGTCCGGCCGGTGGCCCGATCCGCGGAGCGACCGAACCGAACGGCGATACTCGCGAGACCGCTCCACCGGGCGTGATGCTCGGGGGCATCCCGGGAGGTGGGAGAGAAGGCTTGCAGCCGGGTGGGCTCCTCGGTGGGGCGCCGCTGATCGGTGGCGCAGGGGGACTCGGTGGGCCAGGCGGGCTCGGAGACTCGAACGATGCGCCCGGGGCTCCGAATGACGCGGATGGACGGTCGTCGAGCGTCGGTCGCTACCTGGAGCGAGGTGAACTCGCCGACGACTACCGGTTCCTGCGGGACGACAAGTTCGACGGGCTCGATGCCCGGCCGATCGAGGCGCTTTGGGTCGTGGTGCTCGACGACGCAGAGTTCGAGCGACTCGACGACGGGGGGAGTCCGATCGTTCGCCTGATCAAGGGAATGACGCTCGACGAAACCGATGCCGACCTCATCGCACCGGCTGAACAAGCCGAACTGCGGATGCTCGAAGTGATCGATACGCCGGAGCGGATCGGTGATCTCTACGCGGCGCTCGAAGCGGATTGGAAGGTAGCGACCTACCGGATCGAGCTGTCGCGTCTGGAACGCGACGAGATCGATCGATTCGGACGGTTCGACGTCGGAGGGGAGTCGTCGATCGCCGGCGACGGCACCGACGAGGCCGCTCCGGACGTTGATTCGGCCTCGGAGGGTGACGTTCCGGAAGGGGCCGAGGCGGAACAGGAACTTGTCGAGGTCGATCGCGCCGCGAGCGAGAACGATGGCGCCGAGGAGGGCTCGGCCGAAAAGGTCGCGCTCGAGAGCGAAGTGCGCGCGAGCAGCGAAGCCGCTCGGGAGAAACTCTCTGCCGACTCGATCACGCCCCTCGACGATTCCGATTCGAGGGATTACTGGGCTCGGATGCTGTCTCCGGCCGAAACGTCCTGGTTCGGCCTGTTGTCGTTCGCCGAGGATCTTTCGCGTCCGGAGACCGAGCGACTCGCGGATCGGCACCTCGGCTTCGGTGACGCTCGGGCGGATCGATCGGACTCGCCGTCGAGCGGCCTAGACGATGCCGAGAACGATGCTGCACTCGACGACCAGCCGAACGGCGTCGACGGTACTCCCTCGGGCGCCGATGTCTCGGGCGCCGACGTGCAGCTCCGCTTCCTGCTGCTTGATGACTCGGAGCGGCTGGCACGCCGATCGAGTTCGGAGAGTCTCCACGAAGAAGCGGAGGTGGCGCAAGCGACCGGTCGACGCTCGCGACTGTTGATCGTTCTCCGCCGATCGCCGACCGCCGATCGTGGGTCGAGCGAAGCGGCTCCGGCCGCTCCGATCGACGATCCCCTCTCCGCTCCGCCCCCTGCTGCCGATCGCGACGATCGCGACGATCGCGAGTAGGTCGGGCCGAACGTCGGTCGATCGGCCGTCATGGAAACGGTCGGCGGTCGCTTCGGAAGGTGGGCGAGGATTCGCCGCGAGGGACGAGGCTTGGCAAGACGCGCGAAGAGTTCGTCGTCCGAGGAACGGAAGTCGGAGGCGAAGAACGCCCAGCCGCAGCGGCTCGCGACACGGCGTGTCGGCCCGCGCCGGTCGGAAGCTCGACCAGCCGAGTCCCGCAGCGCCGGCAATCTCGATTCGGATGCGCCCGGCGGCGAAGGCGTTGGTGAGGGTGCGCACCATCGCTTCCTGGCCGATCAGGTCGCCGAAATGGGCGGGGCGATATTTGCGGGCGAGTACGCGACAGGGCGAGGCGGCGCTCGCCGGAACGGGCGCA
>CAZZBI010000137.1:10812-12933 GCA_964652385.1 uncultured Pirellulaceae bacterium | reverse complement strand
AGAGGACGCGGAGAGGACGCGGAGAGGACGCGGAGAGGACGCGGAGAGGACGCGGGGAGGACGCGGGGACCCCTTGCTGACGCTGCGGGCTGGGAGGCTGCGGGCTCAGGGGCGGTCGTCGTGATGGCCTCGCGGTTCCATATGGACCAGCGCGTCGGCGATCCTCAGGTCCGACTCGCGGAGCGTCGCGCGGACCTTGCCGCCGATCCGATGCGCCTGATCGACCGTGATGCTCCCGTCCACTTCGACGTGGATCTCGACGAAGTGCCGCAGGCCGCTCTTGCGGATCCGGCACTTCTCGATCCCGTCGACTCCGTCGACCGACGACGCCAGGTCGCGAACGCGTCGCTCGAACTCGGCGCCCGGGGCCTGATCGAGCATCTCGCGAACCGCCATGGTCAGCAGTCGGGCGCCGTTGAAGGCAATCACGCCGCAGGCGAAGAGCGCAGCCCAGTCGTCCGCCGATTCGTATCCCGCTCCGCCCCACAGACCGATCCCGATGCCGACGAAGGCGGCGGCGCTCGTCAGCGCGTCGGAGCGATGATGCCAGCTGTCCCCTTCGAGCGCCGAGCTGCCGAAAGCCTCGTTCTGTCGCTTGACCCACCGAGCCAACAGTTCCTTGACGACGACGACGGCAGCCAGAACGGCCAGGGTCGACCAGTGCGGCAGGTGATGCGGGGTCAGGATCTCGGCGACGCTCTGCCAGGCGATGGTTCCCGCCGCCGCCAACAGCGCGACCGCCGCGACCGCTCCCGCCAGCGATTCCGCCTTGCCGTACCCGTAGGGATGCCGTTCGTTCGCCGGCCGCTCGGCGACTCGCAGCCCTCCCCAAACGACCATCGACGTGACGATGTCGGACGTCGATTCGATCCCGTCGGCGATCAGCGCGTACGAGTTGCCGAAGAAGCCGGTCACGATCTTCAGGATCGCCAGCGCGGCGTTCACGGCGATGCCGACCAGCGGCACGCCGCTCGGATCGGGGCCTTCGCTCGAGTCGATCGCATTCATCGGTCGTTCGACTCGACGGGGTGAGGTATCGAGGCTTCCGGCCCGAGCGACTCGACCGGTCGCTCGGGTTCGCGAAGCAGCGGCTCGTAGGCCTCCCAAAGGAAGGCTTCGAGCGCTCCGAGCTCCTGCGGCTCGAAGACGCGATCGTACATCAGCACCGCCGCCATGTCGCCGTGCAGGAATCCTCGAAGGTACGGCGGGATGCCGACGTCGTTGCTCCAGCACCGCGCACCGACCGTCAGCTGGTCGCACCGCAACCACGACTCGTCGCGACCCCGAGTCGCTTGCGGACGGCCGTCGATCCTGACCTGTACGCCGTCGGGACCGGGCTCCGTCGAGATCGCGACGATCCGGAACCGCGAGAACTCGAACGATTCCCGCATCAGGTTCGTCACGCCGACAAAGCCGGGCCCCTCGACCATCATCGTCTCGAACTGCTCCTTCGGCTCGGGCATCAGATCGACGTTGAACCCGGTCCGGTAGTCGTTCGCTCCGAGCGAGTTCCCCGATACGATGCCGGGCCAACCTCGATTGTCCTCCGGCGCGACGACCAGCAGGATCGTCGCCTCGCGACAGGCAAGCTCGGCCCGAGCCGCTTCGAGATGGTCGTCGAGGCCATCGAATCTCACGACCGGCAGCGCCGCTCGCCGTTCCCGTCTCGGTTGCGCTTCGGCACGGCCTTGCCTGACATGACGCTCGTGCCCCGAGCCGTCGGGCCAGAGATCCAGTCGCCCGCCGTCACCGACCGCCGCCAAGCCGATCGCGTCTCGTCCCGCGTCGATCGTGCGCGCATCGAGCCACCAGAGCAGGCCGTCGCGCGTCGGCAGTTCGGGATCGCTCCACGCTGCCTTCGGCAAGTCGGGGCGACGAAAGGCGAAGTAGTCGGGATCACCTCCGGACTCGACGTAGGCGAGCAGATCGAGGAGCGAGTCGGGGTCAAGCGGATCGAGCAGACCGGTCGGCATCATCGACTGATCCGACTCTGCCGTCTCGTCGATCTCGTCGACCGACAGGCGGACGATGCGGCGAGGATCGGTCGGATCGGTTGCCAGCGCCAGTTCTCGGTCGCTCGACTCGACCACCAACCCCGCGAGTACTTGGCCGTCGATCGTA
>CAZZBI010000137.1:2435-10802 GCA_964652385.1 uncultured Pirellulaceae bacterium | reverse complement strand
GCTCCCGCAACAGTGCCTCGCGCGGATGGCGTTCGCCGGCCAGTCGTCGCCGCACCTCGGTCAGGTCGGGTCCCAAACTCCCTCCCTCGCCCCCGATCCGATGGCAGGCCGCGCACGACCCCTCGCGAAAGAGCCGCTCGCCTCGTTCGAACGAACGTCGGCCCCAGGGACCGTCGAGCTTCCCTTGCCAATCGGCGATCGTCCACGCGCGAGCTGCAGGTCGCTCGGGCGGAGGGAGCTCGAGCAACGCCCGATCGACGTCGACCGGCGAGCCGGCTTCCGGAATCTCGACCTTCGCCGACCAGAGAATCCCGTTGGCGACCAGGCGTCGGAACTCGGGGATCGACCAGTTGTCGTGGAAGTGACCGAGCGTCGTGCCGAAGCTGCGACCACCGTCGCTCCGTTCCAGTCCCCAAACGACGGTCTGTGTCGTTCCGTTGACGTCGACCGTCACGATCGGTCGAGTCCGAGGGTCGAACTGCAGATTCAGGTAGAACTCGTCGAGCAGGTCGAATCCCGACCAGCCGCGACAGATCGGATGTTCGGGCTCGACCTGTACCAGCGGGCGTCGATCGACCTGCAGCTCGGCATGGTCGAAATGGAACCAGCCTCCCGATGTCGCTCGCCATCGCGGACCGAGCGACGCCTCGGCTCCGGTCGCCCAGTGGATCACGCTCAGCCCGATACCGCGAGCCAGCAGTCGCTGCATCGTCTCGGCATGCTCGGGCGCGAAAACGATGTCGCCTGCCGGACGCGAGTACCAGACCAGCGCGTCCGCTTCCTCCAGCAACTGCGCGTCACGAGGAAAATCGAGGTCGGGGGAGACGATCGCATCGATGCCCGGCGTCTCGTTCAGCGCCGCCGCCATCAACCGACAGACTTCGCCGTACATGTGAGTCGCCGGCGGATGGTCGTGGCGAGTCGGGATCAGAACGATCGTCGTCCGGGCTTCGGCCGCCTGACGTCGCCGTTCGACGGTGGCGGGCGAAGGAAGAAACTCGAGCCATGCCAGCGAGATTCGATCGTCCGGTGCGATCGGCAATTCGGCCGACCTCGGCTCGGCGACCACATACAGATCGACCGGACCGCCGCTCGCCCCCCCTTGTTCGATCGGCAAGAGCACCTCGGCGAAGCGTTCCCCCAGCTCGTCCGGTCCGAGCGGCGGGATGGCGCGGGACAGGAGCGGACCGGTCGGGCCGCCGACGCGCAGCGCGAACGCCAACGACGGTGATCCGAGCTCTCCGACCGACCAGCGAATCCGATCGATCTCGGCGGGGTCGATCCGGTCAAAGGCCAACCAATCCCCCGGCGAAAAACGACCGATGAGCCCTGCTCCCCGTTCGAAGACGTCGATCAGTTCGACCCCCTGAAGACGATCCGGACGCGAGGCCGATTTGCGTCGCGAGTGCAGAACGATCGAGTCGGTCGATCGTAGCGAGGGAGCGGTTTCGGTCCCCGCGTCGGTGTACTCGGCCGTCAGTCGCCAGACGCCGCCACCCTCCCCCGTCGACTCGGGACGGAAGAAGCCGTGTCGTCCGGGGCGAGGCGCCGCGGATTCGTCGGTCGACAACGACAGGATCCAGTCGACCATCAGTCGGGCTTCGGGGAGCGCATGTTGCGGATGAGGAGGCATCGGCTTGTCTCCCCAGACGCCGCTGCCGCCCGAGACGATCTTGGTCGCCAGACGTTCCCGAGCCGCATCGTCGCCGACATACCGGAGCGCGACCTGTCGATAGGCGGGGCCGGCCGACGCGGCTTTGGTCGTGTGACACGAGAAGCAGGTCGTGCGGCGCATCGCGACGAGCCCCGGATGGGTCGCCGAGTCGTCGGGCGATTCGCCGCCGAGTCGTTGTCGATACTCGAGCGAGGCGAGCAGCCGCGCCGAAGCGATCGATCCGTCGTCGCTCGATCCGTCCTCCGGATCGTGCGCCGCGAGTCGATACGCGATCGGATCACCGGGGTCGACGAACGACCCGTCCCGCGGCTCCAGGATCTCGATCGTCGGCGGCGCGTTGCCGACCGTCACCGTCACCGATGCGGTCGCCGCTCCCCCCGACACGTCGGTTGCCGTCACCTCGATCCGATGACTCCCGAGTTCGACCAGCGACAGTCGAAGCTCGCTCCCCGTGTCGAGCGCCAGTCGTCCGTCGACGGTCCACGACCAAGCGAGCGGATCGCCGTCCGGATCGTTCGAGCCTGCCGTGGTCAGCGTGACGGTCAAGGGGGACCGCCCTGCGACGACATCGGCCGCCAATGCCGCTCGGGGAGGGCGATTGCCGCGGACGTACGACAGACGCGAAATCGTCGCGTCGTCGTTCCCCGACCACTTGTCGCCGTACTCGACGATCAGCAGCGATCCGTCTCGATCGAGCTGCAGGTCGATCGGCTTGCGCCACGCCAGTACCGACGGGAACGCTTCCAGGTCGACAGCGCTGCCGTCGTTCGCGACGCGTACCGTGCCGATCCAGTTCCTCGTCCAGTCATGGACGAACGTCGCGCCGTCGAAGCGATCGGGGAGACGACTCGACGAACCGTCGAACGCCCGCGCCAGGTAGGTCGGTCCGACCATCGCCGAGCGACCGCCGCTGCCGAGCTCGGGAAACTCGGCACTCGGTCCGGACGGATACCAGAGGAAGGCCGGGATCGGTCGCGGTAGCTCGACGAGGCCGCGACGGTTGCGCGAGCGATTGAGCGGACGAAGCGGATCGAACGGCGCGCCGGCGATGCGCGTCGTGAAGTCGAACGAGCGATACGCCTCGTTCGGACCGACGAACATCGGCCAGCCGAAGTTGCCGGCCTGAGGCGCCCGATTGACTTCGTCGTAGCCGTTCGGCCCGATCGCCAGGTCGAGAGCGATGTTCGGACCGACATCTCCCCACCAGATCGCTCCGTCGCGCGGATCGACAGCGACTCGAAACGGATTGCGGCACCCCATCGCGTAGATTTCCGGACGACCTTCGGAGGCTGTGCCGAACAGATTGCCGGAGGGAATCGTGTAGGAGCCGTCGGGCTCGGGGCGAATCCGCAGGATCTTGCCGCGCAGGTCCTGCGAATCGGCGCTCGTCCGCATCGCATCGTGAATCTCGCGCCCCGGGCGGTCGTCGGCCGGCAGCTCGGGTATCGGCGGGCAGTTGTCGCCGGTCCCCATGACCAGGAGTCCGTCGGCCCCCATCGCCAAGCCCCCGCCCATGTGAATCGCGCCATCGACGTCGATCCGATAGTCGAGCAGCTTGATCTCGTCGGCCGGATCGATCGTCCCGGAGCTCCAGACGAACCTCGAGAGTCGGATGGTGGACGGTTCGTCGGCCGGACAGTAGCTCAGATACAGATGACCGCTCGTCGCGAAGTCGGGAGCGATCGCCAGGCCGAGCAGACCGACCTCGCCGAATACCGCGACCGGCACTCGGAATACGGTTCGCAGTTCGGAGCCGTCGGAGCGGCAATGTCGGACCGAGCCGGTGCGTTCTATGAACAGCAGGTCGCCATCGGGAAGGACGGCCAGCTGCATCGGATCGTCACATCGAGCGACGAGTGTCCGTTTCTCGAAACGACCCGTGTCGAACGGTTCTTCCGCTGCCTCGGTCGCGTCCCCGGCGAGCAGCAGGAGGGTCAGCAACAGGCCGACCAGCGAGCGAACCGTACGACGCGACATGCGAACGACTCCGGCGATGACGCGGAAAGGAACCGCACGACGGGGTGCATTGTAGAGGGGCAAGCGGTCGATGAATTGCCCGACGATGACCGGTCGGCAACGTGGGGGAGGTGCGGTCGCTTCGGCTTGTTGAGGGATCGACCCGGGTCTACGATGGCCTGCGGGGGAAAGAACGGGCGAGGTGACGCTCGACGTCCGCAACGCCGTTCCCGTGGTCTCGGTGTCCGTCTCTCCTCCCCTCCTATCGCGCGAGTCTGCCGCCGCGGCGGTTCCCACCATCGGCTTGCGCTCCTCACCGATTCCCCCTTCCGACCCAGCGGGACGAGGCTCCCATGAACACGATGTTCCTCTCGCGGCTCTCGCCCCCCGTGTCGCGCCGTGATTCGGCCCGCCACTCGGCCCGCCACTCGGCCCGCTCGAACTCGTTGGTCCGATCGATGGCTTCGGGAAGGTCGATCCCCCTGGCGCTGGTCGTTCTTGCGTTCGTCGCTCCCACGATGGTCCGCGCCGACGACGATCCGGCGTCGGACGATTTCTTCGAGCGACGGGTGCGCCCGGTGCTGATCGAGCACTGCGCCGAGTGTCATGGGGCCGAGCGTCAGGAAAGCGATCTGCGCGTCGATGCCTCGACCTCGCTGAGGAGCGGCGGAGCGTCCGGCAAGCCGGCGGTGGTGCCGGGGGATCTCGATGCCAGCCTGCTCGTCGCCGCGATCGAACATCGCGACGGTCTCGAGATGCCTCCCGACGGTCCGCTGGATGATGCCGTAATCGCCGACCTGAAGGCCTGGATCGCGGCCGGAGCGACCTGGCCGGCGGCCAGCGATCAGCCCGAGGTGCTGACGTCGGCCGAGAAGCTCGCGCGGCAGCGCGGCGATCACTGGGCGCTGCAGCCGATCGTCGAGCCGCCGGCGCCGGCGTTCGATTCGGCCGATCGGTGGTCGCGAACGCCGCTCGATGCGCTGGTCCGGCGAGGGATCGTCGAACGCGGGCTCGAACCGTCGCCTCAACTCGATCGGGCGCGACTGATCCGTCGTCTGAAGTTCGATCTGCTCGGTCTTCCCGCCGACTACGACGAAGTGCAATCGTTCGTCGCCGACGAGCGCCCCGATGCCTACGAGCGGCAACTCGATCGCTACCTGGCGAGTGCCTCGTACGGCGAACGCTGGGCGCGCCACTGGCTGGATGTCGCCCGCTACGCCGACACGCGCGGCTATGCCTTCGCTCGTGATCGCCGCTTTCCGTTCGCCTATACCTATCGCGACTACGTCATTCGGGCGTTCGACGAGGATGTGCCGTACGATCGGTTCGTCAAGGAACAGTTGGCCGCCGATTCGTTTGACCTGGGGGACGAGAAGTGGCGTCTGGCGGCGCTCGGATTCCTGACGGTCGGTCGGCGATTCAACAACCATCACGACGACATCGACGATCGGATCGACGTCACCTTTCGCGGGCTGATGGGACTGACGGTCAGTTGCGCTCGCTGTCACGACCACAAGTACGATGCGGTCCCGACCGAGGACTATTACGCGCTCTACGGCGTCTTTGCCAGCTGCGACGAACCCGGTGAACTGCCGTCGATCGCCGATGACGAGGCGATCGCGCGGAATCGACCGTTCTTCGACGAAAAGGAACGTCTCGAAGGCGAGATCGAATCCTACGTCTCGCAGCGCCATGCCGAAGCCGAGACACATGCGCGGACCGAAGTGCGCGACTATCTGATCGCCGCTCGCTGGGGACTCCCCGAAACGGCCGATCAACCGCATCCCGACATCGCGTTGGCGAACGATCGGATCAAGGTGCAGTTGCGTGATCGCTGGAAGCAATGGCTCGATCGAATCGCCGCCGAGGATTCGCCGCGCGGACGATTGTGGCAACGCGCCGTCGCCCTGCCGAGCGACGCGCCGGCCGAAGCGTGGACCGCGCTTCGCGACGAGATCGTCGCATCGGCGAACGAAAGCGATCCTCCGCTGGCGCAAGCGCTGCGCGATCGCCCGTGCGGTTCGGTCGCCGAGACGCTGGAGCGGTTGGCGGAGCCGTTCTCCCGCGCGGTGGCGCGGCGCGAAGGGGGGGCCGAGGCGGAGACGGTCGACGAGCGGACCGCCGCGGCACTCGATCGCTGGGCCGACGAGCTGATCGGCGACGGCGGCTTCGGACGATTCGACCGGAACGATCGCGGATCGTATCTGAACCGAGTCGACAGCGAGCACCTGATGGGACTCCAGTCGAACATCACGGCCCACTTGGCTTCGGCCCCGAGCGAACTGGGGCGAGCGATGGTGCTGGTCGATCATGCTCAGCCGATGACGCCGCGCGTCTTTCTGCGAGGGAATCCGGCGCGGCCCGGGGATGAAGTGCCGCGACGGTTCGTTTCGCTGCTGGCGGGCGAGTCCCCTCAGCCGTTCGCGCAAGGGAGCGGTCGTCGCGAGCTGGCCGATGCCATCGCTGCTGCCGAGAATCCGCTGACGCCGCGCGTCTTCGTCAACCGAGTCTGGTCGCACCTGTTCGGCGCCCCGATCGTCGACACGATGAGCGACTTCGGGATTCGCTGCGATTCGCCTCCGCGCCAGGATGTGCTCGACTATCTGAGTCGCCGATTCGTCGATCGCGGCTGGTCGATCAAGCAACTGCAGCGCGACGTGATGCGTTCGGCCACCTATCGCCAGACGAGCGAAGCGAGTCCGCATCTGACCGAGGTCGATCCCGAGAACCGTCTGCTGGCTCGGCAGAATCGTCGCCGCGCCGAGTTCGAGGCGCTGCGGGACGGGGTGCTCTACGCATCGGGACAGCTGATCCCGGTTCGCGGCGGCAAGTCGGTCGACATCTTCGGCGATCGGATCGAGCCGCGGCGGACGGTTTATGCGACGATCGATCGCCAGGATCTGCCGAACCTGCTGCGGACCTTCGACTTCGCGAGTCCCGACCAGCATGTCGCGCGGCGGCCGCTGACGATCGTGCCGCAACAGGCGCTCTTTCTGATGAACTCGCGGTTCGCGATCGCGTCAAGCTCGCGGCTGGTCGAGGAATCGGAACGGGCGGTCGATCCGTCGCTGAGCGAGGACGAGCGTCGGCGCGAGCGGCTCGTCTGGATCGTGCGGCGGACGCTGCAGCGCGATCCGAGCGCCGAGGAACTCGCGGGGCTCGAAACGCTCGTCAGCGAATCGGGGGCCAAGGGGTGGCGTCTGGTGACGCAACTGCTGCTCGAAACGAACGAGTTCGCGTTCGTCGATTGAGATCGGCAGGGCGGGCGAGAGCGGTTCAGCCGCGGTCGCGCGGTGCGCTGCCCTCGCCCGAGGACTCCCTGGCGTTCGGCTCCGGCGGCGCGGTCCCGCCGGCCTCCGCCGGCCCCTCCGGAACCCAGAAGCCGATGACGTCGTTGCGCCAGCGGCTGGAGCGGAGCGTGATCACCAGCGATTCGACGTTCGCGAGCGTGACGCTGACCAGGCCGATTCTCAGCGGCCAGGGGGACCAGGCCCAGGCGATCCCGGCGACGCCGGCCATCATGAAGCCCCACGAGAGCTTGGCCGAGCGGGTGTGATAGCTCGGCCAACGGCCGAACCGGATCAGGCCGGCGGCGGTCGCGACCGCGTACGAGCCGACCGCCATGACGAGCCACGGCCATTCGTCGGTCAGCACGTCGTGCCACAGCAGGAGCCCGCCGATCAGCAGCGAGGCATAGAGGGTCGCGTCGGCGAAGCTGTCCAGGCGAGCTCCCAGCCGCGAGCGCTGGTTCCAGCCGACGGCGATCTTGCCGTCGATCCAGTCGCTCAGGGCGAGCACCAGGTAGGCGAGCACGAAGCCGCGCGCTTCTCCGACCGCGCCGATCGCGATCAGCAGCGGCGAACCGAGCCAACGGAACAGGCTGAGCGCGTTGGGAATCGTCGCCCAACGGCGACTCGGATCGCGCCCCGTTCCGGGCTTCTCGTCGGGGATCGATCGCGGTTCGGTCATCGGATCTCCCGGAACATCGTTCGGCGAAGGAGCGGCGGCGGTCCGGTAACGGATCGCGATTGACGACGCTTCAGGTCAGCAGCGACAGTCCGAGCAGAAAGACCGGGGCGGTGAAGCTCAGGCTGTCGACCCGATCGACCATCCCTCCGATCCCCGGCAGCAGATCGCTCCCGTCCTTGACGCCGACATCCCGTTTGACGCACGAGATGTTCAGGTCACCGACAAAGCCGCTGACCGCGATCATCGCTCCCAGCAACATCGCGGTCGTGATCGGGACCGGGGCGGAGCGTTCGAGATCGGCGAGCGGTTCGAGTTGCAGTCCGAACTGCATCGCTCCGGCGACCAGCGTGGTGAGCACCAGGCCGCCGAGGAATCCTTCCCAGGTCTTGTGCGGCGAGACGCGAGGGAGAATCTTGTGCCGGCCGATCGATCGGCCGACCAGCGCCTGAAAGATGTCGTTCCCTTCGGTCAGCAGGATCAGCACCAGGAACCAGGCGATGCGCGTCGCGACGTCATCGGCCGGCAGCGGGCGAGTCGTGAGCCAGGCGGCGTGGGCGATCCCCCAGGCGAGCACGATCGCGCCCCACATCGCATGGCCGACATGATCGAGGTAGCGCTGCGGCGAGTCGCTGAGCAGATGCGGGACGACGAGCGACGCGACGATCAGCAGCGGCGCGACCGCGCGAAAGTCGCTCGACGGAACGAGACAGGCCGGGCCGAAGGTGACGGCGATCACCCAGGCGATCCAGCCGCGTCGGACCTGCGGT
>CAZZBI010000137.1:0-2425 GCA_964652385.1 uncultured Pirellulaceae bacterium | reverse complement strand
CGTCCAGAGCGACCGCCGATGCGATCGCCAGCACGATGCCGATCGCGAGCGGGCCGATCCAGGCGGCGACGACGATCGTCAGGACGATCAGCCACCAGGTCCGAAGACTCGCCAGACGATCGCGCCGCTTCGGCGGTTCGAGCGAACCGAGCGTCGCCAGACGGACCACGGTGCCGAGCGCCATCGACGCGACGACGCCGAACGTGATCGGGGCGATCGGGCCGAGCTCGGACAGCCACCGGCTCATCGGCCGTCCCCCGTTTCACGGTCGCGGTCGCTGCCGAACTCGGACGCACGACTCGGATCGACCGACGGCGGCGGCAGCAGGCTGGATGACCCTCCCAGTCCCGGCGCGGTTCGCGGCAGCACCAGTCGGAGCGCCTTCGGCTCGACCGACAAGCGCCAGGCGGACGAGACGTGCGGTTCGCCGTCGACGCTCAGCGGGAGCGGCGGACGGCTGGCGATCGTCAGTTCGCGGACGCGCCGGCGGATGATCGCGGAAGAGTGTTCGATGTTTCCGGTCGCTGCGGCGATGCCAGCCGCGACCAGTTCGAGCACCGGCAAGACCGGGATCAGCGTGATGTCCAGTCGACCGTCGTCGAGCGAGGCGCTCGGAGCGATCGGAAAGCCGCCGCCGATGAACCGGCCGTTGCTCGCGACCAGGCCGTAGAGCGGAATCGACTCGGGCTCGAACGCTCTCCCCTGGCTGTCGCTGCCGCCGAGTTCGATCAGGAACTCGCGCATCTCGGTCAGGGCTCCGATCGCCGAGGCCCAATAGGCGAACGGTCCCCACGTCCGCTTGTCCGCACTCCCGATCCGCTCCGCCATCTCGCCGCCGATCCCTCCGGTCGCCGCATTCAGGCAACGGAACGAGCGGCCCGAGGTGAGGTCGGTCAGACGCATCAGGTCGACCAGCGCGGCGGTGCCGAACTCGGGATCCAGGCAGAGCGAACGGAGGTCCTCGAGGCGGGCGTCGAGCGAACGGGCGAAGTCGTTGCCGGTACCGCAGGGGACGATGCCGAGTTCGATCTCCGCGGCGCGCTCGCCGAGCACGTCGACCACCTGATGGATCGTCCCGTCCCCTCCGGCGACCACCCAGCGAGTCCCCTTCCAGCCGATCGCCGCACGGATCGCCTCATGCCGATTCGAGTGGCGGTCGAACGGCACGACGCGACAGATCGCCTCGCGCGACAGTTCGCGCACCGTCTCGGCGACCAGTGGTGCATTGCCGGCGGTGGTGTTGTAGAAGAGGACCGTCTTCATGCCGCGTTCCGGGCAGGAGCGAGCTGGATCGGCAAGGGAAACATGCCGGTACCGCGAGCGACGTTCTTTTAGTCGAACGGCCGCTCGGCGGACAGCGGGAACGAGGCCCGCCGCTCGTCGCGGCAAGCGGCGGGGCCGTTCGGAGCGGAAGCGAGCCTTCGGAACGGAACGGCGCGCTGTTCGCAGGGGAACGAGTGACTCCGACCTTCGTATCGGCTGACGATGACCGGCGAGCCGCGGTCGGACCGAGGGAACGACGCATGACGCGACTGCTGCACATTTCGGACCTTCATTTCGGCCCTCCGTTCCTGCCGCGGGTCGGCGAGGCATTGGTGAAGGGGGCGGCCGAGACCGCTCCGGACGGGATCGTCGTCAGCGGCGATCTGACTCAGCGGGCCCGCCCGTCGCAGTTCGAGGGGGCGAGGGCGTTCATCGACCGGCTCCCCGACGTGCCGAAGCTGATCGTGCCGGGGAATCATGACGTGGCGCTCCATCGGTTGTGGGAGCGCTGGTTCCATCCCTATGCCCTCTACCGCCGCCATATCGACGACCGCCTCGATCTGGCGATGCAGATCGGCGACGTCCGACTGGTCGGACTCAATTCGACCTCGCCGCGCCGAGCGATCTCGAACGGGCGGATCGATCCGAAGCAGCTCGAATTCTGTCGCGAATCGCTCGCGGACGTGCCGTCGGGCACGGCGCGCGTCGTGGTCGCTCACCATCACTTCGCCCCGGCTCCCGATTATCTGCATGACGAGACGATGCCGAAATCGAAACGGGCGATGGCGACGTTTCAGAAGCTGGGAGTCGAGATGATCCTGGGCGGTCATCTGCATCGCGCCTACATCGGCAACTCGCTCGACTTCTATCCGGGGGATCGCCGCGACCGCGGGATCACGATCGTCCAGTGCGGCACCAGCACCTCGCGCCGCGGTCGAGGGCGCGAGAAGGAAAAGAACTCGTTCAACGTGATCGAGGTGGAGGAACGCGAGTTCCGGATCACGCACTGGATGTACTTCGACGAGCTCGAAGCGTTCCGCCCTCAGAGTCAGCATCGATTCCCGAGACGAGGGCGTGAGATCGCGATCTGAGCCGATCGAACCCTCGGCGTGGGCCCGGCCACTTGTATGTTCCTTTCGGATGCAAGCGGCTTGAATGAAGA
>CAZZBI010000136.1:1397-12950 GCA_964652385.1 uncultured Pirellulaceae bacterium | reverse complement strand
TGCGACCGCCCCCGGTCGCAGCAATGTCGTAGTGCGACCGCCCCCGGTCGCAGCATCTTCCGTAGTGCGACCGACCCCGGTCGCAGCGTTTTCGGACTCGAGGCACGGGGAACCCTTGCTGACGCGGCGGGCTGGGAGACACGGGGGCCCCGGCGTGGGCCCGGCCACTCCGTGGCCGAGGCATGGCTTCGCCCATCTGCCGGTCAAGCCTTGCATCGTGAACGGTGTCGGCACGAAGCCGACCTCGGGCTCGGAGAGCCCGGAGCCACGGTCGTGCGACCGAGGGCGGTCGCACGACAGAGAACGGTGCGACCGAGGGCGGTCGCACTACGAACTCGCGTGGTTCGCACTGGCGCGGCGCAGGCGGTCCATCACGGCTCGACCGATGCCTGCTTCGGCACAGGTATCGACGACGATTCCTTCGAGCATCCGGTGATCGAGCTCACGGAGTGTCGCGTACAGACTGGCCGCGATCTCGACCGGATCGCCGTCGTGACTCAGCACTCTCGTTTCCGCATACGTGCCGGCCGCATCGAGCGACGGCGCTTCTCCCTGAGTTGCCTCGCGAAAACGGATCCGCCCCCAGCGACCGCGGCGCTCGCTCGGCAGTCGCGGGTCGTCGGCCAACCAGACCGGCGTGCGCGGCGCGTAGTGCAGTCGCATCTGTCCCGGCGCCTCGGCGCCGACCACCCCTGACTTTGCTGCCGGAACGTCGCTCGGCGGCTCGTGCCCCTCGCTGCTCGGCCGAGTCGCTCCCGATCGGAGCAGCAGCGACAGCGGCATGCGCCAGCGATTGGCCAGGAACTCGGCCGACAGCGCGCCATGGCGCAGCAGCAGCGGACCGTCGGGGTCGACGAGCGAGACGATGGTCGATTCCAGTCCGTAGCGACACGGACCTCCGTCGAGAATCACGTCAATGCGATCCCCAAGTTCCTCGCGCACGTCCGCGGCGCTGGTCGGACTGACGGCGGTCGAGCGGTTGGCGCTCGGAGCGGCCAGCGGAAACGGCAGACAGGCGAGCAGTTCCAGCGCGACGGGGTGAGCCGGAATGCGGATGGCGACGGTCCTACGTCCCGCAGTGACGATCGACGGGATGTTCTTTCCCTTGGGGAGAATCAGCGTCAGCGGTCCGGGCCAGAGGTCGGCGACCTGCTCCAGACGCTCCCGAACCGGGCCGTTCGCCGGGACCTCGGCTCCTTCGTCCAGACGCGAGCGGTCGGCGACATGCACGATCAGCGGATTGGTCGCGGGGCGCCCCTTGATGGCGAAGATCCGGCGACAGGCCGCCTCATCCCAGGCGTTGGCCGCGAGACCATAGACCGTCTCGGTCGGCAGCCCGATCGCTTCCCCTCGCCGCAACGCCTCGACCGCCCGGCGCATCGCTTCGGCATCCTGCTGCATGACGGCGTTCCGGACCGGCGGATGGGTGAACCGGGCGAGCGGACTTTCCGATCGCGCTGCGGCGTCCCGATCCTAGTCGCCCGGGCTCGGCGGCGCAAGAGTCGCCGAGCGGGGGTGGGGTCGGCGCCGGCCGGCCGATCCTGCCGCGCGAGTCGGCAAGCTGCGTCGGCGGGTGACCTTGCGCGGACCTCGGTCGCGTGGTACCATGCCGCGCGGTGGGCTGGAGTCGCAACGGATCCCGATGCGGTATCGCTGCTGCGCGGGGTCGGAGAAACAGGCACCATGGCGCAGCCGCATACGTTCGAAGGGTACTCTTCCGACGGCTTCTTCGACGAACTCTTCGACGAGCGGGGCGAAGCGCGTCCCGGAGCCCGTCTGTTGATCGAGAAGATCAACGAACTCCCTCCCGGCGAACTCAAGCAACGGCAGCAGGCGATCGAACGCGCGCTGCTCCGGATGGGAATCACCTTCGCCGTCTACGGGGATCAGGAGGGGACCGAGAAGATCTTCCCCTTCGACATCATTCCCCGCATCGTCGAGGCGGACGAATGGGATTCGATCGAGCGGGGACTGAAGCAGCGGATCCGCGCGCTCAACCTGTTCATCGACGACGTCTATCACGATCAGGAGATCGTGAACGAAGGGGTCGTGCCGCGCGAGCTGCTGGCCAAGGCCAAGTCGTATCGCGAGCAGTGCCGCGGCCTGAATCCGCCGCGAGGCGTCTGGTGCCACGTCACCGGCACCGATCTGGTCCGCAACTCGGACGGCAAGATCTACGTCCTCGAGGACAACCTCCGCTGCCCCTCGGGCGTCTCGTACGTCCTGCAGAACCGACTGGTGATGAAGCGGTCGTTCCCGCAGGTCTTCGCCGCCAGTCGCGTCCGGCCGGTCGTCGACTATCCGAGTCGTCTGTACGAGATGCTTCGCGAACTGGCTCCCGAAAACGTCTCGGATCCGACCGTCGTCGTCCTGACCCCCGGCATCTACAACTCGGCCTACTACGAGCATTCGTTCCTGGCTCAGCAGATGGGAGTCGAGCTGGTCGAGGGGCGTGACCTGGTCGTCAAGGACGGCTTCGTCTGGATGCGGAACACCGACGGCTTCCAGCGCGTCGACGTCATCTATCGCCGGATCGACGACGACTTTCTCGACCCCAAGACGTTCCGCCCCGACTCGATGCTCGGCGTTCCCGGCCTGGTCGACGTCTATCGGCACGGCCGCGTCGCGCTCGCCAACGCGCCGGGAACGGGAGTCGCGGACGATAAGGTGATCTACGCCTTCGTCCCCGACATGATCCGGTACTACCTGAACGAAGAGCCGATCCTGCCGAACGTCCCGACGTACGTCTGCGAGCGCCAGGAAGACCGCGAGTACGTGCTGGCTCATCTGCACGAACTGGTGGTCAAGGCGGCGAACGAGGCGGGGGGTTACGGGATGCTGATCGGCCCGCACGCGACCGACGAGCAGCGCCGCGAGTTCGCCGAGAAGATCGTCGAGAACCCGCGCAACTACATCGCTCAACCGACGCTCAGCCTGTCGCGCGTCCCGACGATGGTCGACGATCGGTTCGAGGGGCGGCATGTCGATCTGCGTCCGTACATCCTCTACGGACGGGACATCTGGGTCCTGCCCGGCGGCCTGACTCGCGTCGCGCTCCGCAAGGGGTCGCTCGTGGTCAACAGTTCGCAGGGGGGCGGCAGCAAGGACACCTGGGTCGTCGCTCGGCCGAACGAAGCGGCAGGAGACCCGTCGCGCATGGTCGAACAGCGTCAGGGCCCGTCTTCCTGAGCCGCCGATCGAACGATCGAAGCGAGGATCGCGGAGCGAGTCGCCTGACTCGCCGCACGGCTCGCCGCCGCCGCTCCGCTCGCGTCCTCGCTCACCGGCGTTCGCCGCGCCCCGTCGCCGAAACGAATCACCGTTCCGCTTCCGAGAGGTCGTCATGCTCAGCCGCGTCGCCGACTCGATCTACTGGATGGCCCGCTACGTCGAGCGCGCCGAGAACCTGGCTCGCTTCATCGACGTCACGCTCAACCTGATCCTCGACCAGCCGCACGGCACGGCTCAGCAGTGGGAACCGCTGGTGAACGCGACAGGGGACGAGAAGTTCTTCGCGAAGCACTACGGCCAGGCGAACGCCGAGAACGTCATCCGCTTCCTGGGCTTCGACAAGAACTATCCCAACTCGATCCTGTCGAGTCTGATCGCGGCGCGCGAGAACGCTCGGACGGTTCGCGAGGCGATCTCGAGCGAGGCGTGGGAGCAGCTCAACGAGTTCTATCACTTCGTGCGGGATGCATCGGACCAGCGGTTCCGCAACGACAGCCCGTCGGACTTTTTCCGCACGGTGAAGCAGCACAGCCACCTGTTCCACGGCATTCTCGACGCGACGATGTCGCACGGTCGCGGTTGGCACTTCGCGAACCTGGGACGGCTGCTGGAGCGAGCCGACAAGACCAGTCGCATCCTGGACGTGAAGTACTTCACGCTGCTCCCCACGGTCCATGACGTCGGCACGACGATCGACGACCTGCAGTGGTCCGCCGTGCTCCGATCGGTCAGCGGTTTCGAGATGTTCCGCAAGCGCTATCACGGCATCACGGTCGATCGGGTGATCGAGTTCCTGATTCTCGATCCGGCGTTTCCGCGAGCCATCCGCTACTGCATCGCCAATGCCGACCAGTCGCTGCACGAGATCTCCGGCTCGCCGCTGGGGAGCTTCCGCAACAGCGCCGAGCAGCGTCTGGGGCGTCTCAAGGCGGAACTCGCCTACACCGACGTCCGCTCGATCGCGCAGATGGGGCTGCATCAGTTCGTCGACGGTCTGCAGCGAACGCTGAACGAAGTCGGCGGTGCGGTCCACGACACCTTCTTCGCGATGCGTCCGGTCGAGGCGCATCGCGCGTTCTGATCGCGCGCGTCGCTCGCGACCGAGCTTCCGCTCTCCCTTTGCCGCACGGACTCCGACGATGGCGATTCGCGTCGCGCTCGAGCACATTTCGCGCTACCGCTACGACCGACCGGTAATGCTCGGACCTCAGGTGATCCGCCTGAGACCGGCGCCGCATTGCCGGACGCCGGTCCCGAGCTATTCGCTGCGAGTCGTCCCGGAGGAGCATTTCGTCAACTGGCAGCAGGACCCGCAGGGGAACTTCCTCTCGCGATTCGTCTTTCCCAAGCCGACGCGCGAGTTCGTCGTCACGGTCGACCTGGTCGCCGACATGACGGTCGTCAATCCGTTCGACTTCTTCGTCGAAGAGTCGGCTCGCGACTGGCCCTTCGCCTACGAACCGTGGCTCGAACGGGAGCTGCGCCCGTTTCTCGAACGGACCGACGAAGGGGCTCGCTTCGCGAAGTACCTGGGGGCGATCGATCGGACGCCGCGGACCACGGTCGACTTCCTCGTCGCGATCAATCTGCGATTGCAGCAGGAGATCAAGTACCTGATCCGTCTGGAGCCGGGAGTCCAGACGCCGGAAGAGACGCTGACGCTCGGGTCGGGATCATGTCGCGATTCGGCCTGGCTGCTCGTCCAACTGCTGCGTCACCTGGGTCTCGCCGCCCGTTTCGTGTCGGGCTACCTGATCCAGCTCAAGGCGGACGTCGAGAGTCTCGACGGACCGAGCGGGCCGGTCGCCGACTTCACCGATCTTCACGCCTGGACGGAAGTGTTCGTGCCGGGAGCGGGCTGGATCGGCCTCGATCCGACCAGCGGCCTGTTCGCCGGCGAAGGGCATCTGCCGCTTGCCTGCACTCCCGACCCGTCGAGCGCTGCGCCGATCAGCGGCGCGGTCGATCAGTGCGAATGCGAGTTCGAGCACGAGATGCGCGTGACGCGGATCCACGAGGATCCGCGCGTCACGCTGCCGTATGACGATCGTCGCTGGAACGCGATCGAACGTCTCGGTCACGTGATCGACGAACGGCTGCGTCGCAACGACGTCCGGCTGACGATGGGGGGGGAGCCGACGTTCGTCTCGATCGACGACATGGACGGTCCGGAGTGGAACTCGGCGGCGGTCGGGCCGACCAAGCGCCGGCTGAGCGAGGCGCTCGTGAAGCGACTGCGGCGACGTTTCGCCCCCGGCGGCCTGCTGCACTACGGGCAGGGGAAGTGGTATCCGGGGGAGTCGTTGCCGCGGTGGGCGCTGGGATGCTACTGGCGGATCGACGGCGTCCCGATCTGGGAAGACGAGACGCTGATCGCCGACGCCGATGTCCGTTACGGCTTCGGCGCCGCTCAGGCTCGACAGTTCTCGCAGCAGTTGGCCCGCGAACTCGGCGTCTCGCCTCGACGGGTCCGCCCGGCGTACGAGGATGTCGGGCACTACCTGATGCGCGAAGGGCGATTGGCGCGCGAGATCGATCCGCGCGATCCTCGTCTGGCCGATCCCGAAGAGCGCGACCGGTTGCGGCGCGTCTACGAGCGTGGGCTCGGCGAACCGGTCGGCTTCGTGATGCCGCTCAAGCGGCAGTGGTGGCAGGCGCGGGCCCGCTGGACCAGCGGCGACTGGCCGCTGCGGACCGAGCACCTGTTCCTGCTGCCGGGCGATTCGCCGATCGGCCTGCGTCTTCCTCTCGATTCCCTGCCGCCGGTCACCTCGCCGCACGGCGAGTTCTTTCCGGTCGACCCGCTCGCCCCTCGCGATCCGCTCCCGCCGCGCCAGCGTTTCGTTCCCGGCGTTCCCGAAGCGACGTCGCTCCAGGGGATCAGCGAACAGTCGCCGCTCGAAGCACCGACCGAAGCGGACGAGGAGCCGATCGACGACCAGGCGACGACGGTGATCCGGACCGCGCTCTGCGTCGAACCTCGCGACGGACGACTCCACCTGTTCATGCCTCCGGTCGAGCGGCTGGAGGATTATCTGGATCTGATCGAGGCGATCGAGCGGACGGCGGCGAAGCTCCGGATGCCGGTCGTGATCGAGGGCTATCTCCCTCCCGACGATCCGCGTCTGAGACACATGAAGGTGACTCCCGATCCCGGCGTGATCGAGGTGAACGTCCACCCGAGCGCGAATTGGGACGAACTGGCAGCGTCGACCCAGGCACTCTACGAGGAAGCGCGGCAGGTCCGACTGGGGACCGAGAAGTTCGATCTCGACGGGCGGCACACCGGAACCGGCGGCGGCAACCACGTCGTGCTCGGCGGGCCGACTCCGGCCGACAGTCCGTTCCTGCGACGCCCCGATCTGCTCCGGAGCATGGTCGGCTATTGGAACGATCACCCGTCGCTCAGCTACCTGTTCAGCAGTCGCTTCATCGGTCCGACCAGCCAGGCGCCACGACTGGACGAAGGTCGTCGCGACGCGGTCTACGAACTCGAACGGGCCTTCGCGCTCGTCCCTCCGGCCGGACAAGCGTGCCCGCCGTGGCTGGTCGATCGCCTGTTCCGCGACCTGCTGACCGACCTGACCGGCAACACGCATCGGGCCGAGTTCTGCATCGACAAGCTCTACTCTCCCGACTCGTCCTCAGGTCGACTCGGGCTGGTCGAGCTGCGCGGCTTCGAGATGCCTCCGCATCCGCGCATGAGCCTGACTCAGCAATTGCTGATCCGCGGCCTGGTCGCGATGTTCTGGGAGCGGCCGTACGTCGAGAAGCCGATCGAGTGGGGAACGCTGCTGCACGATCGCTTCCTGCTCCCCGAGCCGCTTCGTCAGGACTTCGGCAAGGTGATCGACGATCTGGTCGAGGCGGGGCTGCCGTTCGAGCGGCGCTGGTTCGATCCGCATTTCGAGTTCCGGTTCCCGATGATCGGCGAACAGTTCCTGGACGGAATCCGGCTCGAAATCCGCGCCGCGATCGAACCGTGGTACGTGCTCGGCGAAGAGCCGGGCGGGGGAGGGACGGTCCGGTACGTCGACTCGTCGGTCGAGCGGCTGCAGGTCAAGGTGAGCGGCCTGACCGATCCGCGGCGGATCGTGACGTGCAACGGCCGACGTCTGCCGCTGATGCCGACCGGCGTCGAAGGGGAAGCGTTCGCGGGGGTGCGTTATCGGGCCTGGCAGCCGCCGCGCTGTCTGCATCCGACCATCCCGGTCCATACGCCGCTGACGTTCGATATCCTGGATACGCGGGCGGGTCGGTCGATCGGCGGCTGCACCTATCATGTGGCGCATCCGGCGGGACGGAACTACGGGACCTTTCCGGTGAATGCGCTCGAGGCCGAATCGCGTCGAGCGGCAAGGTTCTTCCGGATGGGGCATTCCCCCGGAGCGATGCCGATCCCGCCGATCGAGACGAATCCGACCTTTCCCTGCACGCTCGACCTCCGCCGCGATCCCCCTCGGCCGTAACGGCTTGCCGCCGACGGGACGCACGCCTCTTCCAACGGACTCCCGTGCCCAGCACACCTGCCTCGGACGGCCCCCCCGATCCCGCTCGAAACGCTCCGGCCTCGGTGCCGTCGATTCTTGCCGACTATCGCCCCCTGGCGGGCGTCTTCGACGAGATGACGGAGAACGGGCGGCTGCGCCCGCACTGGAAGTCGTTCGTCGAGCAGCTCGAACGCATCGGCTCGGACGAACTCGATCGACGCTGGCTCCGCGCCCAACGTCAGATCGACAACGACGGCGTGACGTTCCATCCGCAAGGGGAATCGGGAGGCGTCTCGCGCCCTTGGCTGCTCGATGCGATCCCGATGGTCGTGACCGAGCGGGAGTGGGACCAGCTCGGACAGGGGCTGGCGCAGCGAGCCGGCCTGCTCGAACTGATCGTGCGCGATCTGTTCGGCGCGCGACGTCTGCTGCACGAGAAACTGCTTCCGCCCGAGTTCCTGTACGCGCATCCTTCGTTCCATCCGGCGCTGCACGGTCTGAATCCGCCCGAGCGGCATTACCTGCAGCTCTACGCGGCCGACGTCGCTCGGGATCCGAGCGGGCGCTGGTTCGTGACGGGCGATCGAACGCGATCGCCGTTCGGGCTGGGGTACGCGCTCGAGAACCGGATCGTCACCAGCCGGATGCTGCCGAGCGCGTTTCGTCACTGCCGCGTCGAGCGGCTCGCAAAGTTCTATCGCCGACTGCGCGACACGCTTCGCGGACTCGCTCCGCAAGCCGCCGACAATCCGCGCATCGTCCTCTGGACGCGCGGGCCGACGAGTCCGTCGTACTTCGAGGACTCGTACCTGGCACGGTACCTCGGCTACACGCTGGCCGAAGGAGGCGATCTGGCGGTTCGCGAGAACCGGGTGATGCTCAAGACGCTCGGCGCGCTGCTGCCGGTCGATGTCCTCTTCCGTCGTCTGGACGATGACGACTGTGATCCGGTCGAACTCGATCCGTCGTCGACCGGCGGGTTGTCGGGGCTGGTCGAAGTGCTGCGCGAAGGGACGGTCGCGACCGCCAACGCCCTCGGATCGCGGCTGCTCGAATCGCCGATGCTGATGCCCTTCTTGCCGCGCATCGCCAAGGTGCTGCTCGGTGAAGAACTGCGGACGCCGGCGATCGAGTCGTGGTGGTGCGGCGACGGCGTCTCGCTGCCGATGATCGAAGCGCGACTGGACGACCTGCTCCTGCGTCCCGCGTTCCGCCCGGGTGACGAGGGCCCGATCCACCCGGCGACGCTGACGTCGCGGCAACGCAAGGAACTGCTCGAGCGGATCCGGCGCAATCCCGGTCAATGGGTCGCTCAGGAGCGGATCGTCCGTTCGACGGCTCCGGTCCGAGTCGACGGACGCTGCCTGTCGTGGCCGTTGGCGATTCGCGCCTTTCTGGTTGCGGCAAACGACGGCTACGAGACGATGCCCGGAGGACTCGTCCGCGTCTCGCCCGACGGCGAGAGTCTCGATCGGACGATGACCTCGGGAGAGCGGAGTCAGGATCTGTGGATCCTGGCCGAGGGGCCGGTCGAGGAAATTTCGCTGCTCGCACCCGCCGGACAACAACTCGAACTGCGTCGCAGCGGCGCCGAACTTCCCAGTCGCGTCGCCGACAACCTCTTCTGGCTCGGCCGGAACGTCGAGCGAGCCGAAGCGATCTGTCGCCTGCTCCGTTCGGTCCTGTCGATGTTGACCGGCGAGCGCGACCAGTCGGCCGAGTCGTCGTATCTGCTGCGCGCCGTCGCCGAACTCGGGCAACTCGAACCGGACTACGTCGTCGAAGGGCTCCGCCAGCAACTCCCCGACGTGGTCGAGGTGCTACCCGAGGCGGTCTTCGATCGACGACTGTCCCGCTCGCTGCGAGCGACGATCGACGAGGTGGTGCGACTGGGAGGGATCGTGCGCGACCGCGTCGCGCTCGACATGTGGCGGATCATCCATCGCCTGGACGAGACGTGTCGCCGCCCGGGCGATTCGCGGCGGATCGATCCGGTCGAGGTGCTGTCGATGCTCGACGTGATGGTGACCGAGCTGGTCGCCTTCGCCGGCCTGGCAGCCGAAAGCATGACGCGGACTCAAGGGTGGCGATTCCACGATCTGGGGCGGCGGATCGAACGGAGCTGGCAGACGGCGATGCTGATCCGTGCGACGCTTTCGACGCCGCACAAGGACGAAGCGGTGACGCTCGAAGCGGTGCTCCGGACCGTCGACAGCGTGATGACCTATCGGACGCGCTACCTGGCGACGCTGCAGCCGGCGCCGGTCTTCGACCTGCTGATGACCGACGAGACGAATCCGCGGAGTCTCCGCTTTCAGCTCGATCGGATCGTGCAGCATGTCGAACTGCTGCCGCGCGACGGCAATGCGGCGGTGATGGCCGACGAGCAGCGTTTGGCGTCCGACATGCAGCACGCGGTCAGGATGGCCGACGTCTTCGATCTGGCCAAGGCGGAAGGGGGCGAGCGAGTCGCGCTCGTCCGGTTGCTGAATCGCCTGCTCGAACGGCTCCCCAAGCTCTCGGATGCCGTTTCGGGGCGATTCCTGATCCACGCCGGACTGCAGCGGCATTTCGCGTCGGGAGGAGCCGCACGCCGCGATGCCGAGGAGAGTCGCGACCGATGACGGAATATCGGATCACCCACGTCACGACCTATCAGTACTCGGAACCGGTCCGAGTCTGCCACAATCTGCTGCTCCTCTCGCCGCGCAGCAACGAGCGGCTGACCTGCCTGACGCATCGGATCACCATCCGACCGACGCCGACGGTCGAGACCGATCGGATCGACTTCTTCGGCAATCCGATGCGTGCCTTCTCGATCGAGGAGAGTCATCGGCAGCTGGTGGTGACGGCGGCAAGTCACGTGCGAGTCGGCCCGCCGGAGATCGGCGATCTGAGCGTCGGCGGAGCGTGGGAACAGGTAGTGCGAGCCGGAACGGATCGGAGCGGCGCCGGGTGGCTCGACGCGGCGCCGTTCCGGTGGGACTCGCGGCGCGTGCGGCGGAGCGACGAGTATGCGGCCTACGCGCGGCCGAGCTTTCCCGCCGGCCGGTCGTTGCTGGAAGGGGTGCGCGATCTGACTCGGCGGATCCACGCCGACTTTCGGTACGACACGACGACGACGCATGCCGATACGCCGGTCGAGACGGCCTTTCGACAGCGGAGCGGCGTCTGTCAGGACTTCGCGCAGATCGGTATCGCCTGTCTTCGCTCGCTCGGCATCGCGGCTCGCTACGTCAGCGGATACCTGCGGACCTTTCCGCCGCCGGGCAAGCCCCGTCTGATCGGCGCAGACCAGTCGCATGCTTGGCTCGGGGTGCATGCGGGAGAGCTCGGCTGGGTCGACTTCGACCCGACGAACGATTGTCTCTGCTCGACCGATCACGTGCCGGTCGCCTACGGACGCGACTTTCACGATGTCGTGCCGATGCGCGGGGTCTTTCTCGGAGGGGGAACCCATACGCTCGCCGTGAGCGTCGACGTGGCGCCGATCGAAACGCCGGTTTGAGCGAGTCCGGTCGCGGTGTTGTCCGGAGCGAGCCCCGGGGAAAAAGGCCGCTGAGGACCCCTGCGCTTGGCGCTACGGGCTGGGGGGATACGGTCGGCAACCTGCGTAGCCCCGGCTCGTCCTCGAGCCGACGGCCATGCGACGCCGACACCGTTGACGATTCCATGCTTCTACAGCACTGGATGTCGCTCCGCCGCGCGTCGGGGACGACGCGGGCCTACGTTCGGGCGATGCGTCGGCGGCGTCCTGCGACCGACCTCGGTCACGGCGTTGTCCGGAGCGAGCCCCGGGGAAAAAGGCCGCTGAGGACCCCTGCGCTTGGCG
>CAZZBI010000136.1:0-1297 GCA_964652385.1 uncultured Pirellulaceae bacterium | reverse complement strand
CGACCTCGGTCACGGCGTTGTCCGGAGCGAGCCCCGGGGAAAAAGGCCGCTGAGGGCCCCTGCGCTTGGCGCTACGGGCTGGGAGACACGGCCGAAACGGGTCCGCGTCCCTTCGGCACCCCATCACCGATTCCTCGACCACCGTCTAGGATCGGCACCGGGCCGCGGTCAGAATCTGAGGAGCCTCATGGTTCGCCGTTCGGCATGCCCTGTCGTCCATTCCCTCGGAGATCTCCCGCCATGCGTCGTTCGTTCTTCGCTGCCGCACTCCTGCTGGCCGGCTTCGCCGCTCTCGTTTCGCGTCCGATGATCGCTCAGGAACAGGAACGCCCCGCCGCCTCGCAGGAAGAACAGGAACGACCTCGCCCGCTCGCCCACATGGTCTACTTCACGCTCGCCGAAGATACCCCGGCGAATCGCGAGGCGCTGGTCGAGGCGTGTCGCAAGTACCTGACCGAGCATGAAGGGACGGTGCACTTCAGCGTCGGGATCATCGGCGAGGAGTTCGACCGGGAGGTCAACGAGCAGGATTGGCAGATCGCGCTCAACCTGATCTTCCGCAACAAGGAAGCGCACGACGTCTATCAGACGCACCCGCGCCATCTCGAGTTCATCGAGACGAGCAAGCACCTTTGGTCGAAGGTCCGCGTCTTCGACTCGTATGTCGTCACGCCGCTGCGCGAGCGGCGCCAGGGGGATCGCCCGCGCGGCGGCGCCCCGCGTGAAGGGCGCGAGCGCGATGGAGAGGACGGCGAAGCGAACGATCGCGGCTGAACCGCGCGCTTTCGAGCCGACGAACGGACTCGGAGAGCTGCACGGACGCGATGCGGCTCTCCCGGTTCGTCACTTCGCACGACCTCGATCCGATCTCCGCATTCCCCTCTCGCCACCGGAATCCGACTCATGGACCGCCGCCGGATGCTTCGTTCGGTCGCCGCGCTCGGCGCCGTCGCGCTCGCCTCGCCGCTCGCATCGCTCCCCGTCTTCGGACGCCAGGAAGAGAACTGGCGCTCGCTCTTCGACGGGCGATCGCTCGACGGTTGGACACCGAAGATCCGGCACCACGCCGTAGGGGAGAATTTCGGGAACACCTTTCGCGTCGAGGATGGCCTGCTGAAGGTCCGCTACGACGCCTACGAGACGTTCGACGAGCGATTCGGTCACCTGTTCCTGAACGAGACGTTTTCGCACTATCGCTTTCGAGTCACGTATCGGTTCGTCGGCGAACAGTGCCCCGGCGGCCCCGGCTGGGCGACA
This sequence comes from uncultured Pirellulaceae bacterium, assembly GCA_964652385.1. GTDB lineage: Bacteria > Planctomycetota > Planctomycetia > Pirellulales > Pirellulaceae > UBA11682. The sequence continues at coordinate 40 of CAZZBI010000136.1, read as the reverse complement.
CGCAACAGCGGCGTCATGGTCCACGGCGAGAGTCCCGAGA
>CAZZBI010000135.1:0-13044 GCA_964652385.1 uncultured Pirellulaceae bacterium | reverse complement strand
CAGGATCGAACCGTCTCCACCGACGACGATCGCCAGATCCGCATCGACTCGCGACAGGTCGGCGTGATAGTCGAGGTCGACGTGGACGAAGTCGAGGAGGCGTTCGAGCCGCTTGCGGATCCGCTTCGCCTCGGTCAGCAGTTCCGGCCGCCGATCGCCGGAGCCCAACAGCATCGCCCGCAGCGGCCGCTCCTGAGCCAGCGCCCGCGCGATCGGATCCGCTTTGCCTCGCGCCCCGGAAAGACGGTCAGACATCGGTCCCTCTCCCGTTCGCGGTCGGCCCGCTCTCGCGTCGCTCGGGAGCCGACCGGAGCGGTTCGCGATTCGCGCCGCCGAATCGTTCGGCGGCCGCTCCGATCTCAGGCGGTCACCTGCGGACGTCCGGCCGCTCGCCCCGCCGCTTCGCGACAGGCGGCGAGAATGCCGTCGGCGTCCAGACCGAGGTCGGCCAGCAGTTCACCGCGCTCGCCGTGTTCGACATAGCGATCGGGGAGTCCCAGACGCCGGACTCGGGAGGTATCGAGCCGCGCGTCGTTGGCCGATTCGAGCACCGCCGAGCCGAACCCTCCCTGCAGGTTCCCTTCCTCGACCGTGACGACGAACGGCAAGGTGCGGATCAGCCGATGCAGCAGCGTCTCGTCGAGCGGCTTGGCGAACCGCGCGTTGACGACGGTCAGCCGGCCTCCTCCCTGCTCCTCGAACCGCCGCGCCGCTTCGAGGGCCGGAGCGAGCATGGCGCCGAAGCAGACGATCGCGCCGGCATCCCCTTCGGTCATCACCTCGCTCTTCCCCACTTCGATCGGGCAGAGTTCGCGCTGCAGATCGGCCGCGTTCTCCTTGGGATAGCGGATGGCGCACGGCGCGTCGTGCCGGACCGCGAACTCGAGCATCGCTCCGAGATCGTTGGCGTCCCCCGGAGCCATCACGACCAGATGCGGGAAGATCCGCAGGTAGCCGATGTCGAAGGTGCCGTGATGCGTCGGCCCGTCGGGGCCGGTCAGTCCGGCTCGATCCATCATGAACGTGACCGGCAGCTTCTGCAGCGACACCTCCTGGAAGATCTGATCGTACGAGCGCTGCAGGAAGGTGCTGTAGATGTCGACGATCGGCCGCATCCCCGCCTTGGCCTGACCGGCGGCGAACGCGACCGCGTGCGATTCGCAGATCCCGACGTCGAAGAACCGGGTCGGAAAGGCGTCCCGCACCTCTTCGAGTTGATTCCCTTGGCACATCGCGGCGGTCAGAACCGTCACCCGGTCGTCATGCCGCATCAGTTCCAGAATCGCGTCGGCGGCGTGCGCGGTGTACGACTTGACGCTCGACTTGCGACGGATGATCGCCTCGTCCCCGTCCCGATCGAAGACCGGCGGCGTGTGGAAGAAGACCGGATCGCTGGCGGCCGGACGGAACCCGTGCCCCTTTTCGGTCAGCACGTGCAGCAGCACCGGCCCCTTCATCTCCTTGACCATCTTCAGGTACTTGCGGAGGACCGGCAGGTTGTGGCCGTCGATCGGCCCGAGGTACTGGAAGCCGAGCTCCTCGAACATCATGCCGCCGTGCAGTCCCGCCTTGACCCCTTCCTTGAGCTGCGCCAGGAACCGCTCGGCCGGATCGCCGAAGACCGGCACCTTGTTCAGGACGTTCACCACCTCGGACTTCAGCCCGCTGTAGAACGGGTTGGCTCGCAACCGGTCGAGATACCTCGCCACGCCGCCGACGCGCGGGCAGATCGACATCTTGTTGTCGTTCAGGATGACGAGCAGATTCGCCTTCAGTTCGCCGGCATTGTTCAGCGCCTCGAAGACGATCCCCGACGGGAGCGCACCGTCGCCGATCACCGCGACCGCCTTGCGGTCCTCCTGTCCCATCAGGTCGTCGCCGCTCCGCAGCCCGAGCATCGTCGAGACGCTGCAGCCGGCATGGCCGGTGACGAACAGGTCGTAATCGCTCTCGGCCGGATTGGGATATCCCATCAGACCGCCGCGCGTCCGAATCGACTCGAACCGATCGCGTCGCCCGGTGACGAGCTTGTGCGGATAGATCTGATGTCCGGTGTCCCAGATCAGCCGATCGCGACGAAAGTCGAAGACCGAGTGCAGGGCGAGCGTCAGCTCGACTACCCCCAGATTCGACGCGAAGTGCGCCGGCCGCTTGGCGAGCAGGTTGCACAGGCAGTCGCGAATCTCGTCGGCCAGGCCGGCGAGTTCGGCGTGCGACAGCTCGTGCAGTTCCATCGGACTGCGCAGGTCGGACAGGGTGAGCGCCATGGCTATTGGTTCCGATGCAGCACGAAGTCGGCCAATCGAGCGAGCGGTTCGCCGCGCGAACCGAACTCGGCGAGCGCCTGATGAGCCGCGTCGGTCCATTCGACCGCGGCCTGACGACTCGCGTCGTTCCCCATGAATCCCGGAAAGGTCAGTTTCCGTTGGGACAGGTCCTTCCCCGTCCGCTTCCCGACCTCTTCGCTCCGTCCCGTGACGTCGAGCAGGTCGTCGGTGATCTGAAAGGCCATGCCGAGCGCGCGGCCGTAGCGACGGAGCGACTCGACCTGCCCTTCGCTCGCCCCCGCCACGCGGGCTCCGAGCTCCAGACTCACCATCAGCATCGCCCCGGTCTTGCGGCGATGGATCCGTTCGAGCGATTCGAGCGTCGGCGGCAGCAGGTGCGCCGAAAGGTCGTCGTATTGTCCGCCGACGAGCGCCCCGGGTCCCGCCGCTCGTGCCAAGGCCGCGACGCACCGAGCCGCGACCTCGGCCGGCCGGGTATCCCGAGCCAGGATCTCGAAGGCATAGGCCAGCAGCGCATCGCCGGTCAGGATCGCGTTCGCCTCGCCGAAGCGGACATGACACGTCGGTCGTCCGCGGCGCAGGTCGTCGTCGTCCATCGCCGGCAGATCGTCATGCACCAGCGAATAGGTGTGGATCATCTCGACCGCACAGGCGGCCGGCAGGGCCTCGCGCGGATCCCCTTGGCAGAGATCGGCCGCCAACAGCGCGAGCATCGGCCGGACCCGCTTCCCCGGAGCGACGATCACGTACTCGATCGCCTCGCGGAGACCGGCCGGAGTCTCGTCGTCCAGCCGGCAGTAGTCGGCCAGCCGCTCCTCGAGCACCGGCCGCCACTCGGCGACGAACGTCGCGAACGCTCCGCTCTCGAGCTCCGTTGCCACCGATACTCCTCTCGCCCGAAGCCGTCAGGTCCGAGCACGTTTGCCGCGATCCTGCGAGTGACCGACTCCCGCGTGACCGAAGTGCCGACGCCGAGATCATGTCAGCCGTCCTGACGCTCGCCGTTCGGACGACCGCAAGCGAGGCCGCGGCGTCACGCCGATTCCCCCTCGGATCGGCCGAACCGAATCCGATCATCGTCCCGAAGTCCCTCGACCGCTCGATCGGCGAAATCGCCGAGGTCTTCCGGATCGGCACAGCCGCGTCGAGCTGTCGGCCGCGGCAACAGGCCGCCGCGGAACCCGAGTCGCCTGGCACCGAGACGTCGATCGACGCCGCAAACCGTTCCGAAGGGGCAGTTTAGAAGAGGGTGGCGCCCCCGTCCATGGTCCCCGTCTCGGGCCCCGACGAATCGTCGCCGCCGGGTTCCTTGCGCGGGGACTTCCGCGCCGTGCGGCGACCGACCTTCGCCTCGGGCGACGAGGCATCGTCGTCGAACGTTTCGGTCCGCGCCTCGCCGTTGGATCCGACGCCGGTGAGGAGCTCGATTTTCCGTTCGGCCTGAGCCAGAACCTGCTGGCAGACCTTCAGGCGCGCGATCCCCTGCTCGTAGAGCTCGAGCGATTGGGAGAGTCCGAGTTGCGACGATTCGAGTCGCCGGACGAGCTCCTCGAGCTCGGAATACGCCGTTTCGAACGAGAGTCCGGCATCGGCCTCCGAGCCGCCGGAGTCCTTGGCACCACGTTCCTTCACCATCGATTTGCCTCTGCAAAGTCGAGATCCGCCCCGAGCCGGCCAGCCTACCGATCGACCGACCGTCGAACCACCCGGCTGCCGCAGAGCGACCGCCCCGGGTCGCCACAGCCGTAGTGCGACCGACCCCGGTCGCACTGGTTCGCCGTAGTGCGACCGACCCCGGTCGCACTGGATCTCTCCGAGGTACAACCTCTTCAGGGAAGCGCGGAGCGCTACGAGTCGCTACCGACACACCTCCAACCCGAAGCGAAGCGCCGGGATCAGCTCTTTGAGATGCTTTCGTTCTCGGACGCTTGCCTTGACCCTCGGGCGCCAAGCCGGGAGGCACGGAGGCGCCAAGTGAGACACCGAGGGAAGTCTCGAGGCACCGGTCGGAGGTTTTCTCACGGAGGCGCTGAGGAGGCCTCGAGGCACGGGGGCGAGACGGAGCATCGCGTCGAGGGCCCACGCCGGGGCCGAGCCTGCAACTTGGCCACCTCGTGCGACCGCCCCCGGTCGCACCGCCGAAAACCGCCTCCCTTCGTGCCCTCCGCGAGCACGGTGGTTAAAACCGACCGACCTGCCACGCCTGCTCCCCGCCCGATCCCTCCCCAGCCATCCGCCCCTCCCCTCGGAGTCCGCTGCATGACGTCGTTTTTCCGTTCCTTGCGGCTCGCTTCTCTCGCCGCGCTGATCGCGTTCGTCCCGAGTACCGCTTCCGGACATCCGATTGCCTGCGACGCTCCGAGCCCTGACTCCGAAGCGCCCCGGATCGAACTCGACAACGGTCGCCTTCGCGTCTCGGTCCGCCTCGATTCCGGAGGGGGGATCGACGGGATCGGCGTCAGTCCGCGGCTCGGACAGGGCGCCGATCGGGCGAACCTGATCGATTCGTTCGATCGCGGGCGGCTGGTGCAGCAATCGTATTACGGAGCCGAAGACGGTTCGCTCTGGAACGATCGTCCCTGGCGCTGGAATCCGGTGCAGGGAGGAGGGTGGCGAGGGGAACCGGGAACGGTCCTCGACGTGCGTCGTCAGGCGAATCGACTGACGATCGTGACTCGACCGACGCACTGGGCGACCGGTGAACCGATTCCTCAGGCGACGATGCGTCAGACGATCCGCCTGGACGGCGACCTGTTGCGGGTCCGCTACGAGTTCGACTACGACGGGTCCGTCGTGCATCCGGCGCACGATCAGGAGATCCCGGCGATCTTCCTCGCGCCGCGCTACGATACGCTCGTCACCGGGCCGATCTCCGGCCCCGCCGATCGTCTCGTGCGACGACGCCCCGGCTGGCCGAACGAAGGGGGAACGCTCGTCGACCACTGGGCCGCCTATGTCGACGCGAGCGACTGGGGGCTCGGAGTCCGAGTCGACGCGGCCGATCGGTACACGAGCTATCGCTATCGGGAAGCGGGCGAGCCGAGTGCCTGCTCGTACGTCGCGCCGTTGACGACGCTGGCGATCGAGCCGGGAATGCGATTCGCCTATGAGGCGATCTTCGCCGTCGGAACGCTCGAGGAAATCCGCTCGCGTCTGGCGGCCGCCGCGACCGGCGATTCGGAGGTCGTCGAGTCGGAGTCGACTGCGACGACGAATCCCTCACCGGAATCGAGTCGGACGATCTCGCTCGACGAGTACCTGACGACCGACTTCGATGCCGAGGTGACGTCGGTCGAGGTGACGGCGGACGAGGTGGTGGTACGAGGGCGATCGCCGATCGTCGCCGGGCGCGTGCTGATCGAATGGCCGGCGGCGATGACTCCGCAACAGGCCTGGAGCGATGCGGAAGCGAGCTTCCCGACGATCGAACCGCTCGAGATCGATGGGCAAGGGCGGTTCGAGGTGCGAGCGACTCGGCAAGTGAACGGAGCCGAAGGTCGGCAGCGCGACCGTCTGTTTTCGCGGTGGGGGATCGCGACGCAGACCGACGGAGCCGCGCGTCCGCGACCGGTCTCGCATGCCCACGGCGTCGACCGGATCGAACCGCTCGGCGAACCGAGTCGTCCGAGCGTGAGGGGGCGCAAGGGCCTCGGCGCCCTCTGGATCGATCGGCCGCTCGAGGATCTCGAGACGCTCGGCGTGTCGGGCGTGACGGTCAACGTCCTGCTCGACACGATCATCCGGAGCGAACCGGGGGAGGGGCGCGAGGCGTTCGAGTTCGAGGGGCGGACGTGGTACGCGGATCTCGCCTCGCTCGCGCCGCTCGACCGGATGCTGCAGGTGGCGGCGGAGCGGGAGTTGCTCGTCTCGGCCATCATCCTGGTCCGTCACGCGAACCAGTGCGCCGATCGGACGTGGGGAACCGCCGTCGCTCATCCCGACGCGACCGCAGCAGGGATCTTCGTGATGCCGAACGTCCATTCGAGCGCCGGTATCGAGGCCTACGGCGCGGCGCTCGAACTGCTGGCGTCTCGGTATTCGCAAGTCGACGCGAAGTTCGGGCGGATCCATCACTGGATCCTGCACAACGAAGTGAACTCGGGCTGGGTCTGGACGAACGCGGGCGAGAAGAGCGCGCGGGACTACGTCGCGCTGCTGCATCGCTCGCTGCGACTGGCCGACACGATCCTGCGCGAGCACGATCCGGCGGCCCAGGTCTTCGTCTCGCTCGATCATCATTGGACGACCCGGCATGACGAGCACTGCTTCGGCTCGCGCACGCTCCTGGACGAACTCCTGCTGGCATGCCGCACCGAAGGGGACTTTCCGTGGGCGATCGCTCATCATCCGTATCCGCAAGACCTCGGCGATCCGCGCGTCTGGCGAGACGATCAGGTCACCTTCGACTTCGACACGCCGAAGGTCACCTTCCGCAATCTGGAGGTGCTCGACGCTTGGGTCCGTCAGCCCCGAGCGCGGTACCGGGGCGAGACGCTGCGGACGCTGCATCTGACCGAACAGGGACTCAACTCGCGCGGCTACGGCCCTGAGGCGTTGCTCGATCAGGCGGCGGGCATGGCCTACGCGTGGCACAAGATCGAGCGGCTGAACTCGATCGGCATGTTCCATTACCACAACTGGGTCGACAATCGTCACGAAGGGGGCCTGCAGATCGGCCTGCGCCGCTTCCCGGACGATGCCGACGACCCGTTGGGCACCAAGCCGATCTGGCACGTCTACCGTGCGCTCGAAACGCCCGACCAGGCGACCGCGACGGAGTTCGCGTTGGAACGGATCGGTATCGGCGACTGGACCGAATTGGATCGCTGAGAGGCAGATCGTCGGACCTAGAGAGGAGAGCAGGAGACGCCGAGTGAGGCGCAGAGGGAAAGGCAGTGAGGCCACCGGTCGGAGGTTATCTCACGGAGACGCTGAGGGAACCGCGAGGCACGGAGGTCGTGCGGTCAGGTCGTTCGGCGAGGTCGGTCGGCGCTGAAGACTGACGAGTCCGAGTTCGTCGACTCGGATACCGCTCCCCTTCCCGTGCCTCGAGACCTCCTCGGCGCCTCCGTGAGAAAATTCCGACCAGTGCCTCGAGACTTCCCTCAGTGTCTCTCTCAGCGCCTCCGTGCCTCCTCACCGATGGCCACTGCGCCTCCTCACTCAGCCCGGCTTGGCGCAGGGCGGAGGTTCTCGGATCCTGAGCTATTCGGCGTTGCCCGATGGCGGGCGGTCCGTTTCGCGTCCGGGGAGTCAGCGGCATGAGTGCGGATCTGTTCGATCTCGACGGGCGGACGGCGGTCGTCATCGGCGCCACCGGCGTGCTCGGCGGGGCGATGGCCGGGGCGCTCGCCAGGCAGCGAGCCGTCACGGTGGTGATGGGGCGAAGTGCCGAGCGCGGAGCCGAGCGGGTCGCGGCGATCGAGCGGGACGGGGGACAGGCGTTCTTCGTCGCGGCCGATGCCTCGGACCGCGCGTCGCTCGAAGCGGCGCGAGCGGCGATTCTCGCTCGCACCGGGCGGATCGACATCCTGATCAACGCGGCCGGCGGCAATCGCCCCGATGCGACGTTGCCGCCGGGAGCCGACTTCTGCAAGCTGCCGACCGAGGCGTGGCAGTCGGTCTTCGATCTGAATCTGGTCGGAGGCGTGCTGCTCCCCAGTCAGGTCTTCGGCGAATCGATGCTCGCGGCCGGGAGCGGGAGCATCATCAACATCGCCTCGATGTCCGGCATGATTCCGCTCTCGCGAGTCGTCGCGTATTCGGCCGCCAAGGCGGCAGTCCTGAACCTCACCAAGTTTCTCGCTCGCGAATGGGCGATTCGCGGCGTTCGCGTCAACGCGATCAGCCCCGGCTTCTTCCCGGCCGAGCAGAATCGGGCGCTGCTGTTCCGCGAGGACGGCAGCTATACCGAACGCGGCGGGCAGATCATCGGCCATACCCCGATGGCTCGCTTCGGTCGCCCCGAGGAACTTTCCGGAGCGGTCGTCTGGCTCGCCAGCGATCGCGCCTCGTCGTTCGTCACCGGTCAGAACATCGTGGTGGACGGCGGATTTTCGTCGGTTACGATCTAGTCCTTTTCCGGAGCGACGAGGGTCGCCGGCGCGAACGGTCGCGCCGGGCCGATCGACGTCTGGGCCGGTTTTCGTTCGAACGGGCGGATGCCTTCATCCGATAGGGAGTCTCCATGAGCGGTCTCGGTTTGCGGACGGATGCGTGCGATCTCGATTTCCTCTCGCTCGGTGCGCTCGTCCATCGCCTCGATCCGGGCGTGATCCCGTTCCGCCGCGCCCGTTCGTTCGACATCCATGTTTCCGGAGGCGAGTACAACGTCGCCGCCAATCTCGCCGACTGCTTCGGCCTGAAGACCGGCATCGCCACGGCGATGGTCGACTACGGGATCGGCGAACTGGTCCAGGGGCGGGTGCGCGAGATGGGGGTGCGCCCGTTCTACAAGTGGTTCAAGCATGACGGCGTCCGCGGCCCGAACATCGCCACCGTCTACAGCGATCGCGGCCAAGGGGTCCGAGCTCCGGTCGTCTTCTACAACCGGTCGAACGAGGCGGGTGGGCTGCTGAAGCCGGGGGACTTCGACTGGCCGGCGATCTTCGGTGCCGGAGTCCGCTGGTTCCACAGCGGCGGCATCTTCGCCGCGCTCTCCGAGACGACCAGCGAGCTGATCGTCGAAGGGATGCAGGCGGCCAAGAAGTCGGGAGCCGTGACGAGCTTCGACCTGAACTACCGAGCCAAGCTCTGGTCGCTGATCGGCGGCGAGGCGCGAGGGCAGGAGATGATCGGCAAGATCGTCCGCAACGTCGATGTTCTCGTCGGAAACGAAGAGGACCTGCAGAAGGGGCTCGGGATCGCCGGTCCCGAAGTCGAGAAGCAGAAGGGGGCCCTCGATCCCGGCACCTTCTTCGACATGATCGATCGCGCGGTCGCCAAGTTCCCGAACGTCAAGGGAGTCGCGACGACGCTCCGCGAGGTCCACTCGACCAATCGGCACGATTGGGCCGCCGTCCTGTGGCTCGAAGGCAAGCGGTACGTCAGCCCGACGATCAGCCTGGACGTCATCGATCGGATCGGCGGCGGTGACGGCTTCGCGGCCGGACTGATCTACGGCCTGATCGCCGGCCGGAGTCCCGAAGAGTCGCTGCGGCTCGGCTGGGCTCATGGCGCCCTGCTCACCACCTTCCCCGGCGACGTCTCGATGGCGAAGTTGCCCGAGGTCGAGGCGGTGGCCAAGGGAGGAACCGCTCGCGTCCAGCGCTGATCGCCGACAGCGATCCGAGTCGAAGTCGATCCGAGTCGACGGCGCGCCGGAGTCCGGCGCGCCGTCCGTCGCGAACCTCTCTCGACTCGCCCACGTCCCTCGCGTTCGATCCGGTCCCGAACGAAGTCTCCTCGTCCCGTTGGAGGTGGCACGCGGATGGGAGGCCGAATCCTGATCGCCGAGAACCCGCGCGCCGGATCCGGGTCGGCGGCCGAGCGAGTCGCGTCGCTCGCCCGTTCGCTCGAAGAGCATCGGTTCGAGGTGCTGCGGCGGAACGATCCGGAGGGGATCCGACGCGAGATCGTCGACGGGCAACGGTCCGACTCGCTCGCGGCGGTCGTCGCGGCCGGAGGGGACGGGACCGTCTCGATGATCGCGGACTGGCTCGCGCCGGCGACGCCGCTGGCGATTCTGCCGGTCGGCACCGAAAACCTGCTGGCACGGCATCTGGAGTTCGACGGCGATCCGACTCGACTGACCGATCGGATCGTCCGCGGCCCGCGACGGCCGCTCGACGCGGGACGAGCCAACGGGAAGCTCTTTCTGGTGATGGCGTCGGTCGGTTTCGACGCGACGGTCGTGTCCGACCTGCATCGGAATCGCCGCGGCCATATTCGCCACTGGTCCTACTTCCCGCCGTTCTTTCGGGCGTTGCGGCATTACCGGTTTCCGCTGTTGCGGATCGTGACCGACCTGCGGGACCGACCGCTGGAAGTCCGATGGGCGTGGATCTTCAACGTGCCGCGTTACGCGATCGGACTGAGGTTCGTCCCGGATGCCGATGACCGGGACGGGCGACTCGATCTGGCGACCTTCCGGGATGGTGGGGTGCTGAAGGGTCTGGTCTACTTCTGCGGCGTCGTGACCGGCCGCCATCGCCGCTGGTCCGATTGGCAGGTCGAGCGAGCGCAGCGGATCGAAATCACGAGCGCGTCCGAGGTGCCGTACCAATTGGACGGCGACCCGGGAGGCTCCCTGCCGCTGACGATCGAGGTGCTTCCGGGGCGGCTGACGATCATCGCGCCTCCCGAACCTGCAACCTGAACGACGAGGAGAACGATGGAGGAAGGATTCGCGACGGTCGGCTGCGCGACGCCGCTCGAAATCGGACCGTATCGGGTCGGGCGAGGGGAGCCGCTGTTGCTGATCGCCGGTCCGTGCGTGCTCGAGACCGACGAGCTGGCGCTGCGGATCGCCGAACATCTGGCCGACCTCGGACGGCGACTGGGAGTTTCGGTCGTCTTCAAGGCGAGCTTCGACAAGGCGAATCGGACGAGCGGCAGCGCGTTCCGCGGCGTCGGCCTTGATGCGGGGCTCGCGATGCTCGGTCGAGTCGGTTCGCGGACCGGTCTGCCGCTGACGACCGACCTGCACGAATCGCACCAGGCAGCGGCGGTCGGCGACGTCTGCACGCTGCTGCAGGTCCCCGCCTTTCTGGCTCGGCAGACCGATCTGCTGCTGGCGGCGGCGGCGACCGGTCGTGCGGTCCACGTGAAGAAAGGGCAGTTCATGGCTCCCGGCGACATGCGGCATGTCGTCGACAAGTTGCGTCAGGGAGGGTGCCGCAACATCCTGCTCGGCGAGCGCGGGACCTTCTTCGGCTACGGCCGATTGGTCAACGACTTTCGCGCCCTGCCGGCGATGCATGATCTGGGAGTCGGCGTCGTCTTCGATGCGACTCACAGCGTGCAGGAGCCGGGGGGGCTCGGCAGCGCGACCGGCGGCAATCGCCGGATGGTCGAACCGTTGGCCCGAGCGGCCGTATCCATAGGAATCGACGCGCTCTTTCTCGAGACGCATCCCGACCCCGATCGATCCCCGAGCGACGGGCCGAACATGGTCCCGCTCGACCGACTGGAAGCGCTCCTGGTCCGGTTGCTGAAGATCCGCGAGTTGGTGACGAGCCCGGAGTTCTGATCTTGAGGACGGCGACGAGCGCCGCCGCGTTTCGCGGGCCGGCGGCGTTTCGCAGCTAGGCCAGGGCTCGGCGATCCTGCCGACTCCGGTCTATGCTGGACGTTCGTGCGGGTCGACGAAGGTGCCGTCGGCCGCTCTCGCGAGCTCCGTGCTTCGGTTCGAGCGTCCTCCTTTATCTTCGCGACGGAAACGGTTCATGTCCCTTTCGGCCTTCTGCCGCTCGTTCGTTCCGCGACGGACGCTCCTGCTGCTGCTGGCGGCGCTGTCGCTGGCGGTCGGTTGCGATCGAGGTCAGTCGACCCGCTCGCCGGCGAGCGACGTCAATGCCCGCCGGACTCGAGTCGATCACCTGGCGTTGGCGATCGACTATCTGAACAGCGACCGGCGTCTGGATTCGCGCACCTTTGCCGCGGACCTGACGCGAATCCTCAACCAGTGGTCGCGTGATTCGACCGTCACCGTCGACTGGCAGCTCGACCCGATGTCGGCCGAGTGGACCGGCCCGTTGGCCGCCGAAGTCGCGTCGGTCGTCGAGTCGACCGAGTTTCTCGAGAGCGATGCCCGGTACCTGCGCGAACAGGCGTGGGGCAAGGGGATCGTCGATTGGATTCCGTCGCGGCAGCGACCGGCCGACTATCGGACGATGCTCGGCGAGTTGACGGCCAGTCTGTCTCCGGCACAGCTCGATACGATCCGCCAATCGCCGACGCCGCTGGCCGAGCTGCTTGCGCTCCGCTACCCGCGACTCGATGCGACTCAGGCCAAGCAATTGGCTCGTGTCTGGGGCGCCTTCGACTGGACCGTCCGCAACATCCAGCTCGACGAGCTGCGTGACGCGCCGGGGGATGACGAGGTGGCGGTCGGGATGTTGACCGAGACGCGGCGCGACCTGCCGGCGCAGATGGGGGTTCCCGGTCCCGGCTACACGCTGTACGTCGATTCGGTCCTGGCCTACGGGCACGGAGATGCCTGGCAGCGCGGCCGCGCGTTCCTGGCGCTGCTGCACGCGATGGACATCGACGGCGCCTTTCTGGCGATCGCTCCGGCCGACGCTGCCGCAGCGACGACTCCGCCGCGCCCGTGGGCAGTCGCGGCTCGGATCGGCGACGAACTCTTCCTGTTCGATCCGGCGCTCGGCCTGCCGATTCCGACGGCCGAGGTGGACGGGATCGCGACCTGGAACGACGTCCGGAACGACCCGACGCTGCTGCGGAAACTGGACGTTGCCGAGTTCGAACGTCCGGGCCGAGCGACTCGGCGTCTGGACTATCCGGTCGCGGCCGAGGACCTGTCGAGAGTCGTCGCGCTGCTCGATATCGCTCCGTCCGCGCTGACGTCGCGCATGGCGCGACTGGAAGCGAGTCTGACCGGAGCGGTTCGACTGGAACTGACTCGCCGCCCTTCCGAAGAAGCGACTCGCTGGCGCTCGATCGAGGGGCTCGCGGGAGTCGCGCTATGGGAGGTGCCGGTGCTGACCGTCGCCTATCGTCGCACGTTCGAAGCGGCGGTCCGGTATCAGAACGAAAAGGTGCTCGGTCCGTTCCTGATGACCGAGCAGAGCTACGA
>CAZZBI010000134.1:10560-13102 GCA_964652385.1 uncultured Pirellulaceae bacterium | reverse complement strand
CCGTCGGCCTCCTGCTCGACCTCGAACTCGAACTCCGCGCGAGCCCCGCTTCCGCTCGCCAGCGCCTTCCAGTTCGTTTCGCGAGCGAGCGTGTCGCCGCCGGGAGTTCCCTGACCGATCGTCCCGGACAGGATGTTGCCGACGCTCAGCGACGTTCCCGCATCGACCAGCGCGGCGCGAAAGTCGGACGGGAACGGAACTTCGCCGGCCTTGGGCCGAGTCGAGAACTTCACCGTGGCGTTGCCGAGCGAGTCGAGCTTGATCTGCCCGAGCGTCACGTCTCCGAGAATCACCGGCACGGTCGATCCGGCCGTCCCTCCGCGAACCGCCACCTTGAGTTCGTACTTCAGGCGCCGGCCGTCCTCGACCTCGGTCTCGAACTCGGCGTAACCGGTCGCTCCCGTGCTCCCTCGCAGCGCGATCCTCAGGACCCGCTCTTCGACCCCGTCGGCTCCGCGCCGATTGATGATCTTGGCTCCCGACAGATGACTGCCGGCCCAACCGAGCTGCGCGGTCGGCAATCCACCGAGCAGCTGAAAGACCGAATCGTCTCCGGCCAGCTGGCCGAACGTCACCTTCCTGTTCTTCCACCCATGTCGGGAAAGGTGATTGACGCGACGCTTCAATTGGTCGTCGAAAGCCATGTGAAAACACCTCGGTCGGACGTTCGTGTTCGGACGAGAAGGGTCTGGCGTTGAGAGCCGGATCGGAGGCGGCGGTCCGCCAGAAATTCTTTCCGAAGGCCCGTTCGCTCAGTCGAGGCCGAAACGTCCGCTGCTCTCGACCGCGAATGTTCGGCGGCGAAACGTCGAGGGGTCAACTTGCTCGGCCGGTCCGCACGGCCGACAATCGGCCTTCCTTCACCACGGGAGTCACCGATGAAGCGCTCGATTCCGACAGGCGAGCGGCCGGTCCGCTCGATCGCACGGACCGCTCTCCGGCATCGCCGTCCGCTGATGTCCGCCGCCGTCGCTCTGATGATCGGCGTACTGAACGGAACGACTTCGGCGGTGTCGTCGGACGAGTTGCCGAACATCGTGGTGATCGTCGCCGACGATCAGGGTTACGGAGACATCGGCGTGCAGGGGGCGGTCGGCTTCCGGACGCCGAATCTCGACCGCTTGGCGTCCGAGGGAGTCCGCTTCGACAGTTTCTACGTCTCACAAGCCGTCTGCGGCGCCTCGCGTGCTTCGATCATGACCGGCTGCTACGCCAATCGAGTCTCGTGGCACGGCGCTCCGGGACCGGCGTCTCGCAAGGGACTGCATCACGACGAGACGACACTGGCAGAACTGCTTCGCCCCGCCGGCTATGCCACCGCCTTTTTCGGCAAGTGGCATCTCGGTCATCTCCCCGAGTTCCTGCCGACGACTCAGGGATTCGACGAATACTACGGGCTCCCCTACTCCAACGACATGTGGCCGCAGCACCCGACGGCGACCGATTTTCCCGGCCTGCCGCTGATCGACGGGACGACGGTCATCGATCCGTCGGTCGACGCACACGAACAGGCTCGATTGACCGAAGCGTACACGCGTCGCGCCATCGACTTCATCGAGCGACAGCGCGATCGCCCCTTTCTGCTGATGGTCGAGTACGCCATGCCTCACGTCCCGCTCTTCCCCGGCAGTGCGTTCGTCGGCAGTTCCGAGCAGGGAACGTACGGCGACGTCATCCAGGAGATCGACGCTTCGGTCGGAAGGATCGTCGACGCGATCGATCGCCAAGGGCTCGGCGAGCGGACGCTGATCGTCTACACGTCGGACAACGGACCGTGGCTGTCGTACGGCAATCACGCCGGCTCCGCCGGACCGCTGCGTGAGGGGAAGGGGACCTCGTGGGAGGGTGGGGTTCGAGTCCCGTGTCTGATGCGAATGCCCGGCACGCTCGAAGCGGGACGAGTCGTCTCGGAAACGGCCGCGACGATCGACCTGTTGCCGACCTTCGCCTCTTTCGCGAAGCGGCCACTCCCCGAACGCGAGATCGACGGTGTCGATCTTCACGGACTGCTGGTCGCCGGCGATCGGTCGAACGTCATCGATCGGCCGTACTTCATCTGGTTCGGCACCGAACTTCAGGCGGTCCGTCGCGGTCGATGGAAGCTCGTCCTTCCGCACGGCTATCGGACGCTGGTCGAACCGGGAGCGGACGGCAAGCCCGGTCCGTATCGACAGCAGCGCTGCGGCCTCGAGTTGTACGACCTGGAACAGGACCTGGGAGAGACGACCGATGTCGCGGCCGCGAACCCCGAGATCGTCACCGAGCTGCAACAGGCGGCCGATCTGGCTCGCGCCGCGCTCGGCGATACGCTTACCGGAGTCGTCGGCGCCGAAGTGCGAGCCGCCGAGGAGTCGTCGAACTGACGAGCCGAGAGCACCGCTCCGTGTCCCTGCCAGCCCGCCG
The DNA here is from genome assembly GCA_964652385.1 of uncultured Pirellulaceae bacterium. Classification (GTDB taxonomy): domain Bacteria; phylum Planctomycetota; class Planctomycetia; order Pirellulales; family Pirellulaceae; genus UBA11682. The sequence goes on along the minus strand of CAZZBI010000134.1, from coordinate 10,699 downwards.
CGTCAGCAAGGGGTCCCCGTGCCTCGAATCGACATCGGCTGTGACCGAGGGGGGTCGCACGACGACAGACGGGGCGCCCCGGCTTAGGCCCGCGTCGTCCCCGACGCGCGGCCGTGCGACTCTGGTCGTTCCTGACGTT
>CAZZBI010000134.1:0-10460 GCA_964652385.1 uncultured Pirellulaceae bacterium | reverse complement strand
TACCCAGCCCGCCGCGTCAGCAAGGGGTCCCCCGTGCCTCGAATCGATAACGGCTTCGACCGGGGGCGGTCGCACTACGAGTTCGGATGGGGCCCGGCGTAGGCCCGCGTCGTCCCCGACGCGCGGCCGTGCGACTCTGGTCGTTCCTGACGTTGCGCAGCTGTTCGGCGGCTTCATCGCACGCCCTCGGCTCGGGACGAGCCGGGGCTACGTCGGCGCAACGTCCCTTCAAGTGGCCCCGGGCACTCCGTGCCCGAGGTCGGGTTCGCTCGAAGACCAATGACGCTGCGAGGCGGTGGCCGCAGCGCACCGAAACCCTGCCTCGGCCACGGAGTGGCCGGGCCCACGCAGGCTGCCGACCGACTTCAGGCTGCCTCGCCGGCATACCCAGCCCGCCGCGTCAGCAAGGGGTCCCCCGTGCCTCGAATCGATAACGGCTGCGACCGAGGGGGGTGCGCACTACGACGCGCGCGAGCGCTGAAAGAGCGCCAGCAGCGGGTCGACCACGTCCTGCTCGACGAGCACGGCGAGCGTATCGCCGGGGGCGAGTTGGTCGCGGGCCGAGGGAACGCTGACGAAATCCTGTCGACTCATCGCCGCCAACAGGCAGCGCGGCGGGAGGGGCAGCTCGGCGACCTTCGCCTTGGTCGCCGGTACCCCCTCATGCACCTCGATCTCGAGCACGCGAATGTCGCTTCCGGCGAGGGCGGTTCGACTGACCACCGGTCCGACGTTCAGGAAGCTGAGGACCTTCTTGGCCATCACTTCGCGTTCGCTGACGGCAAAGTCGATGCCGAGCTTGTTGACGATGTTCGCGTAGTCGGGACGTCCGACGACCGCCAGGATCCGTTTCGCTCCCAGCTCCCGCGCTTCGACCCCCGCCAGGATGTTGCTCTCGTCGTCGCCCGTACAGGCGACGAAGATGTCGTTCCCGCCGATCCGCTCCTCTTCGAGCACGGCGCGACGAGTCGCATCGGCGTGGATTACGGTGGTCGAATCGAGCTGATTCGCGAGCTCTTCGCAGCGTCCCGCCTCGGCCTCGAGCAGCGAGACGGAAAAGCGTTCCTTCTCGAGCGTCTTGGCCAGGTGATAACCGGTCTCGCCGCCGCCGGCGATCGCGACGCGCTGTCGGTTCCCGCTGTCGACATGGAAGCGCGACTTCACCGCCTCGACGTCGGCCGGCCGGCCGATCAGCGAGATCCGATCCCCCGGCAGCAGCTCGTCCGCCGCATCGGCGATCCGAACTCGACCGTTCCGCTGGATCGATCCGATCCGGATCGACGACGGCAGCCCCAGATCGCGCAGCGGCTTGCGGACCGACGTGCAGGAGTTCGAGAGCGCGATCTCCTGAATCTCGATGCCCCCGCGAGCCAGATGGTCGACGACGACCGCCCCGGGGTGGCGACAGGCGCGCGCCAATTCCATGGCGGTCAGATGCTCGAGACTGAGCATCCGATCGATGCCGAAGTGGGACTGATAGTCGAAGGTGCTCAGATCGCGGAAGACCGGCGCATAGACGCGAGCGATCGAACGCCGAGCCCCCATCGCCTTGGCCATGCTCGCCGCGACGATGTTTACCTCGTCCTCGCCGGTCACCGCCAGGCAGATGTCGGCCGTCAGGATTCCCGCCTGGAACAGGACGCTCGACTGAGAGGCGCTGCCGGTGATCGTCAGCACGTCGAGTTCGTCGTTGATGCGCCGCGTGTTCGCCGGGTCCGAGTCGACCACCGTCACGCTATGCCCTTCGGCACAGAGCAGCTCGGCGATCGACGATCCGACCGTCCCCGCCCCCAACACCACGATTCTCATGAAGGAGTTCCGTCAGGTCCGACCGTTCGCGAGCGATTGTGCCGCGGTTCGGCGGGGAAGGGGACCGGTACGAGACCGTTCGATCAGAGCCCCCATCCGGCCCACAGCAGCGCCGCGTAGATCACCGCCATGAATCCGATCACCCAGACCGCGCTGCGCCAGGTATGCGACAGGATCGGCCCGAACCGTTCGTCGCGCGTCGCACCGTAGACCAGACTGATCGCCAGAATCAGCGGCAGGGCGTAGACGAGTTTCCAGTCGAACATGTTCATCTCGATCCTCGCCCTGATGCCTCGATCGTCGTGCCTCGATCGTCGTGCCCCGCGAACGAACTCGTCAACCACCGAACGGCCGCCGCCGAGCGGCTCGTCACGAATCGTCGTCGTTCCTCGCGTCGTCGTCCTCGTCGTCCTTCCCTTCGGGGACGATGAAGAACGGTCCGGCGAACGCATCGTAGACCGCCAGCAAGTTCAGGAGCCCCGCGACGACGGTATAGAGCGTGCCGATCTCGAATCGATGCTGCAGCCGCTCGTGCCAGATCGACAGCACGCAGCGCTGGTCGGTCGGGATCGGCCCCGGAGGAGGCGAAAAGGGACCGGTTGCGATCGACCCCGGAGTGCCGACCTCGACCTCTTCCAACACCTCGCCGCGCCCGTTGATGCGATACGCATGATCGGCGAAGAACGGCAGCTTGCCGTCGCGAGCCCGGAAATACTGGACCACCGCCGGAAACGCCGGCAGCCCGACCCCCGCCTGACAGGCGAACTGCCAGTGATAGTCGTTGGGGCGCCACGACGCGTAGACGACCTGACCGCCGCCGATCGCGACTCCCGAAACGTAGATCGACATGATCGTGACGAAGAAGATCGCCGCCTTGGCGAACCGACGTTGATACAGATGGCCGGCTCCCGGGATCAACCACGCCAACAGAGCCGCCCAAGCCGGCTCGCGCAGTTCGACCTCCGGAAACTCAGCGCGATCGTCGCTGCGTGCATTCACTCGGCAAACCCCGAACTGGCGGCGAACTCGGAACGACGTCGAGCCGACGGCTCGCCGCACCTTCCTGGCGTCCCGATCGGTCCGCGACCAAAGGGGGCATTGTAAGTCGAGGGGCGATTCCTGACCACCGCGCTCGGCCGTCCGCCGCCGGCGGCGGCGTTCCCGAGCCGCCGGGATCGATCAGGTCGAGATCTTGCCCCCCAGCAGCTCGACGAATCGCCGCATCCAGGCGGGATGAGCGGGCCAAGCGGGAGCGGTCACCAGATTCCCCTCGACATGCGCATTGCTGAACGTCTCGTTCGGACCGACGAACGTTCCTCCGCCGAGCTCGATCTCGGGAGCACACGCCGGGTACGCACAGCACTCGCGTCCGGCGAGCACCTTGGCCGCCGAAAGGATCTGAGCCCCATGGCAGATCGCGGCGATCGGAGCCGACCTCGCGGCGAACTCGCGGACGATCTCGAGCACGCGAGGATCGAGACGGAGGTATTCGGGAGCCCGCCCGCCGGGAATCACCAAGCCGACATAGTCCCTCGTCGCGACCTGATCGAAGTCGGCCGTCAGTCGGAAGCGATGCCCCGGCTTCTCGCTGTAGGTCTGGTCTCCTTCGAAGTCATGAATCGCCGTCTTCACCGTCTCGCCCGACTTCTTTCCCGGACAGACCGCATCGACTCGATAACCGACCAGCTGAAGCATCTGGAATGGCACCATTACCTCGTAGTCTTCCACGAAGTCGCCGACCAGCATCAGAACCGCCGGACTCGCCATCACTCGTCTCTCCGTTGAACTCGGTCTGACTCTTGTTCGAATCGACGTCCGAACGACTGGGCACCGAGCGACTCGGCACCGTTCGACTCAGCGCGGCCGCCTCGGCCGACGGCTCGTCTCGATCGCACGCGAGGCGGGGCGCGAGGCCGGAGCGCCGCTCGATACCGGCGACTCGATCGCCTGCGTCTCGACCACCGACATCGTTCGCCATCGCCCTTGAAAGAATCGCCCGCCGAACGCCATGCACAACATCATCAGCCATCCGGTCAGGCAGGACCACCACCAGAGCAACTTGCCGTCGAAGCTCTCGAAAAGCGGCTCGATCGCCGCTCCGCAGACGACGACGATCACGGTCGTCGCCACCAACGTCCAGACGGTGAACAGCGTGTCGCCTGCCCCCTTGATCGCCGAGGCGAAAATCAGCTGCCAAGCGTCGAACAGACAGTACGCGGCGACGAACTTCAGCAGGAAGATCGACCAGCCGATCAGTCGCGCATCGTCGACCGGATCGAGCTGATGGAAGATCAGGAACTTCTCGGGAAGGAACCAGTAAGCCAGCGCGAACACTCCCGAATAACAGGTCCCGATCGCCATTCCCGACCAGGTCGCTCGCGTCGCCAGATCGGCTCGCCCTCGCCCGATCTGATTGCCTACCGCACCGGTCACGGCCATCGCGATGCCGATCATCGGCACGAAGGCGACCAGATTGACGCTGATCGCCAACGTCGTCGCTTCCATCGCCAGCGGTTCCAGCCGCCCCAGAAAGAGCAGGATGACGGCGAACGTCGATCCTTCGAGCGTGAACTGCAGACCGTTGGGACCGCCGTAGCGGATCATGCGCCACGCCAAGTCGGGATCGAATCGCCAGCTCGAAGCGAACGCGAACGTCGCTCGGTCCGTCTGCAGTCGCATCAGGACCAGGTAACAGACGACCTTGAACCAGATCGCAACGACGGTCGCCCAGGCCGCTCCTTCCAATCCCCATTCGGTGCCGGCGATTCCCGGAATCCCGAAGATCCAGAAGTAGTCGAGCACGATGTTGACGAGCGACGCCAAGACGTCGATCAGCATCACGATCCGAGTCCGATCCAGACCGACGAAGAAGGCATTCAGTCCCGCCGCGAGCACCTGGCCCGGCATCCCGACCGCCATGATCCGAATGTATGAGGCCTGACGATCGATCAGCTCGGGAGCATGCCCGAACCAGACGAACAGTTCGTCGGCCAGCGTGGCGATCAGCAGGAAGCACGGCAACGAAAGGAGCGCGACGTAGGCGGTATGCCAGACCACCGCTCCGATCCGATCGGGTCGACCGCTCCCTCGGTACTGAGACACGAACGCGATCGCGTAGCTCGCCAAGCCGAAGAAGAAGGCCGAGGCGGTCCAGCTGAAGGTCCCCGCCTGCATCACCGCCGCCATGTCCAGCGTGTCGTACCACGCCAGGAACATCCGGTCGCAAAAGTACATCAGCGCGAAGGTCGAGGTCGAGACGGCCAGCGGGAGCGCCGAACCGAGCAGCTCGCGCACGCCCGCCTCGCCCGACCACCATCCCTGTCTCGCCCCGTCCGCCGACATCGTCGCTCCTCGCTGATCGCTTCCCGAGCCGCCGGCGGTCGTTCGCCGAACCGGCGGACGGACAGCGCCCGACGGGAAGCCTCGCAAGGTAGCCGATCGATTCGAGCGACCGAAAGGGGCCCTGCCTCATCGTGGGCCCGCGTCGTCCCCGACGCGCGGCCGAACGACATCGCTCCTTCCTGACGCCGCTTAGCTCGTTCGGCGGCAGCATCGCACGCCCTCGGATCGGGACGAGCCGGGGCTACGCAGGGTGCCGACTCGTTCGACATCCCAACCAGCCCGAAACGAAGCGCCGGGACTCGCCATGCGGTGGTGTGGAGGCCGTCCGACCAAACGCGGTATCGGCAAGGAAAGTCCCGCAGGGACGGCCGACCATAGCCCGGCGATTCATCGCCGGGTACTGAGACCAGCCGCTTGTGGTCTCGAGTCCCGCCAGGGACGACAGATCATCACTGCGAGCGGCGACGCTGGGGCTCTGTCGTCCCTGACGGGACTCGATCTTGCATGACGCCCGCCACCGTCCCACCGATAAATCGGTGGGCTACTTTCGGTCGTCCCTTCGGGACTTGATTCGGCCTCAATTCTTGACCAGGCAAGTGGATGATCCGACCCGCGTTCAATCAGCTCTTGGCGTCAGAAACGAATCCACCGTCTCTTGCGCGCACCGTGCACCAACCGGCCCGAAGCGCCCAGCGCAGGGGTCCTTGTGTGCCGAAGTGAAATGGGCGGCTGTCGAATCCGGAGGCACGATGATCGTGGCCTCGGCCACGACTCGATACCGACCGCTATCGACCGCCGATCAGCACAGCGGCCGCCGCGATCGCTGCGGTTTCGAGTCGAAGAATTCGCGGCCCCCAGCAGACGACCCGCCAGCCGTGACGCCGAGCCGCTTCGAGCTCTTCGTCGGCGATGCCTCCCTCCGGGCCGATCGCGACGATCGCCTCGTCAAGCCCATCGACGATCGCGCTCTCGATCGGCTCGCCGATCGGATCCAGCAACCAGCGAACCGGTTCCGTCGAGCGATCGAAAAGCTCGACGGCACTCATCGGAGCTCCGATCTCCATCAGCCGATTCCGCCGGCACTGCTTGCTCGCTTCGATCGCGTACCGCCGCCAGCGCTCGGCCGACTTCGCTTCCGGACGAACGGACGAACGGCGCCAATCGATCGGCATCCAGCGAACCGCTCCGAGCTCGACCAGCTTCTCGAGCAACACCTGTTGCCGATCCCCTTTCGGGACCGCCGACGCGATCGAGACGCGACGCGGTGACTCGACCGAAACCTCTCGCCGCTCGACGATCGTCAGTTCGATCTCTTGCTTTCCGGTCCGCTCGATTCGAGCCGCGAACTCGAGACCGCTTCCGTCGAAGAGCGTCACCTCGTCGCCGATCTCGAGACGCAGCACATGGCGCAGATGATGCGCCTCGCTCCCGGCCATCACGACTTGGTCCGATTCGCCGACTGGTTCGACATGAAATCGATGCTCTCTCAAACGCTCTGCACCCCATGGTTCGCCGATCGTCGGCCGCACCCCGAGCGATCATCGCACGAGGTCCCGATGCCGTTCGCTCGACCGTCGGCGAACGGGACTACCAAGGCCAATAGAACTGCCGACTTCCCCATCGCCAAGCCCGCCCCAACAGCGACTCGCTCGCCGTCCGAATCGCGACCTCGACCGGCTCGTCAAGGCCGATCGGATCCGAACCGCGTTCGGCCTGCTCGATGCGGATCACGACCAGCGCGACACGATCATCGAAGCGACTCGACCGATCGCTCTCCTCGCGCCGATCGCTCGTCGGCGCGTCGGACGGCGAATCATGTCGCAGCTCGCTGCGGGTTCCGATCGATGCGACGGTCCCGCGCCGAGCCCGATAGCCGTCCGACGGAGCCCGGACGATGACCGGGTCGCCGACCGCAACGCGAGTCAACTCCGCTTCGCTGATCTCGGCGACCGTTTCCCACCGACCATCGATCGGCACCAACGTTCCCAGTTCGGTTCCGGCCGTCACCGTTCCGGTCGAGAACGTCGGATCGAACGGATCGCGGATCCGCTTCACGATCCGATCACTCGACACATCCCCCGCATCGATCGTCACGGGACGCGATACGATTCGTCCCGCGAACGGCGCCACGAGCGTGCCCCGTTCGAGCCGTTGCTCGAGCAGTTCCAGTTCCCGCTCCCGTCGCTCGACGTCGCTCGAAAGTGCCTCGGTCCGTTCGCTTCCGACTCCGCTGACGAATCTCAGCGATGCTTGGAGTTCGGCGCGAGCGACGTCGAGTTCGGTTCGTTGCCGTAGCCGCTCTGCCGACAGTTTCGGATCGACGATCGTCGCGATCCGTTCGCCAGCCTCGACCTCGGCTCCGTTCGCCACGTTCGCGACGACCTGACCGCCCTCGACGGCGATCAACGGAACTCCGTCGGCGCTTCTGATTCGCCCCTTGGTCGATACCCGCCCCGGCAACGGGACCGCGAGCGCCACGACCACGACGATCAGCGCGACGGCCCCGCGGCCGAGAGCCTTCTGCGATCGACCCGGTCGTCGTCGCAGCCCGTTCCCCACCTGCCGCATCTCATCGATCAACGGACGGACGATCGCGGTCAGCACCATCAGCACCAAACCGGTCCATGCCAGCGGCGCCAGTCCGAAAGGCTCGGCCAAGCGGACGATGCCCAGACCGATCAGGATCGTCAACGCCCCGCGGTAGATTCCGGCCGCAAGACCGAACAGCCCCCAAAACACCGTGCGGCGTCGTTCGCGTACCGCCTGGCTCGACGGCCGATGACGCCCCTCGGTCGGCACCACATCGGCTCCGGCCAGCAGCCGAACCCACAGCGATCGACGACAGCGAACCGCGACCGCATGCAGATTGGGGATTCCGACCGCGTCCGACAACAGGAAGTAGCCGTCATAGCGCATCAGCGGATTCAGATTGAGCAGCAGGTTCCCGCCGATCGTCGCGACGATGACGAACCAAGCAAAGGCATGGATCGGACCGTCCGACGTCATGCTCCAGATCAGGATCGCCAGCGACGCGATCAACCCTTCCACCGCACTCCCGGCGATGGTGACGAACATTCGGCGAGCACGCGAAGGGACCAGCCAGACGTCGCTGACGTCGACATACGGACAAGGACTGCCGAAGAAGAGCATCAATCCGAACTCGCGCACCCGCGCTCCGCTCCGCCGAGCCGCGATCGCATGCCCCAGCTCATGAGTCCCCTTCACCAGGGCAACCAGCAACGGCAACCCGATCAGATGCCGAGCGTGCAACCACTGCGGAACGTCCCGTCCTTCCTCGACCAACCTCGAGATCCCTGCGACGAACAGGATCGCGGCCGTAACGGCAAGCAGCCCCCAGACGATCCGCATCGGGCTCGCGAATCCGGGACGACTCAGTCGCTCGAGTCGCTCGACCAGCGGCTCGGCTGGAAACGAAACCAGACGGATCGCCCAAGGGGTTCGCCACCACGTCCCTTCGTCATCCTTCGAGCGACCGCCGATCATTGTCGAACGTCCGCCGACGAGCAATCCTTCCCGCTCGAGCGTGACGAACAGCCGCTTCCACCCGTGAGTCGCGGCGATCCGATCCGGTTCGCCTCCGATCCGCTCACGGAGCCAGTTCGCGAGCGGCATCGATCCGTCGAGACGTTGGGCGGCAGCCCATTGCTCGTCGGTAAACTGCCAGTAGACCGATCGAAGCGGATCGCCGATGCGCACGATCCCCTCATCCGTCGCACGCATCACGTCGAGGTCGCGTCTCAGTCGCGGGTAGCTCGCCGCATCGTTCACCGATCACCGCTCGTCGATTCGGAACTCCGGTCCGTAGCCTCGTCGGGACCGTCCGACGCTTCCACCGTCAGTCGAACCTGGACTCGACTGCCGATCGCCAAGCGGTCATCGGCCGGCAGGGCGAGTCTCAGTCGGAACGAGCCGTGGACCGGATCGATCTCGGGAGCCCGTTCGACGATCACTCCCTCCAACGCTTCGTTGCCGATCATGACTCGTCCGTGCAATCGATCCGAGTCGATCGGGAACAGCGTTTCGGGAGCAAGCAGATCGACTCGCCGTTCCGAGTCGTCGATCACCTCGAAGAGAACCGTTCCCGCTTCACGCATCTCGCCGTCGACGGCAGCGACGCGAGTCACGACACCGTCGAACGGGGCGACGAGTCGATGGCGATCCACCTGCTTCTCGGCCCGTCGGACCGCGACTTCGGCGCCGTTCGTCTCGCGCTCGGCCGTCTCGTGAGTTGCCTGAGCGATCTCTGCCTCGATGCGCGCCTGCACGGCGAGCGTCTCGCGTCGTTCGAGTTCCGCGTCGGTCACGCTGTCGGCAACCTGTTCGCGCGACCGGCGCGCTCGCTCCAGATCTCCTTCGGCCAGCAAGACGCCGATGCGAGCCTTTTCCGCCGACGCCTTGCTCGCACTTGCCCGAGCGAGCGCCGCCCCCAACATCGCACGCGCTGCCTGAAGATCGAGTTCGGCGTCGGCCGCGTCGAACGCAATCAGCCGATCTCCGGCGCGAACTCGAGTTCCGACCGCGACCTCGACCCTTTCGATCGTCCCAGCGACCTGCGACGAGATCGCCGCACGTCGTCGGGGAGCGACCAGGCCCGGAACCTCGACCTCGGCGGGCGTCCGTTCGCCGGCCTCTCGATCCTGCGCAGCAGGCGACCAGGATGTCGGCAACAGCCAAACCAGGCTCGAAAGAAGACCGACGATCAACGTCGTTCTCGTGCCGCCGCTCGCTCGTCCCCGACTCGTTCGTCTACCACCAGCCATATCGTCTCGCCTGATCAAGAAGTCGTCGGAAGAGCACCTTCGCCAGCGGACTCCGACCGCAATCGATCCGGAGCGTGACGCGAGTACCGGGCCGGAACGCTTCGCTCGGAACGGCGGTCAGTTCGGCTCGCATCGGCAATCCCACGCCCGTCCCCTCGTCGATCATCCGCCCTCCCAGTCGAGGACGAACCGCCTGGAATCGACTCGCTCCATCGATCGCCGAAAGCACGTCGATCCGGAGCGTCGACGAGTCCGCGGCGTGATCCAATCGGCTACGAATCGGTCCGAGGTCTTCCGGGGGGATCGACGCATGCACTTCCCACGGTCCGTGCAGATCGGCCACCGTCATCAGCGGTTCGCCTCGCTCCAGCGGACGAGATTCCAAGCGTTGTCGCAGGTCCGGAGCCATGATGCGTCCGTCGATCGGCGCCACGATCGTCAACGATCGTTCCTGCGTTCGCGCCTGAGCGAGTTCGTCGGCGAGTCCTCGTCGCTGCGTCTCGAGAATCGACTGCCGGACTCGTATCC
>CAZZBI010000133.1:9758-13163 GCA_964652385.1 uncultured Pirellulaceae bacterium | reverse complement strand
CCTCCTCGTCCCCGAACATGAACTCCGCCAGCGCCTTGCTCAAGAGCGTCTTGCCCACGCCCGAAGGCCCGACGAAGATGAACGAGCCCATCGGCCGCTTCGGGTCCTTCAGCCCCGCCCGGGCACGGCGGATCGCCTTCGACACCGCCTTGATCGCGTCGTCCTGGCTGATGACCTTCTTGTGCAGCTCCTTCTCGAGCTCCAGAAGCCTCGCCGCCTCGGCCTTCTCGAGCCGCGTCAGCGGCACGCCCGTCATCTTGCTGACCACCTCGGCGATGACGTCCTCGTCGACGACGCCCCCGGCCTCCTGGGCCCGGGCCCGCCACTGCTCCTGCATCTCGTCCTTCTTCTTGCGGAGCTGCTCCGCCCGGTCGCGCAGCTCCGCCGCCAGCTCGTAGTCCGCGTTCTTGACCGCGTCGTCCTTCTCCACGGTCAGCCGCTCGATGTCCGCCTCGATCTCCGCAAGGTTCGGCGGCTTGCTCATGCTCTTGATGCGCACCCGAGCGCCGGCCTCGTCGATCACGTCGATCGACTTGTCCGGCTGCACGCGCCCCGTGATGTACCGCCCAGAAAGCTCCACCGCCGCCCGGATCGCCCCGTCGGTGATCCGCACCCGGTGGTGCTCCTCGTACTTGTCCTTGAGCCCCTTGAGGATCTCCACCGCCTGCTCGTTGCTCGGCGGGTCGACCGGGATCGACTGGAACCGCCGCGCCAGCGCCGCGTCCTTCTCGATGTACTTGCGGTACTCGTCGAGGGTGGTCGCGCCGATGCACTGGATCTCGCCGCGAGCGAGCGCCGGCTTCAGGACGTTCGCCGCGTCGATCGCACCTTCGGCTCCGCCCGCTCCGACCAGCGTGTGCAGCTCGTCGATGAACAGGATCGTGTTCTTGGCGCGGCGCACCTCGTTCATCACCGCCTTGATCCGCTCCTCGAACTGACCGCGGTACTTGGTACCGGCGACCATCATCGCCAGATCGAGCACGACGATCCGCTTGTCGGCGAGGATCTCGGGAACGTTCCCCGCGATGACGCGCTGAGCGAACCCTTCGACGATGGCCGTCTTGCCGACTCCGGCCTCGCCGAGCAGAACCGGATTGTTCTTGGTGCGACGGCAGAGGACCTGCACGGCCCGTTCGATCTCGTTCTCGCGCCCGATGACCGGGTCGAGCTTGCCTTGGCGAGCCAGTTCGGTCAGGTCGCGACCGAAGCTGTCGAGCGCCGGCGTCTTGCTGGAGCGCTGCCCCTTGGCTCCGCCCGCTTCGGCGACGCTGCTGCCGGTATCGCGGCCTCCCCGCTCGCCCCCTTCGGATTCGAGACCGTGGCCGAGCAGGTTCAGCACTTCTTCGCGGACGTCGTCGAGCTTCAGGCCGAGGTTCATCAGCACCTGAGCGGCGACCCCTTCCTGCTCGCGCAGCAGGCCGAGCAGGATGTGCTCGGTGCCGACGTAGTTGTGGTTCAGGTTCCGAGCCTCTTCCATCGAGTACTCGATCACCTTCTTGGCCCGCGGGGTCTGCGGCAGCTTGCCCATCGTGACCATCTCGGGGCCGCTCTGCACGAGCTTCTCGACCTCGAGGCGGATCTTGCGCAAGTCGACGTCCAGATTCTTCAGGACGTTCGCCGCGACGCCGCTCCCTTCCTTCACCAGGCCGAGCAGGATGTGCTCCGTGCCGATGTACTCGTGGTTGAAGCGTTGGGCCTCCTGATTGGCCAACTGCATCACCTTTCGAGCACGATCGGTAAAGCGTTCGTACATGGTCTACCTCTCGACCACCCCGGCGAGGGTGGAATAGTGGATGCGCAATCGACCCCGCCGATCGCGCCGACGATCCTCACGAGCTTAGGTTCCGATTCGGAAACCGCGCGTCGCTCGGACCTCTTCCGTCCTTCATCGTTTCGCTCGAACACCCGATCCGACAAGCGGTCGTCCGATCGAACTCGTTCTCCGCTCGGCTCCGACCGAGACGGATCAGGCGGCCCGGCGACGCGACCGATGCCCGTCGCGAAGCGGCTCCTGCCCGGATTCTCCACGGTCTGCGATCCGCCCCTGGACCGCGGCTCGGGGAGCCGAAGCGGGCGTTAGCGGGAGTCCGTCGAGACTGTCAGCATCCTGTCGCTCCCGCTCGGATTCGGCAACGGGGGCGCCGCCGTTACCGGACAGATGGTCCCGGATCGGATCCTCGGGCGACTCGCGGATCGCACCATCGTTCGCCTCCTCCCGATCCTCCGCCATCGACTCGTTGTTCCCCTCCGCAACTGCCCTCACGTCGCGGTCGTCCGAGCGATCGGTCGAATCGGCATCGTCGTTCGCTCCCGCGACTCGCTCCTGGTCGACCGCCTGCCGCTCCCGAGCCGCTTCGAGCCACTGCTGGACGAGCGTCTCTTCACGATCGAGTTCGGTCCGCCAGGGGAGCGACTCGTCGAATCGCTTCAGCCGGCCGATTTCCGCCGCCGCTTCGAGCAGATAGCCCGAACGTCGCAGTACCCGAGCGAGCAGCAGGCCGGTCGGCGGATCGCGCGGATCGAGTTCGACGAGTTGCCGGAGCAGCTCTTCCGCCCGAGGCCACTCGCTGCGCAGATACGCCTGGCGAGCGTCGGTCCAAAGGCGGTCGCGCAGCTGTGGATCGATCGAGCGGGAGTTCGACCGAAGCACTTGGGTCCGCGAATTGCGCCAGAAGCCGACGAGCCACCAGCCGACGAGAACCAGGCCGATCCCGCCGCGGAGTCGCGGATCGAGCCAACCGGTCAGGCCGAAACTCGCGACGATCCAGAGATCGAGCAGCGCCGCGAATCCCAGCGCCTCGGCCAGCGCACGACCATCCCCGCGGAACCAGAGCCTTGGGAGCCCGGGCCAGGCGCGAAGCGGCAGCGGCATGGAGGCATCGGCGGCCACACGGTCTCCCTACCGAGTTGGACATCCTGAATCGATCCGACCCCCGCGGAACGGCTCGCCGATCCGGCGCGCATCGCTCCCGCGGGACACCGGCCGCGATTCTAGACCGAGGGGGCGAAAACGAACAAGGCAAGCTGGGCAAGAGGCGCGGCGTAGCGGCTTCGAACCTGTCGCCGGCGCAACCAGCCCGAAGCGCCAAGCGCAGGGGTCAGGCCCTTCGAGGAATGCTGCGACCGGGGGCGGTCGCACGACGACAAACGCTGCGACCGGATGTTGGCCCGCGTCGTCCCCGACGCGCGGCCGTGCGACCCCGAGTGTTCAAGACGCCCTAAAGCACGATTCGTGTCGACGTCGCATTCCCTCGGCTCGGGACGAGCCGGGGCTACGCCGAGGACGAACCTGTCGCCGGCGCAACCAGCCCGAAGCGCCAAGCGCAGGGGGCAGGCCCTTCGAGGAATTTTGCGACCGGATGTTGGCCCGCGTCGTCCCCGACGCGCGGCCGTGCGACCCCGAGT
>CAZZBI010000133.1:337-9658 GCA_964652385.1 uncultured Pirellulaceae bacterium | reverse complement strand
CGCCGAGGACGAACCTGTCGCCGGCGCAACCAGCCCGAAGCGCCAAGCGCAGGGGTCAGGCCCTTCGAGGAATGCTGCGACCGGGGTCGGTCGCACTACGGCAGAGCCTGCGACCGGGGTCGGTCGCACTACGACAGAGGCTGCAACCGGGGTCGGTCGCACTACGACGACTTGCGCGACAGGACGTAGATCCCCGGAGCGACGACGCCGAGGACCGACGGATGAAATGCCATCCGCTTGACGATCGCGTACGGCAGATCGCGGTACTTGAACTCCAGGTAATCCCGCGTCAGCCAGTGCCGCTCCGAAAAGTGCCTCGCCAGCAGTCCGTCGAGTTCGCGGCGCGAAAAACCGGCGTGGGCTCCGTACTCGTTGCGGAACCGCCCTCGCAGTCGAGCCGACCAGTCCTGAAGGTTCTCGCGGAGCTTGTTCTTCAGGTTCGAATCCCAATCGGTCTGGCGATGAGCGCCGACCGCACTCACCAGTCGATGGCGGTTCGGCGTGCCGATGAACAGCCAGCCGCCGGGAGCCATGACGCGGTGGATCTCTTCGAGACTCCGGACCGGATCGTCGACATGTTCGATCACGTGGTGATAGAAGACCGCTCCGAACCGTTCGTTCGCGAACGGCAGCTTACAGACGCTCGCCTCCTGAAACGCGACTCGCTCGGCGTTCCGGTGTTCGGGATAGACCGACAGCTCCAGGTCGATCGCGTCGACGTTGGCGTCGAAACGTCGCTGCAGCACGACCGCCTCGTGTCCGCCGCCGCAGCCGGCGACCAGGATCCGCGGTCGCGGAAACGACTCGACGAACCCGCGTCGTTCGAGCTGTTCGCACAGGAAAGCGACACCGGCATGGCTGACGATCTCTTCCCGATCGATGTCGTCGTGATCCCCCCGCGGCGAGGCGAAGGGGGCGATCGGAGGGGTGATCGATTCGGGTTCGGTCGTGCCGCTCATGACGTGTCTCGCGAAGAGGCGTGAGATGGGGCGATCCGATCTCGGAGGTCGGTTTCGGACGATCGAGTGCGGTCGGACTGCGGGCGAACCGTAGCATCCGTTTCGTCCGTCGGTCGTCGCCGAGCCCGCTCGGACCTCGCGCCGCGGCGGAACGGCCGGGCGCTCCCGAGCGACCGCCACTTGTACGCCGACCCGTTTTGTCGTCAGATCTCGTGCATGATGCCCGGCGAGCCGAATCCGACTCTCTTTCGCGTGCTCGACGCGAACCACAACCGCTGTCTGGAAGGGCTGCGCGTCCTCGAGGATCAGGTCCGCTTCGAGCGCGAGGATCGACGCCTGGCGTCGCGGCTGAAGGAACTCCGGCACGCGGTCGCGGTCGCGCTCCCTCAGGCGATCGTCGCTCGGATGCATGCGATGCGCGATGCCGGAGGGGATGTCGGGCGGACGATCGAAGCGGCCGACGAATATGTCCGCCCCGATACGACCTCGCTGGTGCGAGCCAACGCGTCGCGCGTCAAACAGGCGCTGCGCGTCCTCGAGGAGTACGGCAAGGCGCTCTCGTCCGAACTCGGGCATCGCTTCGAGCAGGCCCGCTACGAGTTCTATGCGATCGAGATGCTTCTGGATCGCGACTCGTTCCGCCGCGGGCGGATCGCCGCGGCGCGACTGTACGTGCTGATCGACGGCGACGCGTCGGCGGACGACTTCGAGACGCGACTCGACCGGATCCTTGCCGGACGCCCCGACGTGCTGCAGCTGCGCGACAAGTCGCTCGACGATCGGACGCTCGTCACTCGGGCTCGACGCCTGGTCGAGCGGTGCCGCGAGACCGAGGTGCTGGCGATCGTCAACGATCGCCCCGATCTGGCGCTTCTTTCCGATGCCGACGGCGTGCATGTCGGCCAGGAGGAGCTGACGGCAGCGGATGTCCGACGGATCGTCGGTCCCGAACGGTTGGTCGGCGTGTCGACGCATGCGATCGACCAGGCGCGCCGCGCGGTGGACGACGGGGCGGACTATCTCGGCGCCGGACCGACCTTTCCTTCGGGAACGAAACGCTTCGAGCACTTCCCCGGACTCGACTATCTGAGGCAGGTCGCGGCCGAGATCGGTCTGCCGGCGTTCGCGATCGGCGGGATCGGGCCGGAACTCGTGGACCAGGTGCTGGCGACCGGCATGACTCGGATCGCGGTGTCGGGGAGCGTGCTCCGAAGCGCCGATCCGATCGCGACGCTCGAACGCCTGCGCCAAGCGCTCGACCGCCGGACCTGCGGCGACCGGACGCCGCGCTCGGCGGACTGAGACGGACGAGCGACGTTGCGCGGCGGAGTCGGGATGGCCTGCGCCCCGAATCGGCGGCGATATCGGCAGGCAAGAATCCTCGTCGCGACTCTGCCGTCGTCGCGGCTGATCGTTGCGCACCCGAGCGGAGCGACGGCGGCGACGTGTCCGAGACCTTTCGTCCGAGTACCGATCGAACCTCCGCCGAACGAAGCGGGAACCCACGATGGAACTGACGATCCGCGACCTGTCCAAGACCTACGCCAACGGCGTTCGAGCTCTCGACCGAGTGACGCTGACGATCCCCAAGGGGATGTTCGGTCTGCTCGGGCCCAACGGCGCGGGCAAGTCGACGTTGATGCGGACCATCGCGACGCTCCAGGAAGCCGATTCGGGAAGCGTTCGACTCGGCGAGCTCGACGTGCTGCAGGACAAGCAGCAGGTTCGCCGGCTGCTCGGATACTTGCCGCAGGAGTTCGGCGTCTATCCCAAGGTCTCGGCCTGGGCGCTGCTGGATCATCTGGCGCTGCTCAAGGGGATCGCGCGGCGGCGCGAGCGGCATGAGCTGGTCGATGCGTTGCTGCAGCGCGTCAACCTGTACGATCATCGCCGGAAGGCGATCAGCGGCTTTTCGGGAGGCATGAAGCAGCGATTCGGCATCGCCCAGGCGCTGCTCGGCGATCCGCGTCTGCTGATCGTCGACGAGCCGACGGCGGGACTCGATCCGGGGGAGCGGAACCGCTTCTACAACCTGCTCAGCGAGGTCGGCGAGAACGTCATCGTCATCCTCTCGACGCACATCGTGCAGGACGTCAAGGAGCTCTGCAGCCAGATGGCGGTGATCCACGGCGGACAGGTCCGGTATGCCGGCTCTCCTGCCGATGCCGAACGGGAGTTGGCCGGAGCGATCTGGTCCAAGTCGATCACCAAGGAGCAGCTCGAATCGCACCGCGACCGCTACCGGATCCTTTCGACGAAGCTGATCGCCGGTCGCCCGCAGATCCGCGTCTTCGCCACGACCTCTCCCGGAGACGGCTTCGTGGCGGCGGAACCCGATCTCGAGGATGTCTTCTTCTCGAAGATCGCCGACGCACCGACCGGTCCCGCCGTTCAGGCCGCCTGATCCCGCCTCGCGTCGCTTCCGCTTCCGCTCCGCTCGTACCTACCGCGAGTCGCGTCGATGTTTCTGACCTGCTTCTCGTTCGAGCTGCGCTACTGGCTCCGCGGCCTGATGGTCTGGGTCTTTCTGCTGATCGTCACGGCGCTGCTGTTGGCGGCCGGTTCGAGCGATGCGGTACGAGTCGGCGCGGCGGTCGGCAACACCGACCGGAATGCGCCGTTCGTGATCCAGAACTTCTACGCGATGATGTCGCTGATGGGGATGCTGATGACGACGGCGTTCGTCAACTCGGCCGCCTCGCGCGACTTCACCTGCGGCATGTCGCAGCTGATCTACACCAAGCCTATCCGCAAGGTGCCGTTCCTGCTCGGTCGCTTCTGCGGCGCGCTGCTGGTCTCTCTGATTCCGATCCTCGGCGTCTCGCTCGGCATCCTGCTGGCGCCGTTGATGCCGTGGGCCGACGCCGATCGCTTCGGCCCGGTCAGTTGGAACGCCCATCTTCAGTCGCTGCTGGTCTTCGCGATTCCGAACACGCTCTTTTCCGGTGCGGCGATCTTCGCGGTCGCCGTGCTGACTCGCAGTTCGGTCGCCTCGTTCCTGGCCGCGATCGGTCTGCTCGTCGGCTACTCGATGGCCGACGCGGTCACCGGCGATCTCGACAACGAACGGCTCGCGGCGCTGATCGATCCGTTCGGCGTCCGGACCTACGTCATCGCGACGAAGTACTGGACGGTCTCCGAGCAGAACTCGGCGGTCGTCTCGCTCTCGGGGCTGATGCTCGTCAATCGGCTGATCTGGGTCGGCGTCGGTCTCGCCATCCTCGCCGCCTCGATCGCCCGCTTCTCGTTCGCCGAGCGGCGGCGTGCCGGCCGGCGCGGCGCGGACGAATCGGCGGCGCCCCCCGCCTCTGCCGTCGCGCTCCCGTCGGTCCGGTTCGGCGACGGAATGTCGCTGGGGCTGAAGCAGTTTCTCGGCACCTTCCGCTTCGAGGTGCGCGGAATCGTGAAGAGTCCGGTCTTTCTGGTGATCCTGCTGACCGCGCTGCTGAACTTGGCGACCGCGCTGTCGCTGTCGACCGAACAGGGATTCGGACTGTCGGCCGAGCCCGTGACGTACATGATGGTCGATCTGGTCCGCGGCTCGATGTACCTGTTCCTGATCGCGATCCTGACGTTCTATTCGGGCGTGCTGGTGTGGCGCGAGCGCGAATCGAAGCTGGACGACGTCTTCGATGCCCTCCCCTACCGGACCGCGTCGGTCTTCTCGGCGAAGCTCGCGGCGCTGCTGGTCGTCGTCGCGGCGCTGCAGCTGATCGGCATCGGCGCGGGGATCATGTCCCAGGCATTGCAGGGATACCACCGCCATCAGCTCGATCTCTACCTGCTGGAGCTGCTCGGAACCGACCTGCTCCGCTTCTTTCTGCTGATGGTGCTGGCGTTCGCCTGTCATGTCGTCGCGCCGAATCGCTATGTCGGCTACTTCCTGTTCGTCGTCGCGCTGATCCTGAACGCCTTTCTGGGCTACCTGCTGGACGTCGAGTCGAACCTGTTCCGCTACGGAGCCCTCCCCGACTACGTCTACTCGGATCTGTTCGGCCTCGCACCGTTCGCCACGGGACTCGTCTGGTTCGGGCTCTACGGTCTTGCCGGATCGCTCGTCGTCGCGCTGCTGTCGCTGCTGTTGTGGCAGCGGGGACGCGAGACGAACTGGCGATGGCGACTGGGCGAGGCGCGACGGCGCTGGAGCGGCTCGCTCCGCAGCGCCTCGCTCGGCGCGGTCGTGCTCTGGTTCGGCCTGTTCGGCTGGATCGCCTGGAACACGATGGGACTCAACGAGCTGACCAGTCCCGAGACGAGGATTCGGCGGCAGGTCGCCTTCGAGAAGGAGTTCCGTTCGACCGAAGCGTCGCCGCTGCCGACCGTCACGTCGGTCACGTACGACATCGATCTCTATCCGTCGCGGCGGGCCCTGAGGCTGGAGGGAACGCAGCGATTCGTCAATCGGCACGCCGAGCCGATCGTGTCGGTGCCGATCACGACGGCCGAACTGTACGAGACGACGCTGGAGATCGACGGAGCGGCCGCGACCGCGACGCACGATCGCGGACACTTCACGATCTGGACCTTCGAGCCGCCGCTGGCTCCGGGCGAGGAGCGATCGATGCGCTTCGTCGTCTCGTACGAACCGCAGGGGTTCGAGAACGAGGTGGTCAATCGCGAGGTGGTGCAGAACGGGACCTTCTTCAACAACGGGATCGTGCCGCTGTTCGGCTATCAGCGATCGAGCGAGGTGACCGATCCGAACGCCCGCGCGCGACACGGCTTGGGGCTCCCCGAGCTGATGCCGCCGCTCGATCCGAGCGACCTGCGAGCCCGCAATCGCAACTACCTGGGGAGCTTCGGCGATTGGGTCGAGGTCGAAACGACGATCTCGACCGATCCCGATCAGATCGCGATCGCTCCGGGCTCGCTGATCGAGCGGTGGGAAGAGAACGGACGGCCGCACTTTCGCTATCGACTGGACCATCCGTCGCTGAACTTCTACTCGTTCATTTCGGCGCGGTACAAGGTGGCGGTCCAGGAGTGGAACGGGATCAGCCTCGAAGTCTACTACCACCCCGATCACGGCCGAAACGTCGACAACATGCTTCGCGCGATGCGAGCCGCCCTGCAGTACGGTTCGGAGCAGTTCGGTCCCTATCGCCACAAGCAGGCACGGATCATCGAGTTCCCGCGCACCGCCACCTTCGCCCAGGCGTTTCCCGGCACGATGCCGTACTCGGAAGGGATCGGCTTCATCGCCGATGTCGACGGACCGGACGACATCGACATGGTCTTCTACGTCGTCGCTCACGAGATCGCGCACCAATGGTGGGCCCATCAGGTGGTCGGAGCCGGTATGCAGGGCTCGACGCTCCTGTCCGAGACGCTCGCGCAGTACACGGCGCTGATGGTGATGGAACGGGAGTTCGGCCGCGATCGGATGCGGAAGTTCCTGCGCTACGAGATGGACTCGTACCTGAGATCGCGCGGCGCGGAACGGTTGTCCGAACGCCCGCTGCGCACGGTCGAAGCGAGTCAGGGGTACGTGCACTATCGCAAGGGGAGCGTGGTGATGTACCAGCTCAAGGAGCGGATCGGCGAGGAGCGAGTCAACGCGGCGCTCCGGTCGCTGGTCGAGCGGTTCGCGTATCGCGAGCCGCCGTATCCGACGTCGGTCGATCTGATCGATGCCCTGCGCGCCCAGACTCCCGAGGAGGATCGTCCCGGACTCGATGAACTCTTCGATACGATCACGCTCTACGGCAACCGAACCGTCTCGGCCGTCGCGAAGCCGCTGGACGGTGGCCGCTACGAGGTGACGATCGAGGTCGAGTGCCGGAAGTTCCACGCCGACGAGCAGGGAGCCGAGACGGAGGTGCCGATCGACGAGCGACTGGAGATCGGCGCCTTTGCCGCTCCGGAATCGGGGCGAAAGTACGGCGAGACGCTCTATCGCCAGACGGTGCGGATCACCGAGCCGGTGACGACTCACACGTTCGTCGTCGACAAGCTCCCCGAGACCGCCGGCATCGATCCGTTCGCTCTGCTGATCGACCGCCAGCCGCTCGACAATACGATCAAGGTGACGATCGAATCGGCGCCGCAGTAGGGCGATTAGAAGCGCCTCTGTCGTCGTGCGACCGCCCCCGGTCGCAGCGATTGTCGTAGTGCGACCGCCCTCGGTCGCAGCATTTTCCCAATTGAGGCGTGGGGACCCCTGCGCTTGGCGCTACGGGCTGTTGAGGCGTGGGGACCCCTGCGCTTGGCGCTACGGGCTGTTGAGGCACGGGGACCCCTGCGCTTGGCGCTACGGGCTGGTGAGGCGCGGGGACCCCTGCGCTTGGCGCTACGGGCTGGCGAGACGCGGGGACCCCTGCGCTTGGCGCTACGGGCTGGCGAGACGCGGGGACCCCTTGCTCACGCTGCGGGCTGGGACGCGGCGGGCTGGGATGCGGCGGGCTGGGACGCGGCGGGTGGGGCCCTCGGCGGGCTCGCCGCTCGCTCAGACGACGGTACGGCCGAGCGCTTCCGCCAGGCGTCGTAGGTCGGTCAGCAGCGCGTCGAACTGTTCGAGCGTCAGCGTCTGGGCTCCGTCCGACATCGCCGTTTCGGGCTTGGGGTGGATCTCGACGATCAGCCCGTCGGCTCCTGCCGCCAGGCCGGCGAGGGCCATCGGATGGACGTAGGCCCGCTTGCCGGTCCCGTGACTCGGATCGACCAGGATCGGCAGGTGCGAGAACTGCTTGGCGGGGGGGATAACCGAAAGATCGAGCGTGTTGCGGGTATGGTCGGCGAAGGTTCGGATCCCTCGCTCGCACAGGATCACCTGCTTGTTCCCTCCGGCGAGCACGTACTCGGCCGCCATCAGCCATTCTTCCAGCGTTGCGCTCATGCCTCGCTTCAGCAGCACCGGTCGCCGCGCCTTGCCGACTCGCTTCAGCAGCGGGAAGTTCTGCATGTTGCGGGTGCCGATCTGCAGGATGTCGCTCGCCTGCTCGACCCGCTCGACCTGATCGGGTTCCATCACTTCGGTGACGATGCCGACGCCGGTCCGTTCGCGGACCCGCTCCAGGATCCGAAGTCCTTCGTCTTCGAGCCCCTGAAACGCGTAGGGGCTGGTGCGCGGCTTGAAGACGCCGCCGCGGAACAGACGGACCCCTCGTTCGCGAAGGAACTCGGCGATCTCCATCGCCATCGATTCGTTCTCGACCGAACAGGGGCCGGCGATGACGGTGAAGGTCCCCGGTCCGATCCGGGTGCCGGCGACCGACACGACGGTGTCGTCGACGTGCATCTCGCGGCTCGCCAGCTTGTACGGCTTGGTGACTCGCACCAGTTCTCGCACTCCCGAAAGGGCTTCGAAGCTTCGCGCGTCAATCGCGTCGATGTTTCCGGTGATGCCGATCGCCGTTCGAGTCGCTCCGGGCATCGGATGAGCCTTGAGGCCGAGCGATTCGATCCGGCGACAGACCTCGGCGATGTCGTCGCCGCTGGCGTGGGTCTGCATCACGATGAGCATGGAGCACCGAACGTCCGAAGGGAGTGCGAGGCCGCCGAACGGAGGCCCGAGGGTACCAGTCTATTCGAACGTCCGAAGAACGTCAGGGTGCGTCGTCGAAGGAGACGAGTCGCTTCGGTGCCTGCCAGCCCGCCGCGTCAGCAAGGGGGCTCCGTGCCCCACGCCTCTTGTCCCGCGGCGCACCCGTCCCTGCTCGGCGAAACCGCCGCTTCGCATCGCAGAACTCTGCGGCGAGCGCTGCGTCTTCCCTCGTCCTGCTACGACCCCGAACCGGCTTCGACCTGAGCGTCGGTCCACGATTCGAGCATCTGGAACTGGCGGACGAAGTCGTTCTCGGTGACCCCCAGCGGACTCTTGAAGAAGCTCGCCAGCCAGACGAGCAGCCCCGTCTCGCCTGCCCGAGCGGCTCGTTCGGTGAAGCGGACCAGATCCAGCACCAGCGGCGCGGCCAGCAGCGAATCGCATCCTTGCCAGGTGAAGGTCATCACCATCGGCGTGCCGAGGAAGCCGCGGAAGTGGATGTGATCCCACGCGGTCTTCCAGTCGCCGAGACTCCGGATGTACTCGATGCTGATGTGCGTCTGAGGGTGATAGCCGAGGATCTCGCCGAGCAGACGGTCCTTGCTGCGCACCTTGGTCCGCTTGTTCTCGGGATCGTTCAGCACCACGCCGTCCATGTTGCCGAAGATGTTGTGCCCGACCCAGCTCATGATCTCGAGATTCCGAGCGGCGAACATCGGCGCCAACGCGCTCTTGAGCAGCGTCTCGCCCGTCTTGCCGTCGTGCCCCATGTGACAGGTGCCGCGCAGCACCGCCAGATCGTCGATCGCCGGCAGGGCCGAACCGGGAGACGGGGTGAAATTGACGAAGGGAAAACCGAGGTCGAGCGCGGCGATCGCG
>CAZZBI010000133.1:0-327 GCA_964652385.1 uncultured Pirellulaceae bacterium | reverse complement strand
CGAACTGGCCGAGATCGGACAGTCGTGCTTCTCGAGCTCCGGCGCCAGCTCTTCCCAGGTCGTCGGCAGACGCTCGAGATCGGGAGCCGGTTCGGTGCTGGCGACGTTGACGACGATCACGCGCTCGAGCTTTTCGGCGGCCGTGAACTCCTCGAGATCCTTGCGGATCCGCCGGACCGCTTCCGCCGGCGTCTCGGCGACGTTCCGCAGCGCATCGTCCGCCAGCCGCTCGATCGTCCCGCCGACGTTGACCAGGACTCCGGGGCGAACGCGGCGATCCACCTCATCCAGTTCCGCCTCGAGCGACCGGACCAGATCGCGATCGAC
>CAZZBI010000132.1:5802-13206 GCA_964652385.1 uncultured Pirellulaceae bacterium | reverse complement strand
ACGGTACTCGACGACACGCTGCTCGATGAAGAGGCGATCGCGCTCGGCGAGTCGCTGGTCGAGACGATCGGCTGCGTTGCCTGTCATCTTCCCCAGCCGCGCGACGGTGACGGTCGGCGAGCCTGGAACCGAACCGCGCTGCGATTCGATCAGGCGCAACTGATCGCCTTCCTGGCCGACCCGACCGCCCATCATCCGGCGTCGCGGATGCCGAAGATCGCGACCAGCGACGAGGAGCGTCAGGCGTTGGCCTCGTACCTGTTGTCATTGGCGACCGACGCGGACGGGATCGGTGCTTCGCCTCGGTCGCCGCAACCGGGCGATCCGACGCGAGGGGGTGTCGCGTTCCGGTCGCTCGGTTGTGCGCAGTGTCATCCTTCAACGACGGTACCGGCCGATCGACCGAGCCTGCCGATCGCTCGGGTCCGCACCGATCGAGGTTGCCTGGCGGATGGACCGGAAACCGGCGGACGAAACGAGAGCTCGGAAGCGCGCGTCGCCGATTACGGTCTCGATTCGGTCGAGCGCCGGCGTCTGGCGCGCTGGATCGCGACCGATCTCGAATCGCTGGGGCGCGACGGCCGTACCGAGGCTGCGGAGCGGTTCATTGCGCGGGCCGACTGTCGCGCCTGTCACGATCGGGACGGCGAGACGGGGCGATTGGCCGAGATCCTGTTCGACGAATCGATTCAGGGATTGTCGCCGGAGTGGCTTCCGTCGCTGACGCATGCCGGGGAAAAGCTCGGCCCGGCGTGGACCGAGTCGTTCCTGAGTTCGGCGGATCGCCGGCCGCTACGCCCTTGGCTGAGGGCCCGCATGCCGTCGTTCCCCGAGGCGGCTCGGACGATCGCGCTCGGACTGACCGATGCGCCGCTCGCGCTCGCCGCGGAACGTCAGGAACGAGAAGCGGTCGATGCCGAACTGGCAGCGGTGGGAGGGCGTCTGATCGGCGCGGTCGAAGGATTCGATTGTCGACAGTGCCATGCGCTCGGCGGCCTTCCGGCGACCGGCGATCAGGGGACTCAGGTCTCGCTCGGCATCGACTTTGCGGAAGCGGGAGTCCGACTGAGGCCGGAGTACTATCGGCGCTGGATGCGCGATCCGACCTCGATCGATCCGCTCACCAAGATGCCTCGCTATTCCGAAGACGGCCGAACGACGAAGGTCCCGTTGCTGGAGGGGCAGGCCGAAGCGCAGTTCGAGGCGATCCTGCAGTTCCTGCGCGAGGCTGGCGCGACAAAGTCTGCTGCCGAGCGTTGAGCCACGGCGATTCGAACCTTGGTGGACTCGGTCTCCTTGGTGGTTCGAAGGCTTTCTTACCACAGAGCTCACGAAGGACGGGCAAGCCCGGTCGATCTGGGGCTTGGATCTTCCCGAAGACGTGCGAAAACCGTTTGCGGAGAGCTCGGATATCTCAACGACCTCGGCAAGCACCCGGTCCGGATGACCTTCGACCACCGAGCAGGTCGCGTCATTCCGAACGGACGCACTCGAACAGGAACTCGAAGATCTCGATCTGTCGACGCGCCTCGTCCAGATCGCGACCCCAGGTGTACAGGCCGTGCTTGTGGATCAGGTAGCCGTGCTGCAGCGGAGCGACCGGATCGTCCAAGCGGCGACTGACCTGTTCGGCGAGGATCGGGATCTCCTGCGTGTTGTCGAAGATCGGCACCTCGATCGACGTCTCGTGCGTCGTGATCCCGGCGAGCCCCTTGAGCATCTCGTAGCCGGCGATCGGGACGTGGCCGCGTTCGCGGAAACGATTCGACAGGAGCGTCGCGCTGACCGAATGGGTGTGCAGGATCGCACCGACCTCGGGACGCTTCGCGGCGACGATGCAGTGCAGGAGCGTTTCGGCGCTCGACTTCGGCTGTCCCGCGCCGGTCGGTCGTCCCGACGCGTCGATCCGGACGAAGTCCCCGGGGGCGAGCTTCTCCTTGTGCTTGCCGCTGGCGGTGACGATCAGCTCGAGCGGATCGCGCGAGATGACGACGCTGTAGTTGCTGCTGGTGCCGAGCGACCAGCCGCGGCGATGGAACTCCGCACCGCATTCCCGCAGTCCCTGGACGGCCGATTCATGGCCGTGCAGCGGATGTCCGGCAGGGAAGAAGAGGTCGGCGATACCGGAGGGATTAGCGGGCATGGGACGGTATCCGATCGATCGGGCGACGATGCGAAACGGCTCAGGATAGGAAGAACCGGAAACCCCCTGCAAGTCGCCTCGTCCCCGCGCGGTCTGTCGTCACGAGCGGCGGCGCGAGGGGCGCGACCAACTGTCCCGACGATGAAGAAGCGTCGATTCGCCGAGGGGCGTGCGAAGTCGATGCGAAGGTCCGAAGAAATCGGTCCCCTCGGTCGCTCGTCGTCGGGCCTCCCCTCGCTGTCGTGATCGGCGATCGCGACGTGGCGCGCGACCGCCTTGCGCGGCGTGCAGCGGGAGCGATCGCCCCGCTGAGCTCGCCCGGCTCGCCGCCGCGAACGATCGGCGACTCGATTCGGTTCGCGCGACGATCGCGCATTCATCGTTTCTTCACCGGCGACTCATCGGTCGCTCGAGCGGCACTCGGATAATCGCCGCCGAGGGAGCGAACGAATCGCTTCCGCCACGAGGATCGACGACGACGGGGAATCGTCCGGGGTCGGTCTCGAGCCGGTCCGCACCGATCGATCCGAACATCGAAGGAACGTTCTTCCATGAAACGAAACAACCGTTCGCGTCAGGCCTTCACGCTGATCGAGATGCTGGTCGTCATCTCGATCATCGGCATCCTGGTCGGCCTCGTGACTCCGGCGGTCTTCCTGGCACGCGAAGCGGCTCGAAAGTCGACCTGCCAGAACAACCTGCGGCAGATCGGCATGGGACTGACGGCCAAGGCGAGCGAAGGGGGTCGGTTCGCGAGCGGCAACTTCGACTGGGCCGGCGACGGCGCGGTGACGGAGTACGGCTGGGTCGCGGACCTGGTCAACCGAGGCGTGCCGGTCGGCGAGATGCTCTGTCCGTCGAATCCGAACAAGGTGGCCGAAGCGTATGTCGACCTGCTGACGCGCGATCCGGCGACGCTCGGAGCGTGTGCCGAGACGGCGGGAAGCCCGCCGCGATTGGCTCCGGACGGTTCGTCGCTGATGAATCCGTGCCGTCAGATGATCTTCGGCATGGCTGCGATCAGCGATCGTCGCCTGTTCGTCGAAGAGCGGTTCTTCCTGAAGCACTACAACTCGAACTACACCGCCAGCTGGTACCTGGTCCGCGGCGGACTGAATCTCGACTCGAACGGTAATCCGATCCCGGCCTACGGCGGCTGCGGCACGAACGTCTGGCAGCGCAACGTGACTCAAGGGGGGCTGAAGCTCGGCGACCTCGATCGGACGGCGATCTCCGCCTCGTTCATCCCGTTCATGGGAGATGGCGGTGTCTCGTCGGCGACCCTGCCGGCTCAGCTCGGTCCGCATCAGGCCGGCTCCGGAATGGTCGTCTCGATGACCTCGGGACCGGCGCTGGTGACCAATCTGAATCAGCCGAGCTTCCCGGGTTCGACTCCCAAGTCGACTTGGTGGCCGGTCTGGGCGCGCGAGACGCGTCAGGACTATCGCAACTTCTCGATCCCGCACCGTGGCGGCTGCACCGTCCTGTACGCGGACGGGAGCGTGAAGATGGTCGAAGACGGCAACGGCGACGGCGTGCTCAACAGCGGCTTCGCGGCAGTCGGCGGGTTCGCCGACAACACGCTCGAACTGCATCCGCAGAGCTTCGCGTCGGTCTACTCGCTGTTCGACCGCGACGCACTGCAGTGATCGAAGGAGCGATCGGGCGAGAGGTCGTCCGATCGTCGCAAAACGGCGGTCGCTTCAGGAGCGATCGACGGCGAGGGTCGGCGAGAGGAGCCGCCGCAACGAAACGAGCGAGTCGCCCGGCGGGGAAGGGGGCTCGCGAGACGCGAATGCCGAGCGAAACGAGTCGTCTCGGTCGCCATCGAACGAGGTTCATCGGTCAAGAAAAGCGAAAGTCGCCCGCGTCCGTCTCGACTGCCATCGCGGCTGCAACCGCGGCAGGAGAGTTCGGATGCCCGAGATGGTCTCGGTTTGCGGACGACCTTCGGCAAGCAGTTCTCTCTTTTAGGTGAGTGGAGAATGTCGGTCAATTCTGTTTCTCGGAAGGGTTTCACCCTGATCGAGCTGCTGGTGGTCATTTCGATCATCGGCATCCTGGTCGCACTGCTGGTCCCGGCGGTGCTGATCGCTCGCGAGTCGGCTCGCCGAGCCGCTTGCCAGAACAACCTGCGTCAGATCGGCATCGCGCTGCACACCTTCTCGGACAACGATCCGTCCGAGCGATTCTGCACCGGTGCGAGCGACTGGCGTCGCGACGGATGCATGGACACCTGGGGCTGGGTGGCCGACATCGTCAACATCAATGCTGCCGAGCGCGGCATGCTCCTCTGCCCGACCAATCCGGCTCGCGGTTCCGAGAAGCTGAACGACCTCTATGCGAACTCGTCGTACTCGTCGGGTTCGGATACCGTCAGTGACGTGACCAAGCTGGTCGCCGGCGAGTGCGGCGCCAACGGCTTCGGTCCGGGCGCGACCTGGGGCGGAGCGGCTGCGACCAACGCGGCGTTCGACGGCACGGCCGGTCTGTCGGCTGCTCGCGGTCAGTTCCTTGACACCATGTTCATCAAGCGAGGTTACAACTCGAACTACGCCGCCGGCTGGCACCTGGTCCGCTCGGGCGTCGTCGTCGGGACCGATGCGTCGAACCTGCCGCTCGCTGGCAACACGACGATCAACAGCTTCAAGGGGCAGGTCAACACCTTCGGTCCGCTGACGCGCCGCGTCGCGGAAGGCGGCAAGGTGAACATGGCCAACATCGGCATCCTCGGTGACGGCGGTCCCGGCGACATCAACGAAGCGGTCGCTCGCGGCGACATGGGTTCGACCGTTCCGGCCGGCATGCTGCTGACCGAGGCGTTCAACGACGGTCCGGCTCAGATGTCGAGCGACGGCGACAACATCACGCTGCTCCAGCTCAACGCTCCGCTGAACGCTCAGGTGCAGGTCGAACGTCAGAACCTGATCATCCCGGCTCCGACCAACGGTTCGGGTTACTACCTGCAGGACACCCGCGACTGGGCCGCGATTCACGGTGCCGGCAAGAAGAAGACCGGCAACATCCTGTACATGGACGGCAGCGTCCGGATCGTCACCGACACGAGCGGCGACGGCTACTTCAACCCGGGCTTCCCGGTCGCGACCGGACTGCCGGCTTACGACCAGGTCGGCTACACCGACGGCACGGTCGAGCTGGGCCCCGAGACCTTCTTCGGCGGCATCTGGATCCAGAAGGTCAACAAGCTCAGCCGCTACGAGAACTGATCGGCTCGCGGTTCCACCGCGAATCGTGAATCTCGCGGAGGGGACGGACTCTGGTTCGTCCCCTCCGTTTCCCTTGCGAGCCGCTCCGGGCTCGTCGACCGCAGGACGGCAGCTCGGCTGAGTCGCTCCGCGGTCTTCTTACGAACAACGGACCGGTCAACGATGCTCTCTCTCCGTCTGGTACTCGGCCTCGGCTTCCCCGCCTCGATGGTCGGACTGCTCTACCTGGGCGAACTCAACTACTCGCCGCTCAAGCAGCGGCAGTATCCCGCCTCGTACGGTCTGAACGAGAAGATCGAACGGGTGCGTGAGGAGCTGAAGCGGGAGCGCGAAGGGCGCGAGGAGATCTACGCCAACGGCAAGCTCCCGAAGGCAGTCGTTTCCGACAGCGTTCGCGACTTCGGCATCGTCGCGCCGCACGGGACCGAAACGACCGAGTTCTCGGTCACGAATGCCGGCGAAGGGGTGTTGAAGATCCGCGGCGGCGACATCAGCTGCAAGTGCGTCGACTTCGGCATCTCGAACCGCGAACTGCTGCCGGGGGAAACGGCGACCGTGTCGCTCACCTGGAATACCGGACGACGAAGCGAATCGATCGTCCAGACTCTCTCGTTCACCACGAACGATCCCGACCTGAAGGAACTCCGTTTCGAAGTGCATGCCAAGGTCGCGGTCGATCTGGCGAGTCTGCCCGAGACGCTGAACTTGGGTCGGATTCTTCCCGGCAAGATCGGCGCTCGCGCCGAAACGACGCTCTTCAGCGAAGAGTTCGTCTTCGAAGAGTTGCCGACGATCGAATCGAGCGACTCGCGCCTAGCGGCGACCTGGGGCGAAGCAGCCGAAGTCGCGGCGGTCGGAGTCGGCACCGTCTGGGCTCGCACGCTGATCGTGGAATCGACCGAGCCGCTGCCGGCTGGGGCGCTCAACGCCTCGATCCGAATCCGAGGTCAGGCGGCTGACGGTACTCAGGTCGAGACATCGGTGCCGGTCGTCGCCACCGTCCCGGATGCGCTGACGGTCGCCGGCGCGAAGCTGGCCGATCGCAGTCTGTTGGAACTCGGCACGTTGCGGCGAGGGGAGGGGATCGAGCATCCGCTGATCCTGCGAGTCAACGACGACGATCCGCGTCTGTCGCTCGTCTCGTCCGTTTCGAACCCGGAAGGAATCGAAGCCCGTCTGGAGCCGATCGACGCGTCGAAGGGAGTCTACCGGCTGATCGTCACGGTACCCAAGCAGATGCGACCGGGGAGCTACTCCGGGGATCGGTCCGCACGACTCCATCTGGAGTTCGATCATCCGGCGGTCAGGCCTTGGGACCTGAACGTCTCGTTCGTCGTCCTGTCGGACCACGGGGGCTGAGTCGGCCGCACGCCGCGCGCCGCATCATCCCTTCGGAGTGACCTCTCATGAACGAACGCGCCGCCGCCGCGGGGATCGTCTGTCCTCGCTGCGACAACGAGAACCCGATCGGCAAGGAGTTCTGCCGAAACTGCGGCATCGCTCTGATGGAGCAATGCCCCGACTGCCTGCGGCCGACGACGATCGCCGAACGCTTCTGCGGTCATTGCGGCACCAATCTCGAGGAAGTGCGCCAAAAGGAAGTTCGCGCGATCAAGACTCGCCTCGAGATGCTCGACACGCTCGAGGCCGAGCGAAAGTACTCCGATGCGATCCTGATCGCCAAGTCGCTGGTCAGGACCGACGGCGATCGCTTCCCGGACGAACTGCAGCGAGCCAAACAGCGGCTGCAGGAGCTGACCGCCGCGCGGGAGCGTGCCGACACGGAAGCGGCAGCGCTCGCCGAGTCGGGCAAGGCGTTTCTCGCTGCCGCCGACTACCTGAAGGCGGCAGCGCGGTTCGGCGAGATCCACCCGAATCTTCGATCTCCCGAAGTGGTCGAGCAGCTCGCCGAAGCGGTCGACAAGGCGAAACGAGTTCAGTCGCTGCGCGACGAGATTCAGGCCGGTATCGCGTCGAACGCGCCGCTGAGCGTCTTCGGCAAGATCGCGCAGCTGCTGACGCTGGTCCGATCCG
>CAZZBI010000132.1:0-5792 GCA_964652385.1 uncultured Pirellulaceae bacterium | reverse complement strand
ATCCGACGCGAAGCTCGAACAGCTCGGCCGGCAGATTCGCGAGCGCGTCGTGGCGGCCGCCAAGGCGAAGGAGCAAGCCGGAGCGATCTCCGAAGCCTCGCGACTGTTGGCTCAGGTCCCGGAACGATTTCGCGACGAGACGGTTCGCGGAGTCGAGGCGGAACTGGACGAAGTGCTGTGGATCGAACGCGATCTGAAGGAGACGCCGTTCGTCGACCTGCCGCTGGTCGGCCTGGCGGAGCGTCTGGTCAAGCTCGCGCCGAAACTTCCGCGGGCGGCTCAGTGGCTTCAGGAAGCCAAGAAGCGTTGGAAGGAGGGCGAGGCGAAGGGGACCGAAATGCCGTGGGTCGCCGGCGCCAAGCCTCGCATCGGCGGCTCGCTCGGTTGGCTCGATCCGCGAATCGCCGACTCTCCTGCCGTCGCCGACGTTCCCGGCGGGCGACTGGCGCTGCAGCGGTTCTCGATCGCGATCGGTCTCGGACTCCAGGCGATCGGTGCCGCGGAGGTGACCGAGACGTTGGCCCCTCCGAAGGCCTCGAAGGGACTCTTGTCGAAGCTTTCGCTGTTCGGCAAGAAGAAGGAAGCGAAGGTCGGCTGGGGGCTCGATCTCGGTTCGTCCGCGCTCAAGGCGGCCAAATTCGTCGAACAGGATGGCGTCGTCCGGATCGAATCGCTGCGGATCATCGAGTTCCGGAAGGAGGCGACCGTCGCCAAGTCGGATTCGGAGCTGCGCGAAGCGATCCGCGGTGCGCTGGTCAAGCTGAAGGACGAGACCGACATCGGCGACTCGCCCTGTCTCGTCTCGATCGATCCCAAGGGGAGCCTCACCCGGTTCATCGGCCTGCCGGGCGGGAACGACGCGAAGTTCGAGCAGATGGTCGAGCTCGAGGCAAAGCACCTGATCCCGTATTCGTTGGATCAGGTCCATTGGTACTGGCATCGGTTCGAGACGCAATCGAACGGTCAGCGGACGGTGATGCTGGTCGCCTCGCGCAAGAACGAGGTGGACGATCTCGTCGAGCTGCTGAAGCAGCACGAGCTGAACGTGATCGGTTTCCAGTGCGAACCGGTGGCGCTGCTCAATCTGGTTCGCTACCGGGCCAAGCAGGAGGGAGAGAGCAAGCCGATCGTCGCGATCGAGCTCGGTTCGACCCACGCCCATGTCGTCGCCTCTGCCGGCAATCAGACCTGGATGCGGACGATCAGTCATGGCGGTTCGCGCATTACGGCGGCGATCGCCAAGGGGCGCATGATCACGTTCGCTCAGGCTGAAGAGCAGAAGCTCGCGCCGCATCGAGCCGACAGTCCCTGCGGCCTCTTTCGTGATGCGGCGACGTCGGTCAACGAGCTCGTTTCGGAGATCGATCGCAGCCTTCGGGCGGCGAACTCCGCCGGCATCGCGACCGACGGGGCGGTGGTGCTGCTGAGCGGCGGCGGATCGCGCATGCACGGTCTGCCGAGGGCTCTTCATCACGGTGCCGAGACGCTGCAGACGGCCGGCGCGCGAACCGCCGACGGACCAGCGAAATCGAGCGAATCACGGGGAATCGAATGATGCGAATCGGAACGGGAGGCGAAACACGCGGTCGGATCGCGATGCGACGAGTGATGACGGCGTCGATGGTGGTTCTGGTCGGTCTGAGCGGTTGCACCGGCGGGGTCGGCGTCGATCTGTCGAAGCGCGTCCGTCGCGGGGCTCCCGACAATCCTGCCGAGGAAGTGACGCCGGCTGACGATCCGTCGGCCAATGCGCCGGTCGACGGTGCCGACGCCGGCAGTGAGATGGCCGATGCGTCGCTTCCGCCGGGAGCGGTCGAAGTCGTGCCGGGGACGTCGGAATCGGTCGAGGGAAGCGAGTCGCTGGCGAAGCTCGTTCCGCCCGATCAGCTCGCATCCAGTCCGGGTGAGGATACGGCCGACGATCGGATCGAGCGGATGCGAGCGATCGGATCGGCGCTCTTGAAGGAGATGGAAGCGGGAACCGTCGTCCTGCCGACGATCGGCGATGGGGAGCTTTCTTGGCGAGTCCGCATTCTGCCGGCGCTCGGTTACCAGGAACTGTTCGATCGATTCCGATTGGATGAGCCGTGGAACAGTCCGAACAACCTGAAGCTGCTCCCGCTGATGCCGAAGGTCTTCCGGACCGGAGGGACCGACAGCACGCGAACCGGCTTCGTCCTGCCGCGCGGCGAACATACCCCCTACTTCGGAATCCGTCTGGTGCGGACAGTCGACATTACCGACGGTCCTGACGAGACGGCGTTGCTCTGCTGTATCGAAGCGGATCGGGCCGTGCCGTGGACCAAGGGAGAAGACTTCGAACTCGAGAAGAGCGACAACTCGCGCGGCCTGCTCGTGACGGAGCGGAACTCGATTCCGCTGTTGCTGTACGACGGCCGAGTGGTCGAGATTCGACCGGCGATGAGAGCCGAGCGTTACGCCGCGATCTTCTCGTACTGCGGCAACGAACCGCTCGACCTGAAGCGATTGGCCTTCGACGCCGATCCGGCGGATGACGTCGACGCGGAGTCGTCCGTTCCGAATCCGTTTGCGGGCGCGGCGGCCGGAGGGGCCACCCCCTCGTCGGCTGCGACGGCGCTCGATCTGCCGTCGCGGCTGACCGGCTACACGACCGATCGGATGATTGCCGCTCGCTACGACGGGGTCGTGGAACTGATCCACTTGGCCGACCTGATTCGGTCGACCGACAAGCGAATCGCTCGACCGACTTGGATCGATGCGGTCGGAGGCGCTCGAGCGGTTCCGCGCATCGGCATCGGCACCTCGTTCAATCCGGGACGTCTTCAGGGGGCCGAGTCGGCGAAGATCGATCAGGGGCCCGAATCGATCGAAAAGGTGACGATCGAAGGGCTCGATGCCGCTGCCGGGGACTTTTCGAAGCTGGTCTGCGGAACGCTTCGCAAGGCTTGCCTGGACGGCAGGCTCGGGCCGTTCCAGTTGCTGACGGCAAGACGAGACGAGGACGGCGCCCTTGCTCCCACGCGCGGCAAGGTCGACGGACGCTATCTGTCGGTCGGCATCGAGTACGTCGGCAACGATCGGCTGTCGACGCTCCTCGAGGGCTGTCGACGTGTCGGAATCGACCTGCTGATCCACTTCGACGTCGAGCTGATGGGGACGCGCCAAGGACAGGTCTCGAACACGACTCGCATGAACATCTATGACGTCGTGTCGAAGCGGCCGATCTACGAAGGCCCTCCGGTCAACAATCTGCGATTGGCTCGCGAGGCAGACAACCGTACGGTCGAGAATCCGGTCTTCCGTTCGCTCGTCGATCTGCAGGATCTGATCGAGCGACGGATCGCGCCGACTCAGGGGCGAGCGCTGACGACCGAAGAAGCTCGGACGCGGATCGCCGCCTTGGTCGAGGGAACGAGTTCGCCGAACTGGGGTGCGGCTTGCGAGCTGCGCGAGTACTACGCCACGGGACTGCTGACGGCCGAGGAGTATTCGGCGGCCTTCCTGGCCTTTACGCAGGTCGAGGCGTCGGTCTTCGAGAACGCGAGTGCCGACGAGCGCTTCCGGCTGCTCCTGGCGCCGCAGGACTCGTCGATCGTGCTGACGGCGCGCGAGGCCTCGGAGTGGACGCCGCCGCCGACCCGCAGCGAAGCGGTCAGCGATCCGATCGACTGAGTCGCGGCTCGGTCGGAGATTCGGCCAGCGCAACGGGATGGCGAGTTCGTCGGAGGTGGCCGTGCAAAGTCGAACGTCCGTCGCCGTCATCATCGGCGGCGGACCTGCGGGACTGACGGCGGCGAGCGAGCTGCTCGAGCGGACGTCGATCCGCCCGATCGTGCTCGAAGCGAGCGACATGCTCGGCGGCATTTCGCGGACGGTGAACTACCGCGGGAATCGGATCGACATCGGCGGCCATCGGTTCTTCTCGAAGTCCGATCGCGTCATGGCGTGGTGGCGGCGGCTGCTGCCGATCGAGAAATCCGACGATCGTTCGTTCGAGATCCGCTACCAAGGGAAATCGGCCGATGTCGATGCGCTCGACGACGGCCCCGATCCCGATTCGACCGATCGCGTGATGCTGATCCGGCCCCGCAAGAGCCGCATCTACTTCCTGCGACGCTTCTTCGACTATCCGCTGAGCCTCAGCGGACGAACGCTCGCGAATCTGGGGCCGATCCGGATCGCTCGCATCGCGGTCACCTACGCGGCGGCTCGACTGAAGCCGATCCGTCCCGAGAGGAACCTCGAACAGTTCCTGATCAACCGGTTCGGGACCGAGCTGTATCGGACCTTCTTCCGTTCCTACACCGAAAAGGTCTGGGGAGTTCCGTGCGACCGGATCGACGCGTCGTGGGGTGCGCAGCGCATCAAGGGGCTCTCGATCACGGCGGCGCTGCGCGACGCGCTGACTCGGCCGTTTCGGCGTCGTGACGTCGGGCAGAAGCAGGTCGAAACGAGTCTGATCGAGCGGTTCCTGTATCCGAAGCTCGGGCCGGGACAGATGTGGGAGTCGTGCGGCGAGAGGATCCGTCGTCTCGGCGGCGAGATCCTGATGCGACACCGAGTCGTTCGGCTCGAGCGAAACGGCGAACGGATCGCCGCGGTGATCGCGGTCGACGAAGCGACGGGCGAGGAGCGGCGATTCGAATGCGACCATGTCCTGTCGTCGATGCCGGTCGTCGACCTGGTGCGCGGACTGGATGACTCGGAATCTCCCGTGCCGCGCGAGATGCGCGCGATCGCCGAAGGGCTCGCCTATCGCGACTTCATCACCGTCGGGCTGCTCGTCCGCGGCCTGAAGCCGATCGACCGGGTCCGCGGCAAGCCGGTCGCGCTGACCGACAACTGGCTCTACATCCAGGAGCCGGACGTGAAGGTCGGTCGGCTGCAGATCTTCAACAACTGGAGCCCCTATCTGGTCGCCGATCGGACGACGACGTGGCTGGGGCTCGAGTACTTCTGTGCCGAAGGAGATGCGTTGTGGAGTTCGAGCGATGAGCAACTCCGGCGACTGGGTGCCGAGGAACTCGAACGGATCGGCCTGCTCGCGCCGGGACAGGTGCTCGACGGTACGGTCCTGCGCGTCCCGAAGGCCTACCCCGCCTACTTCGGCACGTTCGACCGGTTCGACGAGCTGCGCCGCTGGCTCGATCGCATCGACAACCTGTATCCGATCGGGCGCAACGGGATGCATCGCTACAACAACCAGGATCACTCGATGCTGGCGGCGATGACGGTCGTCGACGGGCTGATCATCGGGCGAGTCGATCGCCAGGCGCTCTGGAGCGTCAACGCCGATGCGGAGTATCACGAGACGCGCGCCGAGGCGAGCGAGCGCCAGGAGACGAGCGAAGCGTTCGTCGAGGGGGCGGCATGAGTGCGGTCCGACTGACTCAGACCGAGCTTGCCGCTCGCGCCGCGGCTCGCCGGACGGCGATCCGGATTCTCGCGGCGCTGTCGCTCTTGGCGGCGACCGCCTTGGTCTACGCGAACTCGCTCGACGGTGCGTTCGTCTACGACGACCTGTCCGAGATCGTCGGCAATCCGCTGATGCATGCCGGTACCTGGTGGCAGTCGACCTTCCGTGGGAACTCGCTTCCGGCGCGTCCGATCCCGTACCTGACCTTTCGCCTCAACCTGGAGCTCGGCGGGACGGACGTTCGCGGGTTTCATCTCGCTAACATCGCGATCCATGCCCTGAACGCCGTTCTCCTCCAGGCGCTGATCATTGCCGGGCTGCGACGTGCGGCAGGCGGAAACATAAGCGAGCGGTTTCGGCTGCTGACCGCGACCTGCGTCGCGCTCGTCTGGAG
>CAZZBI010000131.1:5814-13258 GCA_964652385.1 uncultured Pirellulaceae bacterium | reverse complement strand
CGATATGCACGCCCATCCGTTCCGCGTGACGCTTGTCGCGCGGCGCGAACGGTCGTCCGTCGAGAGTCATCGTTCCCTGGTCGGGACGGGTCAGTCCGGCGATGATCCGTCCGAGCGTGCTCTTGCCGGCCCCGTTCGCTCCGAGCAACGCCAGGATCTCGCCCGGCGCCAGGTCGAGGTCGATCCCGCGGAGGACCGGCGCAGCGAACCGTTTGCTTAGGCCGCGGCAACTCCAGCAAGGCTTCGCGTCGTCGCGCATCGGAGGCCTCGCGAAGTCGGGCTCGTTGCCGGGCACGGTGGAGCGTCAGGAGCGCGACCGGTGTCGGTCGCTTGACGAGGCGCGAAAGGTGGCGTCGTGCGTCAGCCGGCGGCGACGTCGGGCGAACGCTTCAGCACCGCGTCGATCGCCCGTTCCAGTTGCGGATCGACGACCGGATCGTCGGCTTCGGGAATCGCCGGCATCTCCCCTTCGGTCAGCTCGCCGCCGGTCATCGGGTCGGGCATTTCGGCAAACGTCTTCGCGTCGAGCAGCGTCGCCGGATAATCACGACGACGGCGCGCAAAGGCGATCGCCCCTCGTCGGGCATCATCCAGCGGGACGGCAAACCCCGAGTCGGGAACGACGCCCCATTCGTCCGATCCGCCGTTCCGCGGGCGATGAATGTTCCGCTCGCTCGGCCGCCAGTAGCTCGCGACGGTCAGTTTCAGCGCGCTCTCGCCGCCGTCGATCCGGACGATCTGCTGCACCGTCCCCTTGCCGTAGCTCCGTTCGCCGACGACCGTCGCTCGCCCGTGATCCTGCAGGCAGGCCGCGACGATTTCGGCCGCGCTGGCCGTTCCCCCGTCGACCAGGATCGCCATCGGCACCTCGATCGGCAGCACCGTCCCGCTTGAGGCGACGTAGGGCGGACGGTCGAGTTCCTCGCCGCGCCGCTTGATCGTCACGATGGTTCCCGAGTCGAGAAAGCGATCGCACATCTCGACGGCCGATTCGAGCAGACCACCGGCGTTGCGGCGAAGGTCGAGGATCACTCCCTTGGGCGGCGCACTCTGCCAGGAAGCCGTGACGCGATCGAGTTCGTCGATCGTCTTCTCGCCGAACTCGGTGATCCGCAGATAGGCGATTTCGGGATGCGACTCGAGACGAAAGTCCCAAGTCCCGTCCGGTGCGCGGCGATCTCCCAGTACCGACTCGATCGGGATCATGCGGCGAACCAGGTCGACTGCGACGACCGCTCCGTCCGCCTGCTTGCGGAGCTCCAGGCGGACGGTCGAGCCGACGGGACCGCGGATCAGATCGATCGGCGACTTGTTCGGATCGAGCGAAGCGATCGCCCGTCCGTCGATCGACAGGATCACGTCTCCCGACGCGATCCCCGCTTCCTGCGCCGGGGAGCCGACGATCGGCGTCAACACCCGCAACTCGCCGTTCGCCGGATTCGGCTCGACGACGAACCCGACGCCGCCGAACTCCTGATCCAGATGCTCGGTCACCGCCGTGAATCGATCGGGATCGATGAACGCCGAGTGCTCGTCGAGGCTGCGCATCATCCCGTCCATCGCCGCGTGAAAGAGCTCCTTCCGCGTCCTCGGCTCGAGCGCCCGCTCCTCGACCAGCGTCATCGCCGATCCGATGATCGAGGCATAACGATGGCGCTGCGCGGTCTGATAGCAGGTGATCCCGACGATCAGCGACAGGAAGATCGTCACCAGATTGCGAGTCGGCATCGAAGGCTCGAAGCGGTTGAGGTCAGGGCGGGCGGAGAACCACGGGGGCAACGACGTCCTGGACTGCCTCGATCACTCACGCGACCGGAGCATCCCGTTCGAAGTACAGGTAGAAGTAGACGGCAAAGCCGAAGTCGGTCGCGTCAGTCGAGACCAGCTTCCATCCCTCGGCGGCGCGCTCGTTCAGCTTGTTCTGGATGTCGACCGTCGACGACTTGAGGATGTGCTCCTTGTCCAGGGTGACCTTGGTGTAGAAGACGAGCGACTCGACGATGTACTGCTTCATGTCGGCTCCGATGCAAGGTGACGTTTCGATCGAGGGCTCGTCGAGTCAGTCGACGTCCGCCTCGATCCGGCCGCCGATCGACAAACGGCCCTTCGAGCTCGACGAGTCGGTTCGTGACCGTTCCGGATTGTAACCGTCCGACGGTGTTCGTGGGCCGGAGGTCGCGCCGCCGCGCTCCCCTCGGTGTCCTCGGTGCACTCGAGGGTCAAGGAACTCGGAACGCCCCTCTCGATCACCGAGCGTACCGAGCCCGGCGTCCACGGGGTCGGCGAGAGCCTGGCCGCGGTCACCTCGCCGCGACGTAGCCGGCGAAGCTCCACGGTCACGAGACTCGAACTTCGTTCTTTCCCCGCTTCGACCGTGGTAGCATGAGAGCTCGGAACGATCGGTCGTGTTCACTCGCCGCCGTTCTCCCCCCCTCCCCTTCCCACCACCTCAGGCGAGACGTCCATGGATGTCCGACGCCCTGCCGAGTCGATCGCGCTCGCGCTCGCTCTGCTTCTTCTCGGATCGACGTTCGTCGCGATCCCCTCGCCGGTCCGAGCGCTCGACGAAACGATCGAGTTGAACGAAGATGATGAGCGCTTCTTCGAGACGGAGATTCGCCCGCTGCTGGTCGCGCATTGTCTGGAATGTCACAGCGGCAGCAGCGCCGAGGGGAATCTGCGACTCGACACGCGCGACGGATGGCAGGCCGGAGGGGCCAGCGGAGCGGCGATCGTTCCGGGGGATGCCGCATCGAGTCTGCTGATGATGGCGGTGCGCCCTCGGGATCCCGACCGAGCCATGCCTCCCGATGCGCCGCTCGATCCGGCCGATGTCGAGAAGCTCGAGCGCTGGATCGAGCGAGGGGCTCCCGATCCGCGAGGGGCCGAACAACGGCGGCTGGGCGGGCTGACCTGGACCGAGTCGCTGGCGTGGTGGAGTTTCCAGCCGCTGGCGGCCGATGTGCCGAGTCGCGATCTGCCGGGAGGACCGGAACAGTTCGCGATTCGCGGCGTCGATTCGCGGATCGATGCGTCGCTTGCCGCGACCGCGCTGGAGCGACTGGGGCTCGAGAACGGGAGTCTCGCTGATCGTCGCACGCTCTTGCGCCGCGCGACGTTCGACCTGACCGGCCTTCCTCCGACGATCGACGAGATCGAATCGTTCGGCGCCGACGAACGCCCCGATGCCTTCGTCCGGCAGGTCGATCGCCTGCTGGCGAGTCATGCCTACGGCGAACGATGGGGGCGCCACTGGCTCGATCTGGTCCGCTACGCCGATACGGCCGGCGAGAACACCGATCATCCGGTGCAGCACGCGTGGCGCTATCGGAACTGGGTGATCGACGCCTGGAACCAGGATCTGCCGGTCGACGACTTCGTGCGCTGGCAGATCGCCGGCGATCTGATCGCGGCCGAATCGGGACGACCGCTCGACGAGGCGGATCGCGGCGGGCCGCTCGTCGCCACCGGCTATCTGGCGATCGCGAGGCGTTTCGGTCACGACAGCGATCAGGACATGCACCTGACCTACGAGGACACGATCGACACGCTCGGCAAGTCGCTGCTCGGACTGACCCTCGGTTGTGCCCGCTGTCATGCGCACAAGTACGACCCGGTTTCGAGCGAGGATTACTACGCTCTGTACGGCGTGCTGGCGAGCACCCGCTTTCCCTTTACCGGCTGCGAAGCCCGCCCGCTCCCCGCGAACATGGTTCCGATCGTCGCCCCCGATCTCTGGGAAGCGCGGACCGGCGGACTTGCCGAAGAGCGGCACCGGCTGAGGCAGCGCTCCGACGAGCTGGCCGCGCAGCTCGCACCGATTACCACGGCGGCTCGCGATCCGCAGCGGCGGATCGAACTGGTGTCGGGCGCGATCGATCGAGCCGGCATCGCGACGTGGGGAGCTGACGTCGCGTCGAACGATGCCGCTGCAGCGTCGCCGTTGCCGTCGACCGAGATCGACGTCCGGGCCGGCGACTGGATCGTGCTGACGATCGGACCTCGCGGGGATTACGGAGCCGACACGACTCGGGTCGACCTGACGATCCGCGACCTGAACGACGGAACGGTCTGGAACGCGACGCGGTCGCTGGTCGACGATTTCCTGACCGGGAATCCGAATCCCGATCCGGACGGTGCGGCGTGGGGAATGATCGACGCCCGCAACGGCGAGTTCATGCCGCGCAGCGTCCGCGATCTCGACGGCCGCGGCGGACTGCATGTCTGGCGGACCGATGCGGACGTGCCGAGCGCCTTGGTCAATGCCTCCGAGTCGCCGATCGGCGTCTGGACCACCTTGCCCCCCCACACGCTGTTCGTTCATCCGTCGCCGACCGACGCGGTCCAGCTCGCCTGGATCGCCCCGCGTGACGCGCGAGTCGTGACGTCGGGGACGGTGGCCGACGCGCATCCCGAAGGGGGCAACGGCGTCGACTTTCGCGTCGATCGGATCGATCTCGCCGCCGAAGCGGCGGGCCGGCGTCTGGCCGAGCTGACGACCGAACGATCGACGCTGTCGAATCGTCTGGCCGAACTCGACCGGGCGATCCCCGCGTTGCCCGAAGGCTTCGCCGTTCAGGAGGGAATCGGTCATGACGAGGCGATTCGGATCAAGGGAGAACCGGAGCTGACCGGCTCGATCGCTCCGCGACGCTTCCTCGAAGTGCTCGGCGGCGAGTTGCTTTCGGACGGTACCGGCAGCGGTCGACGGCAGCTGGCCGAGGTGGTCACTCCCGGTCGCTCGCCGCTCGCGGCCCGCGTCTGGACCAATCGGTTGTGGCTGCACCTGTTCGGTCGCGGACTGGTCCGAACGCCGAACGACTTCGGGACGCGCGGCGAACCGCCGACGCATCCGGAACTGCTCGATCGTCTGGCGAACGAGTTGGTCGTCGGGGGATCGTCCAAGCGGGTCCAGCGGATGATCGTCCTGTCGCACGCCTATCGCCGCGAAGGGGAACGGGATGATCGGATCGCGTCGATCGACCCTCAGCGGATCGGCTACACCCGGTTCGCACGACGCCGGTTATCGGCCGAGGAGCTGCGCGACGCGCTGCTGAGCGTGACTGAGGGGCTCGACACGACCGCCGGACTGGCGCATCCGTTCACCGATCCGACGACCTGGACCTACACGCAGCACAATCCGTTCGCCGACGAGTATCCGACCTCGAAACGGACCGTCTATGTGATGACCAAGCGGAATCGCCGACAGCCGTTTCTCGCGCTCTTCGACGGAGCCGACCCGAGCGCGACGACGCCGCAGCGTCTGACCACCACCGTGCCGACTCAGGCGCTCTACTTCCTGAACGATCCGTTCTTCCACGAGCGAGCGGCGGTCCTGGCAGAACGATCGCGAGCCGATGGAACGCCGTCGATCGAGACGCGATTGGATCGGATGGTCCTGGCGGCGCTGCAGCGACCGGCATCCGACGCGGAACGACGGATCGCCCGCGAGCTGATCGCGGATTGGCCGGCGAGCGACGATCCCGAAGGGGCATGGCGAGCATTGGCGCGGATCGTCCTCGGATCGAACGAGTTCCTCTATCTGGACTGACGACATGAGTTCGCGAAACGGTTCGGAGTCCGGACGCGGTCGCTCGGTCGATCGCAGCTGCTGTCGCGGAGCGTCGCGGCGCGGGTTTCTCGGTTCGGCCGTCGCCGGTTCGCTGCTCTGGCCCGGCCTGCTGCAGATGGTGTCGCGCGAGGCGGCAGGAAGCACCCGCAACGACGATTCGGGGGCTACCGATCCGCTCGCGGCGCGTCCCGCTCAATATCCGCCGCGAGCCAAGAACGTCATCTTCCTGTTCATGAGCGGCGGCGTGTCGCATGTCGACACGTTCGATCCCAAGCCGCAGCTGGCGTCCGATCACGGCAAGGAAGTGGTGCTCGATCATCCCGAAACGCGGAATCGGGCCGGTTACGAACGTCTGTTCCTGAAGCGGCCGGGGTGGACCTTTCGGCCGTACGGCGAGAGCGGGATCGAGGTGAGTGACCTGTTTCCGGAAGTCGGCAAGCAGGTCGACGAACTGGCGATCATCCGCTCGATGCACACGAGTCACTCGAACCACTACAACGCGACGCTCGGCATGCACACCGGTTCGTTCGCGTTCGCGCGGCCGAGCATCGGATCGTGGATCAGCTACGGCCTGGGGTCCGAGAACCGGAACCTGCCGAGCTTCGTCGCCATCGCGCCGCAGATGCCTTATGCCGGCACGCAGGTCTGGGCCTCGGACTTCCTGTCGGGCGCTCATCAGGGGACGCGCGTCGTGCCGGGAGCCGAGCCGGTCGCGAACCTGACGCCGCGCATCGCGCCCGATGCGGGGCAGCGGCGCGAACTCGATGCCCTCGCCGCCTGGGATCGATTGCATCTCGAAGAGCGCGGACAAGACGATGCGCTGGCGTCGCGGATCCGCAGCTTCGAGACGGCGTTCGGCATGCAGTTCGAGATGCCGGCGGTCTTCGATCTGACCGACGAGACGGACGAGACGCTCGGGCTGTACGGACTGCAGCGCGGCGAAGCGAGCGGGTTCGGTTGGCAATGCCTGGCGGCTCGGCGTCTGGTCGAGCGAGGCGTTCGGTTCGTCGAGCTGATCGATACCGGCTCGAGCGGCAATTGGGACTCGCACGGAAATATGGCGGACCACGAGCGATTGGCGAAGAACGTCGACCGGCCGATCGCCGGACTGCTCGCCGATCTGAAACGGCGCGGCATGCTCGAGGAGACTCTGGTCGTCTGGACGACCGAGTTCGGCCGCACGCCGTTCAACAGCTCGGCCGATCATCCGGGGCGCGAGCATCATTCGTGGGCCTTTTCCAGCTGGCTTGCCGGAGCCGGTGTTCGCGGCGGGACGGTCTGGGGAGCGACCGACGAACTCGGCATGCGAGCCGAGACGGACAAGGTGCACGTCCACGATTTCCACGCGACGATCCTGCACCTGCTCGGAATCGATCACACCCGCCTGACGTTCCGCCATGCGGGACGCGACTATCGACTG
Organism: uncultured Pirellulaceae bacterium; assembly: GCA_964652385.1. GTDB lineage: Bacteria > Planctomycetota > Planctomycetia > Pirellulales > Pirellulaceae > UBA11682. The sequence continues at coordinate 6,266 of CAZZBI010000131.1, read as the reverse complement.
ACCGATGTCCACGGCAACGTCGTGAAGGGCGTGTTGAGCTGACGCGCGGTGGGAGTTGCGTTAGCCCGGTTCGTCCTCGAGCCGCGGGCGTGCGGCTTCGCTGCGGCAGACGCTGCGGAGCGCCAGGAAGGACCGAAGTCGCACGGCCGCGCGTCGGGGACGACGCGGGCCAACTGAAGAGCGATGCGTCGGACGTGGGCCCGGCCACTCCGTGGCCGAGGCGTGGTTTCGTAGGGCCACCGAACGGGGTTCGCAGCGCGAACGCGGGTGGCAGTTGTCCGACCTCGGGGACGGAGAAGGGTACGGCGAAGGGGACGGAGGGCCGCTGCGTAGCCCCGGCTCGTCCTCGAGCCGCGGGCGTGCGACTCCGATACCGTCCACGCTGCGCAGCGACAGAAAGGACCGCCGTCGCACGGCCGCGCGTCGGGGACGACGCGGGCCAACTGAAGAGC
>CAZZBI010000131.1:0-5714 GCA_964652385.1 uncultured Pirellulaceae bacterium | reverse complement strand
AGAGCGATGCGTCGGACGTGGGCCCGGCCACTCCGTGGCCGAGGCGTGGTTTCGTCTCGACACCGACCGAGCTGCGCAGCGTGAACGCGGGTGGCAGTTGTCCGACCTCGGGGACGGAGAAGGGCACGGCGAAAGCGGACGGAGGGCCGCTACGTAGCCCCGGCTCGTCCTCGAGCCGAGGGCGTGCGACTCCGATACCGTCCACGCTGCGCAGCGCCAGGAAGGACCGCCGTCGCACGGCCGCGCGTCGGGGACGACGCGGGCCAACTGAAGAGCGATGCGTCGGACGTGGGCCCGGCCACTCCGTGGCCGAGGCGTGGTTTCGTAGGGCCACCGAACGGGGTTCGCAGCGCGAACGCGGGTGGCAGTTGTCCGACCTCGGGGACGGAGAAGGGTACGGCGAAGGGGACGGAGGGCCGCTGCGTAGCCCCGGCTCGTCCTCGAGCCGCGGGCGTGCGACTCCGATACCGTCCACGCTGCGCAGCGACAGGAAGGACCGCCGTCGCACGGCCGCGCGTCGGGGACGACGCGGGCCTACTGAAGCGGGCTGGGGAGGGCGCGGAGAAGGGCACGGAGGACCCCTTGCTGACGCTGCGGGCTGGGGACGCTGCGGGCTGGGGACGCTGCGGGCTGGGGAGGAACAGGCTGGCGGGCGCGGAGTTGGGGCTGTGCTTCAGCCGAACAGACGCTGCCACAGGGGTGGGCCGATCGCGAGCAGGCCCAGGAGCATCGCTCCGATCGACGAGACGAGAACGGCTCCCGCGCCGATGTCGAGCGCGTCGCGCACGAACGGATTCGATTCGCGAGTCACGGCGCGACTGAGCGTCTCGATCGACGAGTTCAGCAGCTCGACCGCCATCACCGCGGCGACGCTCGCCAACACGATCGCCCACCGCCACGCTTCCAGCTCGAGCCAGAGCGCGACGCCGCAGGCGAGCAGCGCCGTCGGCAGATGGACGCGGAAGCTCTCGGTGTGCAGGATGCCGATCCCCGCTCCGCGAAACGCGCAGCGGAACTTCGCGAACCAGTCGCGGTGAACGAAGCGATCGGTGAACGTCGCTTCGCGTTCGGACTTGCGTCGATCGGGACCGCGCTCGCGTCGCATGCGAGACCCTCTCATTCCAGGCCGCGCGAGCCGGGGGGCGGGATGTCGATCCCTTCGATCTGACCGCGACTGGCGCGAGCCAGGAACCGCGGCTCGATCGCGAAGATCGCGCCGACGTTCCCGCGACTCGCGTCCGCCCGCAGCCCGAACCGCAACAGGAACGATTCGCCGACGCGCGTGAACGAGATCGTCTGGCCGATGTTCCCGGTCGGTCCGAAGTCGACCGATCCGCCGGCCGATGCGAGCCACTTTTCGCTCATCCGATACGAGAACGAACCGCTCAGGATGTTCGCCGTCAGCGGGCCTTCGATGCTGCGGAAGCCGATGTACAGGTTGCCGGTCTCGGGGCGCCCCGTCAGCATCCCCACGCTGACCGTCCGCAGCCCGTCGGCAAACAGATCGGCCGACGCGTCGCTGAGGAGCGTCAGGCGGTCGCCGACATGCCAACGGAATCGCGCATCGAGCAGACCGATGCTCTCGCCGAAGTTGTCGCGAGTCGCTTCGGGGAACCAGGTCGCGCCGACGTCGAACGTGATCCAGTCGATGATCCGCTGATCACCGGGGCGACCGCGCTTCGTCTGCCAACGCTGATCCAGACTGAATCGCCAGGCGAGCAGATCGTCGGCCAAGTCCCACGTCGGACTCGTCACGTTCCCTTGCGTATTCGAGCGGAAGGCGTAGTTCCGCTCGTCGAACCGAAGCGGCACGTCGCCCCCCGGAGTTCCTCCGAACGTGTCGAAGAAGAACCGTCGGCGAAAGGCTTCCTGCGAATCGTCGTCCAGGTTGTCGTACAGCGGCATGTCGGCCAGGTCGGCGCTCGCATCGGCCCAGTGCAGGTCCGAGTCGAGACTGATCTTGTGAGCCAACCCGTCGACGTTGAACAGCTCGCTCCGCACCGTCGGGTCGACCTTCCAAAACGGCAGACTCGTTCTCAGCCCGAGCTGGCCGTACAGCCGGGTCAGATCGTCGCCGTTCAGATCGTTCCCGTAGTACGTCGCGTCCCCCAGGCCGTAGAACGCCAGACGGACCGGGCCCGCCTGGAACGGAAACTCGATCTGCTGTCGCGTGCCGACACGAGCTCCCTCGACGTCGCTCTCCCACGCGAGCGGATCGAACTTGCCGAGATCGATCGGATTGGTCGGCGCTTCGGCCGGCCTCAGCCGCGCGTAACCGGCACTCGTTCGACCGGTCCAGACGAGCGCGTCACCGAGAATCGGTTGGCCGATCACGGAGTAGTCCAGGCGCGGGAGCCACTCGGTCTGGGCGAAGAAGTCGTTCAGGCGATAGTCGGCGTTGACCGAGAACTGACGGTTCGCCGTATTGCGGAGCAGCTCGACGCCGGTCGACTGATCCTTGTTCCGATCCCATTCGCGCTCGTAGTACTGCTCGAGGAAGTTCCGATCGCTGATCAGTCCCGCTTCGGCCGTCAGCTGCCAGCCCGAATCGAATCGCTGGCGATGCTGGCCGAGCACGCGATAGCGGAACTCCTCTTCGAGCGGCACGGTGCGCCGATCCTGACCGAGATTGTCGGTCCCGTTGTCGTCGATCCCCCACGCGTCGATCCGGCCGGCATACGGTCCCGGAATGCCGAACAGATCGCGGCGATCCCACGTGAATTCGGTCCCCAGCCCGAAGCCGCGCTGCGACATCCAATCGGCCGTGAAATTCCAGTCGGTCCCTTCCGGCTGATCGCGGATCCCCAGCAGCTGATACAGATCCCAGTCGGTCAGCACCTGGGTCCCGAAGACGCTGTCGTTCTTGACGCTGATCTGTTCCAGGTAGTACGTCGGATCGGCCAGATCGTTGGTCAGCACGGGCCAGTAGAAGATCGGCACTCCGCCGACGTACACGAAGTTGTTGCGACTCTCGGTCAGATACTGGTGCCGAGTCAGCGGCATGCCGGTCGCGGGATCGTAGGCGCGCGTTCCGGTGAACGGATCGAGACGCGGGATCTGATCGTGCGTCACCTGCACGTCCCCCGTCTGCACCCAATAGGTCGGATAGCCGAGACGGCTGGAGGTGACCGCCGCGTCGTACGCGCGGAAGGTGCGCTGGTCGAGCTGCTGCAGGATGTCGGCCTTCATCCGCAGCAGGCCGTCGAAGCCGTCGACCGGCGACAGCACCTCGGCGTTCAGGATCGTGCCGCGACGGAAGTTCGCGTCGTAGTACAGGTAGTCCGCATAGATCACTCGCTCGCCGGCCGCGAAGACGATGTTCCCTTCCAGGTAGAACTCCCAGCGCTGCCCCCCGAGACTTCCCGACGGAGATTCGATCAGTTCGGCGAGCGGTCGCGTCCAGGCGACTCCCCGGTCCGCCATCAGCACCACCTGCTCGACGTCGGCCAGTCCTCCCTGCAACTGCGAGAAGGACGAACTCTCGACCGTGATCCGGATCCCTTCGTCGAAGACCCAGACGTTCTCCGTGCCGTCGGCCGACGAACGCGAGCTGATGTTCGGACGCCCGCCGTTGCGACCGCCGAAGCGGACGCTCGCCTGCACGTTCGCCGGATCGTTCGGAGCGACCATGGGAGCGGCAGGTGTGCCGAGCCCGGCGCCGGGAGCGCTCGGCATCGCCCCTCCCGGAGGCAACACCGGCGGTTCGGTCGGCAACGTGCCGGGGAGCGTCTGAGGGAACTGGGCCGGCGCGACCTGATCGTCGAACCGAGCGGTCATCGCGCGTCGGGCGCGATCGAGTACCGGGATCGCCGCCACATCGACCGGTGCCGTCGGAACGACGCTCATCTCGACCGAGTGCAGCGATTGAAAACGCCCGAACCAATCGGTCGATCGATAGCGGTTGCGAGTCGTTCGAGCGGCTGGATCGTCCGGACCGAATCGGACCTCGACCGCCCCTTCCAGATAGACCAGGACCTTCGTCGGCTGCTGCAGATACGGATCGCCCTGATCGACCCAGACGATCGCCTCGGAGCCGGTCGCGTCGACCTCCCCCTGACGAATCGAAACGCCGCCGATCAGATGCCAGACGTCATAGACCCCTTCGCGCCACCGTTCGGCGGTACGTGCCGAGACGAGAATCGGCCGCTCGACCGCCTGTTCCGGCAACTCGATCGACGGGCCCGATCCGATCCTCGCCGCACCTCCGGAAACGCCCCCGGTGCGATCGACCGCCGGACTCGTTCCGGTCCGAATGGTCGATCTCTCGGACGGTTCCTGCCATGGGCCTTGAGCGGTGACGAGCGAGGCGAGGGCCGAAAGCAGGGCGAGAGCGGCGGTTGCCGCCGACATTCGTGCGACGAACCGGGCTCGCACCGCCTGAGGCCGGCGCGCACCGCGATCCCTGAGGATCATGCGGGCTCGGTTCGAGCGGCTGCCTCCCTGCATGCACGACTCGCCAGCGAAGATGTCGGTCGACGGAGTCTGCCGACGCCGGGAAAGTCCCGAATCGCGCAGTCCGCGACTCGGCCCGACCGTCGAGCGGGGCGGAGTATAGGAGCGGGTCCGAAGGGGACCAAGGTCAAACGACGCTAGCAAGCAGGTCGTTTCGCTCCCCTCGCGGCGTTCGGACTGAAGTCGTCCGGCCGAGCGCACGAGCGGGGGTGGTCAGGAGCGCCGGCCCGAGGGGTTCGCCCCCTCTCGACCCGCTTCGGTCCCCCTGCCAGCCTGCCGCATCGCGAGGTTTCCTGATAAGATCGCCCCTTTGCCACGGGAGCGACCGACTCCGCCCCCGATCATGGGAACCGTTCGAGAGACCTTCGGCATGGGACGCGATTTCGAGAACCGCAAGCACGCGATCTTCAAGACCGCTGCGGTGAAGTCCAAGCTCTACTCCAAGTACGGCAAGCTCCTGTTCGTCGCGGCGAAGAACGGCGTCCCCGATCCCGATCTCAACGCGGCGCTCAAGAACACGATCGAGCGAGCCAAGAAGGAGCAGGTCCCCTCGCACGTCATCGAGCGGGCGATCGACAAGGCCAAGGGGAACGCCGGCGAGGACTACGTCGTCGCTCGGTACGAAGGGTACGGCCCGGGGGGCTGCACGGTGGTCGTCGATTGCCTGACGGACAACCACAACCGGACCATCTCGGAGGTCCGGAACTGTTTCACCAAGACCGGGTCGAAGCTCGGAGCGGCCGGTTCGGTCCTCCATTCCTACGACCACCTGGCACTCTTCTCGTTTGCCGGCACCGACGCCGATGCGGTTCTCGAGAAGATGCTCGAAGCCGAAGTCGACGTCGATGACGTCCAGTGCAACGACGGCAAGATCACGCTGTCCGCTCCCGCCAGCGAGTTCTTCAAGGCAAAGACCGCGCTGCTCGCCGCCTATCCCGACATCGACTTCGAGACGCAGGAGATCACCTACCTGCCGCAGGCGAACAAGGAGCTCTCGGGAGACGACGTCCCGATGTTCGAGAAGTTCATCAACATGCTCAACGAGTGCGAGGACGTGCAGGAGATCTACCACAACGCCATCCTGCCGAAGTGATGCCCTCGTAAGACGCGTGGCTCTTCAGTCGGCCCGCGTCATCCCCGACGCGCGGCCGTATGACTTCGGTCGATCCTGTCGCAGCGCAGCGTGAGCCGTAACGCGAAGTCGCAGGCCCTCGGCTCGAGGACGAGCCGGGGCTACACAAGAGCCCTCCGCGCCCTCCCCA
>CAZZBI010000130.1:0-13343 GCA_964652385.1 uncultured Pirellulaceae bacterium | reverse complement strand
AGTTGGCAGAGGTCGCGCGGTCGCGTCTGGTCGAAACCGTTGCCGAACTCGAAATCGAGCGCAAAACCGCTGACGTCCAGGTTGGCTCGCAGCAACGCATCGGCCAGATGAAAGGCGGGATAGTCCTGGCCGCGCGGCTGACTCTCGGCGAACGGCTGCGTGAAGCCGACGACGAACGGCAGATTGTCGACGGCGCGGCGGAGCGTGGTGCCGGCGTCGATCACGTACTGCAGCCGCAGCGGTCCCTCCCACGCGAGATCGACCGGCAGGTTGACTCGGTCGGCCAACAGCGCCAGATCGACCTGCCCCGAATACCGCTCCATCATCCGACCGATGAACCGCTGCACCCCGCGGCGGATCTCGTTCGGGTCGTCCGAATCGACCAGCCACTCGGGCCAGCGATCGCGCCGAAAGCTGATCAGCGGACCGAGCACGACGTTCCAGGAACGACGGTTGGCCGCCTCGATCTGCCGATCCAGGTGATCCCAGTTCCAGTGGTCGGGTGAACCCTCGATCGATCGCCAGTCCGGAGCGATGGCGATCGTGTTGACGAGTCCTTCGAGTCCGGACGCCACCCCTTCGAGATCGGCGGGCGAATCGTCGCCGAGAAGTTCCGTCGCCAGCGACGGCTCGTCGACGTACCAGGTGCCGCGAAGCGTCGACGATCCGGCCGGCGCGTCAACCGATTCCAGACGAAGATGTTCGACGTACTCGCGAGCGGCGGCGCGAATCGTCCCGACCGCTCGATCGATCGTCCCGATCGCCAACTCGTCGCAGCGACGCCCGTCGCTCGCCGCCGCGATCGCGTCGCAAAAACCGAGACCGCAGTCACCGACCTGCCGGCGAAGCGTATCGGACGGGATGAACCCCAGAATCTCCCACGCGGCGACTCGATTTCGGAGCCGATCGACCGTCCCGCGGGCGAGTTCGAGCCACAGGCGATACGGGGCGGCTCGCGGGCGAAGGGTCGCCGTCGCCAACATCCAACCCGACGCGGCTCCGTCCGAAACGGTCGCGGAGAGCCGGGGGGAGTCGATCTGGTCGTAACGGAGCGTCCAGACGTTTCCCGATCGACTCCAGGCGCATGGCCAAGGGGCGAGGTCGAGCCCCGAGAGATAGGCAGTCTGACTGCCGAAGTCGACCAACCGAGACGGAACGTCGACCGTCAGATGGATTTCGGCCATACGTGAACGCTTCCGCCGTCACGATTCGGGCACCGACCCGAAGGAAGTCATGAACCGGCGTCAGTCACCTTACCTGGGGACGACACCGCCGTTCGAATCGGGTCACGACGATCAACTGCTTACGCTAGCACGGCTTGCGACGCTTCGCCACCGCGGGGAGCGGTCGTCGACCGAGCGGTTCACGGACCGGGATCGGGGGAGTCGCACCGAAAGCGAGCGCGAGGGTGGGGGGACCGCAGCACGACCTGAGCGACCGTGCCCGAAGGACGACGCCGCACGACCTCGCCGGTCACGGCGCCACCAGCAGCGTTACGGCGGTCCCGTGCAGATTCAACGCCGCATGGGTCAATATCGCCGGCACCAGACTCCCGGTCCGCCGCACCGACTCGCCCAACAGAACCGCCAGCACGAAGAGCGGTATCGGCGCGGCTCCCTGATTCGCATGAGCCGCAGCGAACAGGAGCGCGGCGATCGGAACGGGCCAGAACGGAGCTCGTCGGCCGACGACCGTCGGTTCCTCGTCGCTCGGGCGATCACCGAACAGCAACCGCTGCAGATCGAGCGTCCGAACGGCGGCCAACCGCATCAAGGCGCCGAGCACGAACCCGCGGTAGAGCAGCTCCTCGAACAGCGGCGTCACCACGACGGTGTGCAGCAGTCGCCAGGCGATCGTCGCGTCGGACGGGGCGCCGCGCAGCGCCGCCAGCGTCGCGTGATCGTACGGAACGAGCCAGACGCTGACGAACTGGTGCAGACGCAGGACGAGCGGCAGACAGCCGACGATAAGAATCAACGCGACCAGGGTCGAGCGACGAAGCGTCAGGCGACCGAACCAGTCGCGCGTTTCCCGGGGAAACTGCACTGCCGCCACCAACAGCGTCGTCACCAGCGAGATCCCCTGCCCCAGCGCTGCCGCCGCGGCTGTCGTCGCCGGATGACGTGCCGGGTCGGGCATGCCGAACAGGCCGAACGAGAGCGCCGGGCCGCACGCGCCGATCACGAAGATCAACGGCGGGACCATCAGGCCGAAGCCGGGAGGGGGAAGAGGATCGGCCGGTTCGACCCCTCGCCAGACACTCCCCCGGGCGCCGCGGCGAATCAACCAAGCGAGCACCAGCAAGCCGGTGACGTGCCAAAGCATCGTGGCGAACGACAAGGAATCGAGCATCGTCGATCACCGAAGGATGGATGGGCCGGGGGGGGCAGACGCGCGACTACGTCTTCTAGTCAAGTCGGCTTCGATCCGCCACAATGCTCGCTGCGATCCGCCCGATCGGTCCCGATCCGGCGGAGGTTCCGTTCTCCCGGCATCGCGGCGACGTCGAGCGGAGGTCTCGACGCGGGCGATGTCCCCCATTCGGTTCCGTCTTCGGAGGCCCCCAGAAGCTCATGAGCACGATCATCAACGTCACCGGGCGTGAAATCCTCGACAGCCGCGGCAATCCGACCGTCGAGGTCGAAGTGATGCTCGACGACGGTAGCTCGCTGGGCCGAGCGGCGGTTCCGAGCGGAGCGAGCACCGGCGCGCATGAGGCGTGGGAACTGCGGGACGGCGACAAGAAGCGATTCCTCGGCAAGGGAGTCCTCAAGGCGGTCGAGAACATCAACGGTCCGCTGGCCGACTCGCTGATCGGCATGGACGCGACCGACCAGTTCGCGATCGACGCCAAGCTCCGCGAGCTCGACGGCTCGGCCAACAAGAAGAACCTCGGCGCCAACGCGCTGCTCGGCATCTCGCTGGCGACCGCGCGAGCCGCGGCGCAGTTCACGATGCAGCCTCTGTATCGATACCTGGGCGGAGTCGGAGCGCGGGTCCTGCCGGCGCCGATGATGAACATCGTCAACGGCGGTCAGCATGCCGACAACTCGGTCGACATTCAGGAGTTCATGGTGATGCCGCTCGGTTTCGAGCGGTTCTCGGACGGCCTGCGCTGCGGCGTCGAGATCTTCCACTCGCTCAAGAAGGTCCTCTCGTCCAAGAAGCTCAACACGGCGGTCGGTGACGAGGGGGGCTTCGCGCCGGACCTCGGCAGCAACGTCGAAGCGCTCGACCTGATCATGCAGGCGATCGAGATGGCGGGCTACAAGGCGGGGGAGCAGGTCTTCATCGCGCTCGACTGCGCCGCGACCGAGTTCTTCGATTCGTCGACCCGCAAGTACACCATCGACGGCAAGTCGCTCGACTCGGCCGGCATGGTCGACTTCCTGGCCGATTGGGTCGCCAAGTACCCGATCTGCTCGATCGAGGACGGCTGCAGCGAAGACGACTGGGAGGGATGGAAGCTCCTTTCGGATCGGGTCGGCAACAAGGTGCAGCTGGTCGGTGACGACCTGTTCGTCACCAACACCGAGCGGTTGCAGCGCGGTATCGATTCGGGAATCGCCAACAGCATCCTGATCAAGGTCAACCAGATCGGCACGCTGACCGAGACGATCGAGGCGATCCAGCTGGCGCACCGCAGCGGCTATTCGGCGGTGACCAGTCACCGTTCGGGCGAGACCGAGGATTCGACGATCGCCGATCTGGCGGTCGCTCTGAATACCGGACAGATCAAGACCGGCTCCGCTTCGCGCAGCGACCGGATGGCGAAGTACAACCAGCTCCTGCGGATCGAAGAGGAACTGGGAGCGTCGGCGATCTACGGCGGCCCGCTCTTCAAGCGCCGCTGAGATTCGGGCGGAGAGGGCGGGTTCGACCGTTGCGCGATCGCGCGGGTCGAGTCCCCCGTCCGCCCGCTCGATCGCGACCGAAATCGAAGACGGGAGACAGGCTCGCCGAGTTCCTGTCTCCCGTTTTCGTTGCGCTCGTCCGACCGACGAGGTTCGAGACGAAGGCCGGTCGTAGCGAACCGAAGCACGCGGAGAACACGTCGGTCGGAGCGTTCGGACGGTTCGGGGAAGCGCGATCCGGAGCGGACTTGCCCGCCGTAGCGGCACTCGGCGATGAAGGGAACTCGGATGGCGCGCCCCCCGATCACCGACTCCCCCTGGTTCTGGGCCTACCTGTTCGCGATCGTCGGGCTCGCGCTCGTCTGGATCGCGGCGCCGACCTGGATCGCGCGCCAAGCGCGACTCGAACGACGTGCCGTCGGCGCGGGAAACGCCTACGCTGAACCGGGATCGGACTCCGGTGTCGGTGCGGACGCCGCGGCCGTCGATCCGACCTCCGATCGGGTTTCGATCGAACGTGCGACGTATCGACTGCGAACGCTGATCGGATTGATCGCCGTCGTCGCGATCGTCGGCTGGATCGGTTGGCGAGTCGGACGGCGAGCCGAGCATCGTGCGACCGACCTGACGGCAGCGGGCGATTTCTCAGGCGACTCGACCGGTTCGCAGGTGGTGAAGGAGGAGACGCGATGAGCTTCTGGATCCTGTTCGCAGGTCTCCTGCTGTTGGCCGGCGTCGGGCTGCTGTTCTGGCAGCTTCCCGACCGGCGACTGGTGCTGCTGGCGCTGCTGATCGTTCTCGCCACGATCGGCGGGATCGCGATCGATCAGATGATCGTCACCGATACCGAAGCGGTGCGCGACGTCGTGCGGCGACTGGCTCGCGGAGTGGCTCGAAACGACGTCGCCGCCTGCCTGGAAGAGGTCTCGGACAAGGCGGAACAATGTCGGCAATCGATCTCGAGCGAGATGCCGACCTACGAGTTCCGGACCTGCCACATCATCGCGTTCTCCGAGGTCGAGTTCCGCGAGAGCGATCCGCGCAGCGCTTCGATCATCTTTCGCGTCCTGGTCGACGTCACCGCTCCGTCGTACCAATTCGCCGGCATGGTGACGCGCGACGTGACGCTCTACTTCCGCAAGGAAGACGACGACCGCTGGCGCATCGTCGGTTATCGTCACCGCTCGCCGTCGAACCAGCCCTGGACGGGCGACGGCGAGATCGGACCCGGCCCCGAACCGGATTCCGGCTTCTGAGGCATCCGCTGCGCAGGGGCGACGCGAGGCGAGGGACGCGACCGTTTTCTCACGGGGCCGCGGAGGATCGGAACGATTCGACCGGGGGGACGATCGAGTTCGACCAGGGAATCACGATCGCGGCGACCCCGAGCGAGACGATGGCCGGAACGGCAATCGATACGGCCATCAGTCTGTTCGAATCGAGTCGAACGGCTCGCGTCCAAAGCGACAAGCCGATGGCGAGCCCCGCCCAGGGAAGCAGCGACAGCGTGCCGGCGTAGGTGATTCCCGCTCGGGCCAGTCGGATCGAGTGGAAGCCGATCCCGTCCCAGGCGGCGATCGTGATCGAGACCTGCAGCAGGAAGGCGATCAGCAGGAGGAAGACTCGATTCGGATCGAGTCGCGTCGAAGGTTCCGAGTCGCTCACGTGCTGGCCTTCCGCGGGCAAGCGTTTCCGGCCGCGCGACCGGTCGGCGACCTCGAGCCTCTCTAACGGCAAACGGCGACTCCCGTCCACCGACCCCTGCGCTCGGCAACGCAGTCGGTGGCTCAGGCGAATCGCTTCGCCTGGTCGATCAGATCGAACCCGGCCGTTTCGTTCCAGGCGGCGATCAGATGGCGCCACATTCGCCCCGGGCGTCCGTCGCCGACCGGACGACGGTCGATGCGCGTCGCCGCCAAGACGCAGGGACTCGTGCTGCAAAGCAGCACCTCGTCGGCGTCGAACAGTTCCGCCGCTTCGATCGTCCGATGGACGAACGGGATCGACCGGGCCGTGGCCGCCGCGCGGATCGTCCGCAGACTGATGCTCGGCAGTACGTCGGCTTCGGGGGGCGCGACGAACCCCTCCCCTTCGAAATACAGAAAGACGCTCGCGGTCGATGCTTCGGCGACATGTCCCTCGAGGTCGAGCAGCAGCGCCCGCGCCTCGGGGTCGATTCGCCGCGCCTCGCGATCGGCCAGGTGATAATGCATCCGGCTGCGGCACTTCAACGCGGCCGGCCAGCAGGCCGACGGGACCTCGCGGATCGACGGGATCGCGAGCGGCTGACCGACGTCGTAGAGCGACGCCCAGTTGCGGAACGGCAGCGCGTAGGTGTGCATGCCGAGCAGCGGCCCGGAATCTCCGGGAGCGACGGCGCCGGGGGAAGCGGCGAACGCACCGTACGGACCGGGCGTCACGAAGATCACCAGCGCCAGATCGTTACCGGGCTGCAGCAACGCATGGTTGTCGCGAGCCAGCGCGTTCGCCCACTCGGCGACCGTCTCGCGCGACCACGGGAGCGCGATGCCGACCGTCTCGAGTCCGGCGAACAGTCGGTCGAGGTGATCCTCCAGGCGGAAGAGCTTGCCGCCGAAGGTCCTCAGCTGTTCCGCGACGGTCGTCCCCTGAACGAAGCCGCCGTCGGTGCAAGGGATCTGAAGCTCGTGCGGCCCGACTCGAACTCCGTTGCGCAGTGCCTGAACCTTCATCAGCTCTCCTCGATAGGACGCTCGTTCGACCGGGGGCGTCTGGCGACCGCACGTCACTTCGTCGCGACGCGTCGACCGATCAGCAGCGTTCCCGCCGCCGAGACTTCGACCCGCTCGATCGTGACCGGCACGAGCGAACCCCGTTCGGCTTCCGCCGACGACTCGACCGGGAAGCGGACCGGCAGGTAACGACACGACGTCCCTTGCCGCTCGCTCGGCGGCAATTCGGGGTGTCGCTCCACGAGCACCTCGAGCTTCGCGCCGACGAGCGACCGAGCATAAGCGTGCTGCAGTTCGGATTCGAGGGCCCCGAGACGTTCCATCCGTTCGGCGACGACCCCTCCGGCGACTCGCCCCGGATCGTCGAACGCCGGCGTGCCGGGACGAGGCCCGAACGGAAAGCGATGGATCTTCGAAAAGCCGGCGTCGCGACAGGCCGCCAGCGTCTGGGCGAACTCCGCTTCGGTCTCGCTCGGAAAACCGACGATGACGTCGGTCGTCAGCGCAGGTCGATCGAGACGCCGGCGGATCTCGGCGCACCGATCGAGGAAACGCTTCGCTCCCCAGCGGCGCCGCATCCGCCGCAGCACGCTTTCGCTCCCCGACTGCAGACACGGATGCAGATGAGGGACGATGCGCTGCGGCAGCGAATGCATCACGTCGAGCAGCTCGCGCGTCGCCTCGGTCGCTTCGATGCTCGACAGCCTGAGTCGAAAGTCGCCGTCGAGCGCGGCGAGTCGTTCGAGCAGATGAGACAATCGAGTCCACTCGCGCTTCGGTTTTCCGCGATTGAAGTCGACGCCGTAGTGCCCCAAGTGGATCCCGGTCAGCACCACCTCGCGATGCCCCCCGTCGATCAGCCGACGCACCTCGTCGACGATTGCCTCGACCGGTCGGCTCGACATTCCCGGTCGGACGATCGGAATGATGCAGTAGCGGCAACGGAGCAGGCACCCATCCTGCACCTTGACCCAAGCGCGCGTCCGATCGTCGCTGCCGGTCACCCCCTGCGGCAGATCGATGACGCCGAAACGCCCGAGCAGATCGGGAAGTTCGCGGCGGTCGCGAACCACCTCGGTCACCCCCGGCAGCGCCGCGACCTCCTGGGCATCACGAGCGGCATAACAACCGAGAACGACGATCGAGGCCTGCGGGTGATCCCGGTGCAGTCGCCGAATCGTCTGACGACTCTTCGCGTCCCCTTCGCCGGTCACCGTACAGGTGTTGACCAGGCAGAGATCGGGACTCTCCCCCTTCGCCGCGTCCCGATAGCCGATCGACATCAGCCCTTCGCGCAGCCAAGCCGTCTCGTACTGGTTGACCTTGCAACCGAGCGTGACGGTCTTCAGACGCGCCAAGAGGAAGCTCCTGTCTTCGACGGACTGGCATGTCCGACAAGCCGGGAAGTCCGATCGAGACGTCGAGTCGCGGTGATCGCTGCGCGAGCCACGAGCCGTCTCGCCGCACCGCTCTCGGACCGCGCATCTGGATCGAGCGTCGGAAACGACTCCCGACGAACCGCGACCTGACCGCCGAGCGATTCGCAGGTCACTCGGGAGCTTCTTCGATGGTGGCTCGCATCGACCCGCGGCATTCGGGGGCCAGCGGATCGGAACCGTAGGCGCGAATCTGATCGCGCTTCAGCTCCGCCACCTCGAACGAAGTCGTGACGCAGATGGTGCGGCCGGTCCGGTCGACCTGCTCGGCCATCGCGAACGCCTTTTCGCGCTCGTAGCCGAAGAGCTTGCGGAGCATGTCGATCACGTAGCCGTAGGTGTGATCGTCGTCGTCCCAAAGCACGACGTGATAACGCGGCTGCTTCTTCGGGCGATGAGCCTTGTCCGGTACGTTACGGCGTTCGGGAGTCGCGACAGCGACGGCGGTCCCCTGGTCGAAGGCCTCGGATCGTTCGAGCGTCGTCGAATCGCCGTTCATTCCGCTTGCCGCGAGGTTCCGCTCCCTCGCCGCCCTCCGTAGGCCTGACTTCGGACCGCCGGCAGTCGGGACGGACCCGTTGCCGTTCATCCGATCGGTTTCCCGTCACGGTCCCTTCGTCGATCGCTTCGCCCGACACCCAGAGGATCGAGCGTGCCGAAAACGTTCCCGTGACACTGGATTTACGCGATTATTACGATCGGCATTGCCCGAGCCAAGAGTCGAGCCCTCGAGGAGAGAAAAATTTACGTGGCCGAAACGTTGCTCGACGTTTCGCCGTTCGGATCGACCGATATCGTCTGCGCCGCTCGGTTCGACGGTTCGGCGAACAGGAGGAAGTCGAGTCGCCGACCCTTCGGACGTCCCTCCTCCCGCCTACAACACCCTGCCTCGGTCCCGTAAATTCCGGGATCGGACGAGTCGCATCGGCTCGGTCCCCCGTTTTCGCTTCCCGACGCTCGCCTCGGCGGTTGCCGCTCCGCTTCCGAGCGAGGTCCGCCGTCGTTCTTCCGCGTTCCATGGAGTCCTCCCGCGATGTCCGATCTCGAACGCGAACTCGATTCACGACGCGACGCCCACCGCGAGGCGCTGTTCGATCTGCTGCGGATCCCCAGCGTCAGTGCCGATTCGGCGTACCGCGCCGGGATCGACCGTGCCGCGGACTGGCTTGTCGATCGTTTTCGCGCGATGGGGCTGACGGTCGACCGGATCGCGACGTCGACGCATCCGATCGTCTATGCCGAGAGTCCGCCGGTGGCCGGAGCGCCGACCGTGCTGATCTACGGCCACTACGACGTGCAGCCCCCTGACCCGCTCGAGCTGTGGCAGTCGCCGCCGTTCGAGCCGACGGTGCGGGACGGCAAGGTCTTCGCTCGCGGCTCGACCGACGACAAGGGGCAGCTGCTGACGCACGTCCTGTCGGCCGAGACGTGGCTCGCGACCGAAGGCCCGTTGCCGATCCAACTGAAGTTCCTGATCGAGGGAGAAGAGGAGTGCGGCAGCGAGGGGCTCGGCGAGCTGCTCGACGGCAAGCTGTCGATCCTCGGCAAGCCGGCGATGGAGGGTCTGAAGTGCGATGTCGCGGTGATCAGCGACACCTGTCAGTTCGCTCCGGGACAGCCGGCGATCACGTACGGCCTGAAGGGGATCGCCTATTTCCAGGTCGACCTGCTCGGACCGGCGATCGATCTGCATTCGGGGTCGTTCGGCGGAGCGGTGACCAATCCGGCCAACACCCTGGCCCGACTGTTGGCCTCGCTGATCGGCGAGGACGGTCGGATTCGGATCCCCGGTTTCTATGACGACGTTCGACCGCTGACCGACGACGAACGCCGCTCCTATGCCTCGCTGGGATTCGACGAGTCGGCCTTTCGCGCCGGCATCGGAGTCGACGGCGTGACGGGCGAAGTCGGCTACACCACGCTCGAGCGGAAGTGGGCTCGCCCGACCTGCGACATCAACGGTCTCTGGAGCGGCTATCAGGGAGAAGGAGCCAAGACGGTCCTGCCGAGCAAGGCGGGGGCGAAGTTCAGTTTCCGTCTGGTCCCCGAACAGGATCCGCCGAAGATCGCCGCCGCGCTGCGCAAGTACCTCGAAGCCCAGTTGCCTCCCGGTATCCGCATGAAGCTGACCGAGATGCATCATGCACCGGCGGTCATCGTCCCGCTCGACAGCCCGTTCGTCGCGGCGGCGGCCGATGCGATCGAACAGGGATTCGGTCGCCGGCCGGTCTTCATTCGCGAAGGGGGTTCGATTCCGGTCGTCACCTCCTTCGCACGGAAGTTGGGGGTCGATACGCTGCTGCTCGGTTGGGGGCAGAACGATGACGCGGCTCACAGCCCGAACGAGAAGTTCGCGCTCGAGGACTTCTATCGAGGCATCCGAGCCAGCGCCGCGCTGTGGCGACGATTGGCCGCGGACCGCGCCTGATCGGTCGACGTCGGACGTTTCGCCGGGCCGGTCGGTCGCCGTCGAGGACGGCGGCGCCGAGTTCGAGACGTCCGTTCGCAACTACGTCCCGTTCGCTCACGACACAACTCACCGCTCTTTCCGACGCATCGCCGGACAGGACTCTCGCCATGCTCGACCGCAAGTTCGTTCTCGATCATCTGGATGCCGTGCGCGACAACTGCCGCCATCGCGGCGTCCGCGTCGAACTCGATCGGCTGGTCGAGCTGGAGGGAGTTCGGCGCGCGAAGCTGATCGAGGTGCAGGAACTCAATCGCCAAGCCAACGAGGTCTCGAAGTCGATCGGCCAGGCGAAGGAGGCGGACGAGCGGGAGCGACGCAAGGACGAAGGTCGGCGGCTGCGCGAAGCGAAGGATCGGGCTCAGACGGAGCATGACGAAGTCGACGCGGCGGCGCTGGCGATCCTCAAGACGATTCCGAACATGGCTCACCCCGGGGCGCCGATCGGAGCGGACGATCAGGCGAATCTCGAGGTGCGGCACGGCAAGACGCCGCTCCCCGAGTTCGACTTCAAGCCGCTCGATCATGTCGAACTCGGCAAGCGGCTCGATCTGATCGATTTCGAAGGGGGCGCGCGGACGACCGGAGCCGGTTTCTACTTCCTGAAGAACCAGGCGGTGCTGCTCGATCTGGCGCTGCAGCGATTCGCCGTCGAGGAACTGGTGCGCCGCGGCTTCACGCCGACGATCACTCCCGACCTGGCGTCGAATACGGTTCTCGAAGGGATCGGCTTCAACCCGCGCGGTCCCGAAACCCAGGTCTACAGCGTCGAGAACACCGACCTGAGTCTCGTCGGGACGGCCGAGATCACGCTCGGCGGACTCTACTCGGGACACATCTTCGAGGCCGAGGAACTGCCGCTCCGGTTGTGCGGCATCAGTCACTGCTACCGGACCGAAGCGGGAGCCGCTGGGCGCGCCTCCCGTGGCCTCTACCGCGTCCATCAGTTCACCAAGGTCGAGATGTTCGCGTACACGCTCCCCGAGCAGAGCGACGCGATGCACGACGAACTCTGCGCCATCGAATGCGATCTGTTCGACGCGCTCGGGATTCCGTTCCGCGTCGTCGATACGGCGACCGGCGATCTCGGCGGACCGGCCTACCGGAAGTTCGACCTCGAAGCGTGGATGCCGGGGCGAGGCGAAGCAGGGGAGTACGGCGAGGTGACGAGCACGTCGAACTGCACCGACTACCAGTCGCGGCGTCTGGATGTCCGCTATCGGAACAAGGGGGAGAAGGGGACGCATTTCGTCCATACCCTGAACGGAACCGCGATCGCGCTCAGTCGAGCCCTGATCGCGGTGATCGAGAACTATCAGCAGGCCGACGGCTCGATCCTGATCCCTGAGGTGCTGCGCGACACGATGCGGACCGACCGGATCGGGCCGAAGTGAGTCGACGTCGCGTCACGATGATCCGATACGGCCCGATTCCGACGACGACCTCCGAGGAGAGACGATGAGCGAGCGGCGAGCACGCAGCAAGGTCCTGTTCGAGCGGGCTCGCGAGCTGATGCCCGGCGGCGTCAACAGCGCGGCGCGGGCGTTCGGCGGCGTCGGCGGCACGCCGATCGTCTTCGACTCGGCCCAAGGCGCCTATCTGCTCGACGTCGACGGCAATCGTTACGTCGACTACATCGGATCATGGGGTCCGATGATCCTGGGGCATTGCCATCCGGCGGTGGTCGAGGCGGTGCAGCGGGCGGCGTCGCGCGGCATGAGCTTCGGCGCGCCGACCCCCGGCGAAAACGAGCTGGCCGAGCTGATCATCGAGGCGGTGGCGTCGATCGAAATGGTCCGCTTGGTCAACTCGGGGACCGAGGCGACGATGAGCGCGCTGCGACTGGCGCGCGGCGTCACGGGGCGCGATCAGGTCGTCAAGTTCGCCGGCAACTATCACGGTCATGTCGACTCGCTCCTCGTCTCGGCCGGCAGCTCCGCCGCGACCCTCGGCGTGCCGGACAGTCCGGGAGTCACGGCGGCGACCGCCGCCGACACGATCGTCCTCCCCTACAACGACGTCGCGTCGCTCGAGCGGACCTTTGCCGAAAACGGGCCGAAGATCGCTGCCGTGATCTTCGAGCCGGTGGTCGGCAACATGGGACTGGTCGAACCGACGGCGGCGTTCCTGGCGGCGCTGCGCGAGACGACGCGTCGAGCCGGAGCGGTGCTGATCTGCGACGAGGTGATGACCGGATTCCGTCTGGCTTACGGCGGAGCCCAGCAACGTCTGGGGATCGAGCCCGACCTGACGACGCTCGGCAAGATCGTCGGCGGCGGCATGCCGCTCGGAGCGTTCGGAGGCCGACGCGAACTGATGAAGCATGTCCTGCCGTCCGGAAAGGTCTTCCAGGCGGGGACGCTCAGCGGCAATCCGGTCGCGACCGCGGCAGGAATCGCGACGCTGAAGCAGCTGCGCGACGATCCGCCGTATGACCGACTGGAAGCGACCTCGCGGCGCCTGGCCGACGGCTTGCGACAGGCGGCGGCCGATGCCGGAGTCGCGGCGACGCTGCAGCGAGTCGGCAGCATGATGACGCTTTTCTTCCGCGACGGAGCGGTCACCGATTGGGAGACGGCGGCGACGAGCGATCGCGCCGCCTATGCGAAGTTCTTCTGGGGACTGATCGAACGCGGCGTCTATTTCCCCTGTTCGCAGTTCGAGGCGCTCTTCGTGTCGGACGCACACCGAGACGCCGACATCACGATGACGATCGCCGCCGCCGCCGAGGCGCTGAAGCAGGGGTAACGCGTCCGTCTGCCGTCGTGCGACCGCCCCCGGTCGCAGCGTTTGCCGTCGTGCGACCGCCCCGGTCGCAGCGTTTGCCAGGCGAGGCACGGGGACCCCTTGCTGACGCTGCGGGCTGGGGAGGCAC
>CAZZBI010000129.1:8270-13372 GCA_964652385.1 uncultured Pirellulaceae bacterium | reverse complement strand
CTGCCGAGTCCAGATCAGTTTGACCCGATCATTGCACCGGGCCGTGAACGGTTACAGCTCTTCGTGACTGCCGTCGGCACGGAATCGAACGGGCTGACCAATCGACAATTTCGCTGCCTCTTCCATTGGGACATTCAAATTCAGCCACATCCGGCTGTTGTCGGCGATCTGAAACAGTATGGCCGAGGAGTCGACGACCTCGCCCGCGACCACGCGGCGTTCGATGATCACTCCGTCTGCTGGCGAGCGCACCGGTAAGAGGTTGGCGCTGGTGACCTGGGAAAGCGATTCGGGGGCGATTGCATCTTCCAGTCCGAGGTGCCGCAAGTGGGATAGATGTTTCTCGTTCGGCAGATCCCGCAGCACTTCCAGGTCCACGGGCAGGCCCAGGTTTGCCAATGATTGCTGAGCCTTTTGCACGGCTACCCGTGCCTTTTCAAACGCTGCCTCGGCTTCCAAGAGCTGCTTGCCGGCGACAACTCCCTCACCAAGGCCTTGCAGCCGAGCCACCGTCTTGCGTTGCAGGTGCTCTTGGACCAGGGCATCGACCAGTTCGCTTTTGGCTTGTCCCACCAGAGCCGAATCAACAATTGCCAGCACGTCGCCTGCCTGGACCCGGTCACCGACCTTTTTTTCGACGCTCCAAATCGTGCCCGCGGCGCGCGGCGAGAGGTTGGTGAATCGCGTTTGGTCGTAGGTAATCTCGCCGTTGCCGGCAACCCATTCACCAACGGGCTGGCGGTCGACGAGCTCCACGTCCACTCCGGCCTGCTTCACCGCTTCGATGGATGCAAATTGAATTCGCCTTTGGTAGACCTTGCAGACGCTGTTGTTCTGCGGTCTTTCCACTAGCGCCAAGGCTCGGGCCGCGCGCTCAAAATCGACCGGAGTCACCGCGGTCGGCTCTTTCAACTGGGCGACGTCCGGATGATGCAACGGACAGTTGTGGACGCCATGTTCGGCGCACCAACCGTAGTCCGACCCCTTCGGGAACAATGTCGGATTGCATTCCACGCACTTGGACTCGGGAACGCCATGCTCTTCGCACCAATCCTTGCGGACGGGTTCGGCGCTGCCCATGAGCGCGGAAAACTTCGGCAGCTTCCAGTGGGAATAGTGCCCGTAAAGGCCCACTCCAGCGAGCAATGCGAGCACGAACACCGTTGGCACTTGATGAACGACGAACATCGCGAGCCAGGTAAGGTATCCGCGGGCGCGACCGGCGGTTCGATGGGATTCTGAGGCGCGAGGCGCGTCAACAGGTTGATTTGCTATCGTGGAACTCATGAGCACTCTCCTAGCGGGAACTACGCGCCTCACAGACCGGCAATCAGTCGTCGAGCCAGTTGGTCGACGAACGAAGCTGCTTGGCAGCTAATTCAAGAAACCCCAACACGCTGAACGCGCAAGCGCAGCACTAGCTCCGAAGTGAGCTAGCGTGGGGTGAGCGCATCAAATCAAGAGCAATTGATGCAAGAGATGTAGTCGTAGCGGTGGCGCGTGATCTATGTCTGGGAATAAATGTTCCCACGACCGCGAAGGCGCAAGTTTCCCGTCAACCAGGGACGGGATGTCGGCCACGAAGTCCAATGCAAGCTGGTTCCCCGTGTCGACCTTGATGCTCTGCGTTGGCAAGAAGGTGCAAAATCCTCTGCACTCTAGCCGACAACCTGCGGGTTCGGCCGGATTGTCACTGGACAGTCCGTCAGTTTCGTTTTCGCAGCACTCGCCTGAACACACCGCAGGCCGCAAAGAGCAATTTGCGCAGTCGTCAACCTTGTGCCAGCACAAGCCAAACGTGGCTTGTGCAAGCAGCAAAAACGCCAGCAAAATTGAGAGCAGAGCGCGCATTTCCGCAAAATCCTCTATCGAATCATCTCATGTATCGGCCAGGGGGTCAACCCGCCTTGCGAAAAAGCCGGAAAAGTCAGCCAAACCGCTACAGACGCCACTCGGGTGACCGGCCGTTTTGCTCGGCCCACCGCC
The DNA here is from genome assembly GCA_964652385.1 of uncultured Pirellulaceae bacterium. GTDB lineage: Bacteria > Planctomycetota > Planctomycetia > Pirellulales > Pirellulaceae > UBA11682. The sequence goes on along the minus strand of CAZZBI010000129.1, from coordinate 11,386 downwards.
GGTCGGAAGAACCGAAGTCTACCTGCGCACCAAAGATCGTTTTTCGTCGAGGGTGGCGATGAGCCCGCCGAGGATGGAGCTTGTGGCGAAGTCGGCTGCCGCACGCGAACGCACAGCTTGGCGGTCAAGCGCCGCGGCTTGGTAAATGGCGTCCAAGTACAAACGCAAACAGGCCTCCTCGTCGTCGTTCGCCACGCATTCTCGGCCTGGCGGCAGCCGATCGACCACGTAGCCAGTCACGCCGTCGCGGACGAACGACGCCCCCGTGCGGACGCCGACGGTCGGGCAGCCGGCGAGCAGAATTTCCTGGAGCGCGAGGGGGCCGTGGTCGTCATCGGCCAGGTAGGCGCAAGCCCGCGAGCGGCGGGCCGCCTCGAAGAGTTCTTCGCGGCGGTACTGGCCGTAATGGATTTGGATGTGCCGTGGGAACAGCTCGGCCAGGTGTTCAAGAAGCTGCGGACGGTTTCCGTTTTTGGCGTAGATCAACAGGTCGTATTCGTCGGGCAGCGGTTCGCCTGGCCACGGGTCGATGGGGTAAGGCCATAGGACGATGGGTGACTGGTTGGCTGGCCCGCGGTGCTTGGCGATCAGGTCGCGATACCACTCGCTGTGGCAGAACATCGCGCGGCAATTGGCGGCGTCGAGCAGCGCGCACTCCTCGCGATCAATCCGCGGTGTCCGGGAGTTCAGGAACAACAGGTTCGGTCCCTGCAGGAACGGCAACCCCTGGGCGTCCCACCAGCCGGCGTACTTGCGATCGGCCCAGTTCCAGAACCAGGGGATCGCGTCGCGGCTCGCCGGGAGCGATCGGATGCTGAGCCAGTCGAGCCCGCCCGCGATGCGCCGGCGCAGTTCCTTCTGCAGCGCAAACATCCCGTTGGTCGGACCGTCGGTGCCGGGGGCCTCGACCGGGCCGATCAGTTCGATGCGGCGCGGTTCGGTGCCGTGTCCTGCGTGCGGTGCGAACGCGAAGCGCCGACGAATCGGCAACCGGGCGTAGTCCCGAAACCACCCCGGCTGCACCGTACCGCGCGAGACGCTCCCCTCCCCCAGCGCTCGATACCCGGTATCGTCCAGGTAGCTGACGTGGTAGCTGCGGTTGTCGTAGCGGTAGAGGTAGAACGGCTCCGCGAACGAGCAGGGGTCGCAGCAGGTCGCTCCGGCCGCCTGCAGCCGCGCCGCGAGCTCCTGGTCCTCGCCGTTGTTGTGCGGTCCGTAGCCGCGGACTCGATCAAAGACCTCGCGGCGAAACGCCCAGCCGCCGTGATACAGCCCCTCGGTTTCCGCTTCGCGGAGCCCCTCCCCCGCTTCCAGCAGCACCAGCCCCGGTCGCGACCAGTCGGCGCGGCGCAGCGCTTCCGCCTGGGTCGAGAACCAGTGCGGCAAATAGATGTCGTCGTCATCGGCCACCAGAAACCCCTCCGCGTCGGGCGACGCGAGGGCGGCGCAGGCGTTGCGCTTCTCGCCGAGCGAGCGGAACCGAGCGGGGATCGACACCAGTCGCCAGCCCGGACCCGTTTGGTGCTCGTACTGACCGGCATCGTCGAGGATCACGAGCTCGCGCCGTTCGGCCGGATAGTCCTGCCGCAGGAACGACTCGATCAACTGCCCGAGCGTGTGCGGCCGCCGAAACGTGCAGCAGAGCGCCGCGAGCTTCATGCGAGCCCTCCCGGAAACCGCAGCGCTTCGGCCAACCAGTCGAGCGGCTGGTCGCTGACGACGGTGGTCCAGGGGAGACGCCGCGTCTCGGTGAACCGATACCGATACGTGTCGAACGCCGCCGCGTAGCGATAGTCGGGATGCTCGGCATCATGCCCGAGCATCAGGCGGCACCGCCCGCGGAGCCGCAACGCATCGACTCCGCGCCGCGGCGGTGGTTCGTGATCGAGCACGACGAGGTCCCAGTCCTGGTCCGTCACCGGCGCGTCGTCGTAGTCCGACACGAACACGAACTGATGTCGATGTCGGGTGACCGGCTGGTGCGTCCCGATGCCGGCGATCCGGCCGAACCACTCGGGATTCGTCTCGATCGTGCGAACCAGGCGATCCTGTGCGAACGCGGCCAACAGCGGCGTGCTGAACCACCCGCTGCCGAGTTCCAGCACCGGCCCCGACGTTCGCTCCAGACAGGCGAGCAGCACCGGTAGGTGAGTCGCGAACGGGTTCATGCTGCGGCCTCCTCGGCGTGCGTGCCCGCGTACGAATGTGCGTGCGGCAAACCGTCGACGTCGCTGACGTGTTGCCCGACGGATCGAAAGAGACGCTTCCAGCCCTCCCAGAGCCGCTGCGGATCGGCGAGCGTGTCGACCAGACGCTCGCGCGCCGCTCGGGCGATCTGCAGTCGCAGCGCTTCGTCGTGGGCGAGCAACGCGACGTAGAACGCCAGTTCGCTGTCGTCCGCGCCGAGAAAGCCGGTGACGCCGTGTTCGATCAGCTCGCGCCAGCCCCAGGCGTGTTGTGCGACGATGGGCACGCCGGCCGCCATCGCTTCGAGTCCCGCGCGAGGCCAGTTCTCGCGCGCTCCGCCGTTGATCGGCAGCAGGCAATGCAGTCTCGAAAGGAACTGCGTCACGGTGATCGCCTGAGGCGCGAGACAATCGGCGAAGAGCGGCGGTGCGCCGAGCTTGGCGTGCGTTCGCTCGTCCATGCCGAGCATCAGCGCACGCTTGCGGGCGTACGGAATCGCCGCGTAGATCGGCCAGGTGTTGCTCGACCACTTGTCGAGATCCGGTCGGGCCATCCGCCCGACGACGAACTCCTCGTCGGGCGCGTGCGGTCGCGGGGCGAATTCGAACTCCTCGAGCGCCAGCGCGCCGCGAATCAGATGCCCCTGCTCGGCGGTGTAGCCGCACGACACCAGCTGCGGCTCGAGTTCGCGGCGCTGGAACTCCGACTGGAAGAGGTAGGCGTCGGCCGGCCCGTGCTCCGCAAAGCACTCCCGTTCGTGATCGAACAGGAAGGTCATGCAATTGGCCCAGACGAGCGGACAACCGAGCGCTCGCAGCCGCGGCACCAGCGCGATGAACTCGCGGTTGCAGAAGCTGACGACCGGCGCGCCGGCGAGTCCCGACACCGTCTCGAGCTGGTGCGGTTCGATCCGATGGGTCGTGCAGCCG
>CAZZBI010000129.1:0-8260 GCA_964652385.1 uncultured Pirellulaceae bacterium | reverse complement strand
GTGCAGCCGAGTGCGGCCAGGCGTGACTGCCACGCCGGATCGACGCCCCAAGTCGGAATGAGATGGACGTCGACGCCGTAGCGACACCAGAGGCGGAGGGTGTGCCAGGCCTCGGTGTTGGCGCCTCCCAGGGCGCCCGGATAACCGATCAGAAAGACGCGCATCAGCGGACGACTCCGGGTCAGGGAAACGGGGGCGGAACCATCGAACTGCTGGCCTGCGGGATGCCGTCCGACCCGGAGCTGCTGCTGCCGGACGAACTCCCCGTGACTAACGAACTGCTGCTGGGGGCGACCAGGCTGGAGGTCGACAGCGACGACGAGGACGGGCCCGACGAGGAGCCGCTGCCCGAGCCGCTCGACGAACCGCCGCACGGTTCGCAGCAGCAACAGCCGGCTTGATGGCTGAAGGTCCAGGGGCCTTCGTAGCGCGTCAGGGAACCGCCGGTCAGGCAGAGCGAGATGGCGCGCGTGTGCACCTCGAGCTTGCCGTTCACGCAGCGGACATCGGTCTCGTAGATCGTGACGCAGTTCGACGAGCCGCTGCCGGAGGAGCCGCCGCTCGACGAACCGCTTGACGAGCCGCTCGACGATCCGGAGGAGGACCCGCCGCTGCTGCTGCCGGATGACGAACCGGAAGAGCTGGAGGAGTGGCTCGATGAGGAGCTCGACGAACCGCTGCTCGAGCCTCCGGAGCAGCATCCTTCCCCCAGCGCCAGCACCTCCCACTTGCCGCTGTCGGCGAAGTGTCGCGCGAAGCCGTACGTGCCGGCCGGCACGCTGCTCGCCGGACCGACGATGCCGAGGGAATCGAAAACCGTCCACGTCAGCGGTACCGGGCACCACTGCCCTGCCTGATGCAGCACCAGTTGTGCCTGGGCCGAGCCGCAGCGGGACAACGGCGTCGTGAGCCGAAAGCGCCACAGGTCTTCGTAGCCGCCGAGGAGCTGCCAGCGCGCGTCCTGATCGTTCCAGAGACACCAGGCCCAGTCGCCGATTCCGAACTTGCTCGGCAGCCGTCCGGTCGCCTGATGCAGCGCGATGACGCTCGTGCGCTCGGACGGCGGATAGCCGGCGGCATGCCAGAGCGTCTGACCCGGCTCGGACGCATCGGCCGCGTAGGTCCCGCCGCCGGTGACGAGAAAGACCGGCTTGCAACCGGTCATCTTCATCCAGCCGGCCGGCTCGGGCGGATCGGCGCCGCTGTCGCCCGGGGTCCAATTTCCCGAAAGTTCGAACATCGCCAGGCGCGGGCGGTCACTGGGACGCACGACGGCCCACTTCACGCCGGTTCCCGCTTCCTTCCACAGAATGCGAGTCGAACCGTACGGGACTGACCGCAGTGTCGTCGCATTCCCCGATTCAAGTTCGGCGAACCCGTCTTCTTCGCGCCGCACGTCGACGCGCGCCACGGTGACGCCGGCGAGCGTGGCGCGGCCGATGCCGCCGGCGGGGAGCGGCTCGAGCAGCACGGCAAAGGTTCGTCCGAACACCGGTCGGATCGGATCGACCGGACGCGGGCGGTCGCTCGGCGCGTAGCCGTCGAACGCGACCTGATTGCGAAACTGCTGCGGATTGGCGGTCGGCGTGACGATCGGTGCGTCGATCAGCAGCAGATCATGACGGTCGCGCGGGGCGCCGCTGAGGTTCCGCACCTTGACGATCCCGCTCTGCCGCAGCGTCTCGGTCGGTTCCTGCGCCACGTCATGGCGCCGCTCGCGCACGAAGCGCGCCGCTTCGAGGAACGCGTTGTACGCCTCGGCCGGAATCTCCAGACGCTGTCCGGCGCGCGCCGGCTTGAGGGGATCGCCCATCGGTCAGGTCCCGATCCCGAGGCCGGCGAAGTTCCCTTCGTCGTAGACCCGCTCGACGTAGACGGCGATCGGCTGCTTGACCAGCACCTGCTCGTCCTCCGCATCGGCGTAGCGGACCCAGAGGTACTCCCAGCCGCGTTTGGCAATGCCGGTGATGTCGCCGATCACGAGCCCGGCGGCGTTCGGACTGGCGGCAAAGCGGAACGTGATCTCCCAGTCTTCGGTTCCGCGCTGCGCTCCCGACGCGCCGAGGAACAGCACCTCACCCGCCGCAAAGCCCTTGAACGGCGCTGCGTTGACGCGGCCGGTCAGCAGGAAGAGCGCCGCCTTGTAGCTGCCGGTGACGGCCGCGATCGGCAGGTAATGCGTCTCGGTGAAGCTGTAGACCGGAACCGTGATGTCGGTCCCTTCGACGCTGTCGTGCGTGACGCCGATCGCTCCCTTGAAGTCCGGCGCGAAGCGACCGGCGGGTGCGTAGCGACCGACCGTCTGCAGGCTCTGTGTGACATGTGTCGTGCCGCCGCCGGTATCGAAGGAGAACGACGAGTCGCCGGTCTCCTTGGGTTCGAGCTTGCCGTAGCGGACCGAGACCTCCCAGATGCCCCCTCCCTGAGGCGCCAGGTGGTAGTCCTGAAACACCAGGCCGGCGTAGATCGCCGGGATCGCTCCTTCGACGGTCGCACGCACGGTCGCGTCGTCGTCGGTCCCCTGCACCACGTACAGCAGATCGACCGTCGGACTGCGGACGCCGATGGTCGATTCGCGACTGTCGAACTTCTCGTCGATCGTCACGCTCATGGGCGCCTCCGGAGCTAACCGAACACCAGTCCGCCGTGCTGCGCCTCGCGGACGAGCAAGCCCAGTTTCCGGTCCATCGCTTCGACCGAGCGAGCGGTCCGATCGGCGGCATCCGCGGCGCCGAAACCCCGCAGCGCCGCCGCGTTGAAGGTCCCCTGCACGCCGACCGAGCGACTCTCCGCCTGGTCCAAGGCACCACCGGCGCTGCCGACATCGGCCAGTTGCTGTCGCAGCCGCTCCAACGGATCGGGAGCGTCGTTCGGCGCGGACGGCTCGATCGCTGCGCGGCGCGCAGCGGCTTCCTGCAGCGCCGCCTCCCAATCGGCCCGCGCCTGGGCCAGTCGCTGCTCGGAAGCACTGCGTGCAGCGAGCTGCTGGCGCTGGCGGTCGGCCGTTTCCTGCGCCTGCATCGCGCCGAGCTGCTCCTGAGAGCCGCGGCGCTGCTGCTCGATCGCCGCAAGCTGCCGACGTCGCTCCTGCTCGCGCTGCAGCAACTGGTCGTTCTGCCCCTGCTGAAGCTCCCGATCGCGCGCCGCGACGGCCTCGTTGATGCGGCGGATCTCGGCTTCCGCATCGGTGTCGCCCAGGGCGGCACGAAGTCGCTCCCAGACCTTGGCGAAGAAGCCGGCGAATCGATGCCATCCCTGCTGCAGCGCCACGATGAAGACCGACCAGCCGTCCGTCAGCAGACCGAGCGTCTCGAGCCAGGCGACCTGCAGTCCTGCCCAGCCGTCGACGAGCAGACCGGCCACGTCGTAGACGGCGTTGCGGAAGACCTCGACGAAGAAGCCCTTGAAGTCGAGCCAGCGCGATTCGAGTGCCTGGATCCCTTGCTGCCAGACCATCGACAGACCGAGCCAGAGCACCTTGGCGGCGAGCGACAAGTCCCCTGCGGCGATCGCGTCGCCGATCCCCTGGAACGTCGCCAGCGCCGTCGTCCGCAGCCAGCCGAACTTCTCGCCCAGCCAAGCGAGCGCTCGAACCCCGACATCGGTCGTCGTGATCATGTACGCTCCCAGACCGACGAGCGCGACGGTCACCAGGCCGATCGGCGAGGCGAGCGCCGTCAGCAATGAGCCGATCACGCCGACGCCGGTCGCCAGCGCTCCGGCGGCGAAACCCGCGACCCCCAACGCGCTGCCGAGTCCGATCAGCGCGACGCCGGCCGCCAGCAAGCCGCTGACGATACCGACGGTCGTCAGCACGACCTGGTGGTTCTCGGTGATCCAGGTTCCGAGCGCCGCCAGGAACGACGTGACGCCGCGGACCGCCGCCCGCAACTCCTGACCGAACGCTTCGCCGACGGCGATCGCGACTCCTTCGAGCGCCGACAACAGGATCGTCACGTCCCCCTTCAACGTGTCGAGCTGCACGCCGGCGATGCGGGAGGCGGTCCCGGTCGAGTCGCCGAGCGCGGCGGTCGCTTCGCGCAGGCGGTCGGCCCCCTGCATCACCAGTTCGGCCGCTCCGGCCGCCTGGCGTGCCGGAAAGATCGTTCCCAGCGACCGGAGCTTTTCCCCCGAGCCGACGCCGGTCAGCGCGTGCTCGAGGTCGGTGATGATCGCGGTCAGCGAGCGGACGTTGCCGGCGTCGTCGAGCACGCGAACGCCCAGACGGGCCAGTTCGCGCTCGGCTTCGGCCGAAGGCGAGGTGAGCGAGAGCAGCATGCCGCGGAGCGTGGTGCCGGCCATCTCTCCCTGCACGCCCGCGTTGGAGAGGAGCTGGATCGCGGCGGTGATCTCCTCGAGCGACAGGCCGGCGGTCTTGGCCATCGGACCGACGAACTTGAAGGCATCGCCGAGCATCAGCAGATCGGTGTTGGCGGTGGTCATCGCCTTGGCAATCACGTCGACGGCATTGCCGAGCTCGTCGGCCGAGAGGCCCATGCCGGCCATGATCTTGGCGGCGATGTCGGCCGCCTGCGCGATCTCGATCTGTCCCGCGGCAGCCAGGTCGAGCGCCGGCCCGATCGCTCCGAGGATCCGCTCGACATCGAAGCCGGCGAGCGCGAAGTAGCTCATCGCTTCGGCCGCTTGGCTGGCCGAGAAGACGGTCGTCGCCCCGAGTCGTTTGGCTTCGGCTTCCAGACGCGCAAAGTCCTCCGCCTGGGCACCGGTCAACGCGCGGACCCGGGCCATTTGGGCCTCGAAGCCGGCGAACGTGCGCGTCGCGAGCGCCAGCGGCGTCGCGGCGAGGGTACCGGCGGTCAGCAGCTGCTGACCCATCCGGGAGATCGAGCTGCCGAACGCCGCCAGCTTCGCCTGGGCGCGTCGCAGCCCGCGGACCAGTCGCGCATCGTCGACGAACAGTTCGACGAAGGCGCGCCCCGCTCGGATTCCGGTGGCGGTCGCCATGGTCTACTCCGCCCCTCCTGGTCCCCGGTCGACGAAGACCGCTCTGAGGACTTCGATCCCCGCCTTGGGCGCCGCGCTGCGACCGGCCGCGAACGGATTGAAGTCGTCGGTCGTGTAGCGTCCGGTCCGTTTCGGATCGCGATGCAGGTTCGCCAGCACCGCGAGGACCAGCGAGGTGTGCGCCCACTGGTCCCGTTGTCGCTCCTCGGCCATCTCCCCCAGTTCGCGCAGCGTCAGGGGACCGGGGGCGACGCCGACGATCCCGGCGCAGCGCCCGACGAGTCGCCAAGCCGTTGCAGCTGAGCCTGCAGTTGCCGCTCGAACTCCGGATCGTCGAGCCGCTGTTCGATCGTGGCGAGGAGCGTCCGCTGCAGGGTGTCGAGCTTGGCAAGCGCCTTCCTCAGCAGCTGACGCTTGCCGTGCGGGAAAAAATCGACCAGCTCCTCGAGCAGCGCGGCGGTCGCCAGTTCGATCGCATCGCCGGCCATCGCGCGACCGAAATCGACGTCGGTGATCCCGCGCGCTTCCGCGGCGTCTCGGCAGAGGCAGTAGATGACGTCGCACAGCAGGACCGGATCGCCGATCAGCCGTTCGATGAGCTTCCCTTCGACCGCTTCCATCAGATCGACCCCCAGCAGCGAGCGGACGCGTTTGATCCCCTCGATGTTGACGGCGACGGTCCAGGTCCGATTGGCGTTGTCGTTGAAGGTCTTCATGCGGGTCGACTCCGGCATCAGGGGATCGTCATCCAGTCCGGCGGGTTGGCAGAATAGGTCGGCTTCATCGTGACGCTGACGGTGATCGCTTCTTCGAGCGGCTCGTTCCGACTGAAGCTGGTGACCATGAAGCTGGCCCGCAGCCCTTGAGAGCCCGACGCGGTCACGCCGCCGTCGAGAACCGCCAGTTCGATCGCCGACTTGTCGAGAAAGGCGTCGCGGATGGCGATGAAGTCGGTGTCTTCCGAGTCCCAGACCATCTCGAACTCGATCGAGCCGTCCTTGAGCGTGGCGACGGTGGCGCGCCAGCCGGCGTTGCCGCGCGTCGTCACGTCCGCTTCCCCCGCTTCGAGACTGAGCGTGAGGTCGCGAACGTTCGTGATCTCGTTCCAGGTCGGCGTCGCGAAGACGCCGGTATTGCGAAAGAGCTTGGCATCCAGCCCCAGTTTCACCGCCATCGACTGTCTCCTTGGTTACTTCACGCTGTCGGCCCACAGCCCTTCGAACTTCGGCAGCTCGCGTCGCAGGGCGGGACCCATGAACGGCCGCGGCGCGTACGCGACGCGGCGGCGGCGTTCGGGCCGGCGCGGCTCGAGCACGGCGCTGCCGCCCCGTTCGAGCAGCTCCGGGACGGTGGTTCGGTTGCTGCCGCGCGGCGCTCGGCCGCCGAGTCGGAGCGGTCCGACCACGACCGACGCGCGGCGTCGCTCGAACACGAACCAGATGTTCTTGAGCGTGGCGGTCCGGTCCTGCGCATGGACGCTCGGCGGTTCGCCGGGGGCCGAGACCCGCTTGCGGCGACGCAGCGACGAGCGCGCCGAACGGCGGATGAAGCTCCCGGCACGCGAGAGATTGCGGGCGTTGGCGCGGCCGACGGCATCGATCACCGCCTGGCGATCGAAGAACATCGCCTTCTGGGCAAAACCGACGGTCATGGTGCGGTGTACCCCTGAGCATTGACGTACACCGCGCCGCCGGCGGTCAGGCAGGCGAAGTTCAGTGCCGTGTTGGCGGAGGTCCGGATCGGGTTGTCGAAGTGGATGTTGACGTTGGGGGCGTTGGCCGGCAGGTGCGTGCGCCAGATCACGTTCGCGCCGTCCTTGACCACCACCTCGGTCGCCGTGGCGGCGTTGTTCGCGAGCTGCAGCGAATTGAGATAGCGGCGTTGCCCGGCACCGGCGGCGGCCGCCAGAACCAGATCGCTGGTGTTGGTGACGCCCCCCGAGGGCGCAGCCGCCGACCATTCCAGTTCGGGGAGCTGCCACGGGCGGACGATCTGCACCCCCTGCAGCGTCGTGACGAAGTCGGCCACATCGCCGTTGGCGACCGAGCCGTAGGCGGACGACAGTCCGCGTCCGGCGGCGATGATCGGTGCGGAACTGCCGCGAGCCGCGTCGTGCGCGACGGCGCCGACCGCCGTCACCTGGCCGATCGCCGTCGTCGCAGCGGTCGCGCCGGTCAGGACGACCCCGACCCCTTGGCCGACGACGGTCTGGCCGCGCCCGGCGGTAATCTCGGCGGTCAGTTCGGCGTAGTCCTGACAGTTGATGAACTGCGAGGTCAGGTTGACGTTGGCGCCGGGAGCGGCGGCCGCCGCGAACCGCCCCGAGCCGGCGACGTAGCTGCCGGCCAGCAGCGTTCCCGGCAGTTCGAAGTTGTTGGCGTCGACTACCGTGACCGCGTAGTTGCCGCGCAGCTCCGCGCTGCCGTCGGTCACGCCGACGAGCGCCTCGAGCCAGACCGTCGGATTGCCGCTCAGACCGTGGGCGGTCGACGTGATGCGGACGACCCCTTCGGTGCCCGCGGTGACGTTCGCGATCGACTTCCACGCCTGGTGATTCTGCGAGCGGATGCGGAGCTTGTAGATTGCGGTCGGGTCGGGAATCTGCTGATGTCGGACATAGGAGTTCGAACGACCGGTGACGGCATCGAGCGTGCGGGAATGGAAGTAGCACTCGTCCGAGAACGGTTCGAGCTCGAGCATCGTCATCGAGGCCGTGGTGACGATGGTCACGGCGCCGCTCTCGAGCGGAGCCAAGCCGCCGTTCTGCACGGCGTATCGCATCTGCGTCACCGTGGTGCTGGCCGCTCCGCCGACGTCGATCTGCAATGCGTGACGTCCGTCGGGAAGCCCGGTCAGCGGATCGACCGAGACCGCTTCGACGATCTGATGGTTGTTGGCCTGCCGCGTGCCGGTCTGCAGGGCGATCACCGCGCGAAACGGAATCGTGAACGATTCCTTGGAGAGCAGCTCGACGAACCCGCCGGCGGTCGTCCCCGAGGCGATGGTGAGCACCCCGCCGGTGACGACCGCCGTGGACCCGCCGCTCTCGATCACCTCCCACTGATCGGCGAGCGGACGGGTCCACGAGTCGCGGAACTTCTTCTGGATCGACTTCACCTTGAGCATGTCGTCGGTGGAGTCGAAACCGGGAAGTTCCGTCGAGACTCCCTTCTCGTCGGTGAAACGCATGCGGTACGGGCCGACGTCGACGCGGGTCATCGGGCGAGGCTCCTTACCGGTGGCGGCGATAGGTCAGGGTCAGGACGCTGGTGAACTGCCGCAGCTCCTGCAGATG
>CAZZBI010000128.1:7938-13388 GCA_964652385.1 uncultured Pirellulaceae bacterium | reverse complement strand
CCGCGCTCGCCGATTGGATCGTCGACGTCGAACGAGGGGCCGGAGCGCTGCTGGCTCGCGTGATGGCGAATCGACTTTGGCAGCACCATTTCGGCCGCGGCCTGGTCGCGACGCCGAGCGACTTCGGTTTCGTCGGGGCGACCCCCGATCATCCCGAACTGCTCGAGATGCTGGCGGCCGATCTGATCGACGGCGGCTGGCGGCTGAAGTCGCTGCATCGGCGCATCGTCACGAGTGCCGCCTACGTGCGCTCGTCGGTCGATAGCGAAGCGGGCCGAGCGGCCGATCCGGACAACGTCAGCTGGTGGCGTCGCGAGCCGCGGCGACTGGAAGCGGAAGCGATCCGCGACACGATGCTCGCGACCGCCGGACGACTCGACCGGACGATGTACGGCCCCGGTTCGCTCGATCCGAACATGACGCGGCGGAGCGTCTATTTCTTCATCAAGCGGAGCGAGCTGATTCCGATGATGATGCTCTTCGATTGGCCCGAGCATCTGGTCAGCATCGGTCAGCGAGCCCGCACGACGATCGCTCCTCAGGCCCTGATGTTCCTGAACAGCCCGCAGGGGCGCAGTTGGTCCGCAGCCCTCACGGCTCGCGTCGATTCGCTCGACGACATCGCGGCGATCGATCGACTGTACGCGTTGGCGTTCGGTCGCGCTCCCGACGAGGCCGAGCGGACCTTGGCCCTCGAGTTCCTGGCTCGCCAGGCACAGCGGCACGTCGCGGCGGGACATGCTCACCCGGCTCGCGATGCCCGCATCGATCTGTGCCAGGCGCTGATGAGTTCGAACGAGTTCATCTATGTCGATTGAACCGCGACCGTAGCGGCGACCGGTTCGGCGAACGAGCGATGCGACGAGCGCACGAGGAACGAACGATGGGACCGATGATGAATGACCTGACCTCGCGGCGCGCCTGGTTGGCCCGAGCCGGCTGCGGCTTCGGCATGATCTCGCTGGCCGGTCTGCTGCAGGAAGAGGGGCTGATCGGGCAGGCGAGTGCCGACGATCTGGGGGCCCGTGCGCTGCAACCGCTGGCCGAGGTAGCGCCGCACTTTCCGGCGCGAGCGAAACGGATCATCTGGCTCTTCATCAACGGCGGACCGAGTCAGGTCGACACGTGGGACTGGAAGCCCGAACTCGAACGCTGGGATGGCCGGACGATTCGCGAGTTCGATCCGTCGTTCTCGAACGAGACCGGGTTCTTCAAGGACGCGGTCGGCAACCTGATGAAGAGCCCGTTCGCCTTCACGCCGCGCGGTGAGTGCGGCAAACCGGTCGCGTCGATCTTTCCCCATCTGGGCGAACATGTCGACAAGATGACCTTCATCCACTCGGGCTACACCGAGTCGAACAATCATTCGCCGGCGCTCTTCGCGATGAACACCGGCTTCGCGCGGATGGGCTTTCCGTGCGTCGGATCGTGGGTGACGTACGGCCTGGGGAGCGAGAGTCGAGATCTGCCGGGCTTCGTCGTGATGAGCGATCCGAAGGGGCGCGGCCTGCCGAAGGGGAACGCCGCGAACTGGAGCGCCGGTTTCCTCCCCGGCGTCTTTCAGGGGACCCATCTGAAGCCGACCGGCGATCCGATCGACAACCTGCAGCGTCCTGGCGGTGCGACGGACGAGACGCAGCGCGGGCAACTCGATCTGATCGGCGAGCTGAATCGTCGCCATCGCGAATCGCGGCGCGGCGAAGGAGAACTTGCGGCGCGGATCGAGAGTTTCGAGCTGGCGTATCGGATGCAGACGGTCGCCCCCGAAACGCTCGACCTGGACGACGAACCGCAGTACTTGCGCGATCGCTACGGGATCGACGATCCGGCCTGCGACCATTTCGCCCGGCAGTGCCTGACCGCTCGCCGTTTGGTCGAACGGGGTGTCCGGTTCGTGCAGATCTACTCGGGAGGAATGGAGAATCAGCGTTCCTGGGACGGGCATAACGACATCCGCGGGAACCACGCTCAGTTCGCCGGCGAGACCGACAAGCCGGTCGCGGCGCTGTTGGGGGACCTCGAGGAACGCGGGCTGCTCGACGAGACGTTGGTGATCTGGTGCGGCGAGTTCGGACGGCTGCCGATCGCGCAGGTCGGCGGTCAGCCGGGGCGCGACCACAATCCGCATTGCTTCTCGGCCTGGATGGCCGGAGGAGGAGTGAAGGGGGGCTTCAGCTACGGCGAGTCGGACGAGATCGGCTACAAGGCGGCGGTGAATCGGGTCCACCTGAACGACCTTCACGCGACGATTCTGCACCTGCTCGGCCTGAACCACGAGCGACTGACCTATCGCTACAACGGCCGCGACTTTCGCCTGACCGATGTCGCGGGCAAGCTGATCCGCGAGATCCTGGCCTGAGCGATCGGCGACTCGCGAGCGGAAATCTCCCGGGCCTGACGGGTCGCGACGTGCGACCTGCCGCCCGATCGTCCGGCCCGACTCGCTTGCCCGGCCGTCAAGGTTTGACTGGCCGGCATCTCTTTCGCAGCCGTCGACGTCGCTATCGTGCGAACGGTTCGACCAGTCTTCGCGAATTGCGTCCCCCTCGAGGTCCCGGAAAGCAAGCGGGATCCCAAGTCGTTCCGATGGTCGGACGGAGAGCGCCGGACGACACGGAGCGTTCGTCCGACCGAGGCGATCGAGGGAGTTCGATCGGAGCGTTGCGATGCGGCTGACGGCCGTCGGGCACGCTCGCGGTCGCAGGCGGCGGGGATCGCCGACGAGAGCGGAGATCACGGATGGCAAGCGTGCGACGAAATCGATCGGTCGAGCGGAACGCCGGTTGGTGGGTCGCCATCGGTTGGACGGTCGCGTCGGCAGCCGCCACCTTGGGGCTGATCGCCGACGCAGCCGAAGCGCTGCCGCAGCTGATCCTCTTTTCGCTCGGTCTGACGTTGGCGCTCGCCGGCATCGCGCGGATGGAATCGGGGCGACTGCGTGATCGACTGCGCCTGCGTCAGCGTTTGCAGCGAGCCCGATCGGCTCGGCGGCACCGAAACGTCGCTGCGGGCGCCCTCCGCCCGTCGACCTCCGCGTCGCTCGACGGGACCATCGGCTTCGAACTGGACGAGCGGCGGCGCTTCGTCGACGTGTCGGACGAGTTCGCCGCGTGGTGCGGCTTCGGGCGCGACTATCTGCTCGGTCGACCGGCGTCGGCACTTAGCGAAGGGGGTTCGGCCGAGGCGCTGATTCCGGAAGGGGCGTTCGAGGCGAGTCGCCGTCGCGCCTGGCACGGCACGCTGCGCCGCACGGGAGACGACGGGCGCCCGAGAACCGCTCTCGGTTCGCTGGTTCGCGTCGTCGTCGGTCGAACGGTCCGATTCCGCTGGGTCGGTTTCGACACGACCGAACAGGAACGGCGGATGGAGCGATTGGCTTCGGAGCGCAGCCATCTGGACGCGATCTTCCACGCCAGTCCGTCGGCGATGCTGGTGGTCGATGCCGACGGCCGAGTCCGCCGCGCGAATCGATTGGCGCGTCGCTGGTTCGGCCCGGGCGATCCGACCGGCAAGCAGCTGATGAGCGATCTGTTCCGGGTCGTGTCGATCGACGGCGAACGGACCTCGGCCGAGCAGCATCCGTTCCATCGGATCCGGCGGTCGGGCGAGCCGCTGCTGGACGATCGGTGGCGACTCGAGGATCCGTCGGCCGAAGGGCGGATCGTGTCGGTCTACGGAACGCCGATCACCGATGCGCGCGGAGCGTTCGCGGGCTGCGTGCTGAATCTGCACGACCTGACCGAACAGACCGAGAACCGGATGCGGCTGCACGATTATCGCCAGCGTCTGGAGCTGGCCTTCGAGGGGAGCGGCACTGCGATCTGGGACTGGTACGTCGACTCGGGGGCACTGGTCCTGTCGCAGCGATGGAGCGAAGTACTGGGTTACGACGCTGCGGAACTCGAGCCGCGGATCGAGACCTGGACTCGGCTGACTCATCCCGACGATCTCGACGCGCTGCTCGACTCGATCCAGCGACATTTCCAGGGTGAGACGCCTCATTTCGAATCCGAACTGCGAATGCGGCGGCGCGACGGAAGCTACCGCTGGCTGTCGATCCGCGGACGCCTGATCTCGCGCGATCGCGACGGTCTGCCGCTGAGAATTCTCGGTGTGATGCTCGACATCGATGCGCAGCGCCGCGGTCGCGAGACGGCGGAGCAGCAGAGTGCGCTGCTCGAGAACGTGCTGGATCTCGTGCCGTACGCGATCTGGTGGAAGGACCGTGAGGGGCGTTATTCGGGAGCGAACCGGACGTTTGTGCGGTCCTTGGGGCTCGGCAGCCCGGCGGAGCTGATCGGCAAGACGGACGACGAACTCGCCTGGCCTTCGGCCGCCTTCGAGCGTCTGGCGGTCGACGACCGGACGATCATGGGGACGTGCGAGAGTCGTCTGGGACGCCAGGAGTCGCTGCGACTGGCGGACGGCGATCTCAGAACGCTATTGGTGAGCAAGGTCGCTCTGCGCGGTGCCGACGGCGGAGCGATCGGCGTGCTCGGCTGCTTCGACGACATCACGGACCGGCGGCGCGCCGAAAGCGACCTGCGCCGCATGAACGATCAGGCGGTCGAAGCGACTCGCGAGTTGGAGCGGAGTCGCGAGCGACTGGAGTTGGCGTTGACCGCGACCGACGACGTCCTGTTCGATTGGGACGTCGCCGAGGACCTGGTCACCCTGTCGCCGCTCTGGAACGGCCTGCTGGCCGAGCATCAGCCCGTTCCGCGCAACCGGCGCGACTGGTTCGCGCTGATCCATCCGGAAGACCTCGACCGTGCGGAGCGCGAGCTCGAGGATCACTTCTCGGGCCTCACCTCGCAATGCGATCTCGAGTATCGGATCCGCGATGCGCAGAGCGGGTATCGATGGATCCTGACACGCGCCAGGCTGCTCGAGCGGGACGACCGTGGGCGGCCGCTCCGTCTGGTCGGTACGCACACCGACATCTCACGGCGCAAGGGGATCGAAGAGGAGCTGGTTCGGATCCGCGGGCAGCTGGTGATCGCGGTCGAATCGATCGATGCCGGGCTGGTGATGGTCGACGCCGAGCGACGGATCCAGTTGGTGAATCGTCGATTCCGCGAGATGTACCCCGAGGTGGCGGAGCTGGCGGTGCCGGGCGCCGACTATCGCGCCGTGCTCCGCGCCTATGCCGAACGGGTGCCGTCGGTCCGATGCGAACTGTCGACCGACTCGTGGACCGAACGGACGTTGACCGCGGTCGATCGCGGTCAGGACGAGCGTCACGAAGAGCTGCCGAATCGGCACGTGCACGTGTCGGATCGACCGACGGTCGACGGAGGGTTCGTCAGCCTGCGGACCGATCTGACGCTGCTGATGACGACGCAGCGCGAACTCGATCGGGCTCGCCGCGCGGCCGAGGTGGCCAACCGGGCGAAGAGCGAGTTCCTGGCGAACATGAGTCACGAGATCCGGACGCCGATGACCTCGAT
>CAZZBI010000128.1:0-7928 GCA_964652385.1 uncultured Pirellulaceae bacterium | reverse complement strand
CGGGTTCGCCGACCTGCTGCTCGAGGAGTCCGACCCCGAACTGCGAGCGGAGCATGTCCGAACGATCCGCCGTAACGGACGCCATCTGCTCGCGATCATCAACGACATTCTGGACCTTTCGAAGATCGAGGCGGGAAAGATCGAGCTCGA
This sequence comes from uncultured Pirellulaceae bacterium, assembly GCA_964652385.1. Classification (GTDB taxonomy): domain Bacteria; phylum Planctomycetota; class Planctomycetia; order Pirellulales; family Pirellulaceae; genus UBA11682. Next base: position 7,778 of record CAZZBI010000128.1, on the reverse strand, counting down.
GTCGATTCCGTTCTCGATCCGGACGCTGGTCGCCGACGTGATCGAACTCCTGCAGGTGCGAGTCCGCGACCGAAACGTCCGCCTGGAGTCCGAGGTGGCGGCGGACGTCCCGGTGCTGTTGAACGGCGATCCGACGAGGATCCGACAGGTGCTGACCAACCTGGTCGGCAACGCGGTGAAGTTCACTCAGGAAGGGTCGATTCGGGTCCGCGTCGCGATCGGCGAAGAGACCGGACGGATCACGATCACCGTGACCGACACCGGAATCGGGATCGGCGACGCCGAGCTGATGCGAGTCTTCGATCCGTTTCAGCAGGGAGATGCCTCGGCGACTCGCAAGTACGGCGGCACCGGTCTCGGTCTCGCCATCTCGCGACGCTTGGTCAGCCTGATGGGAGGCGAACTGGTCGCGACGAGCGAGGTCGGCATCGGAAGCTGCTTTCAGGTGTCGCTCCCCGATCTGCGCCCCGCTCCGGGGACCGAACTACCCGTCGGCGAAGATCGGACACAACGAGGGCAGCCTGCGGGCGAACTCGATGACGATGCTTCGCCGAGGCCCGACGATTCGACTCACGACGCATCGCCGTCGGTCGTCGGCCGATCGTCGTCGGACGGAACCGAGCCACCGGTCGCGTCGAGCGTGTTGCGAGTGCTGGTCGCCGACGACGGACCCGACAATCGTCAGCTGCTGAAGTTCCTGTTGGCCAAGGCGAAGGTCGAGTTCGAAATCGTCGAAGACGGAGCCCAGGCGGTGGAGCGATTGTTGGCCGAACCGAATCGCTTCGATCTGCTGCTGCTCGACATGCAGATGCCCGTCATGGACGGCTACACCGCGGCGCGACGGCTGAGAGAACTCGGCTTCGATCTGCCGATCGTCGCGCTGACGGCTCATACCATGGCGGGCGATGCCGAAAAGTGCTTCGAGGCCGGCTGTTCGGCATTTCTCGGCAAGCCGATCGAACGGTCTCAGCTGATCGAAGTGCTCGAAAACGCGAAGAATGAAGCGATCGGCAAGCGCCCCTTGATGACTCCTGGCCCGAAGCGCTGAGTGCCGGAGCCCTAGGCGTCTCGCTTGGTCACGACTCTCGGATCGGCAACAGTTGCAGCTCGTGGACTCGGGCTCTCCGAGCCCGAGCTCGGGTAGACGCTCACGCCGTTTGAGCTCCGAGGCTCTTGCGGCAGCGCACCGAAACCACGCCTCGGCCACGGAGTGGCCGGGCCCACGCGAACGGCTCGGCGCCGGCGTTGGCCCGCGTCGTCCCCGACGCGCGGCCGGGCGACTTCGGGTGTTCGAGACGCCTCGTGGCGTGACCGGTGCCTGACTCGCACACCCTCGGCTCGGGACGAGCCGGGGCTACAAAGGGGCAGAGCCGTTGCAGTGCGACCGGGGGCGGTCGCACTACGCCAACTACGAGCTCTTCTTCTTCGCCCCCTTCGAGGCGGTCTTGCGCGGAGCGGCCTTCTTGGCGGTGCCGGTCGCGGCTTTCTTGGCGCCGCGTTTCGGAGCCTTCTTCTTCGAGCCCCCCTTGGCGGCCCGCTCGGCCAACAGCTGCACCGCCATCTCGAACGACAACGTCTCGGGGTCCGAGCCGCGGGGGAGCGACGCGTTCGTTTCGCCGTCGGTGACGTACGGTCCGAACCGTCCCGCCATCAGCTTGATCGGCTGCGACGTGATCGGAGACGCCTCGAACGTCTTGAGCGGCTCGCGAGGGGTTGCCGCCGCTCGGCCGCGCAACTTCGGCTGAGCCAGCAGCTCGATCGCCTGAGTCAGCGTGACGTTCAGCGGCGTTACGCCCTCGGGCAACGAACGGGTCTCGGCGCCGCACTTCACGTACGGTCCGTAACGTCCGTTGTGGGCTTCGATCGGCTCGCCGAGCGTCGGGTGATCGCCGACGACTCGCGGGAGCGACAGCAGTTGGAGCGCCGTTTCGAGCGTCAGCTCTTCGGGAGTCATTCCCTTGAGCAGCGACGCGTTCTTCGGCTTCTCGGGATCGTCCGCCATCCCCAACTGCACGTAGGGACCGAAGCGGCCGTTGCGGACGAAAACCGGACGATGCGTCTCGGGGCAGATCCCCAGCGGCTCTTCGGCCACCTCGCCCTTGCGGAGCAGTTCGAGCGCGACGTCGAGCGTCAGTTCGTCCGGCGGCAGATCCTCCGGCACGCTCGCCTTGCGCGTTCCCTGTTCCAGATACGGACCGTACTGTCCGACGCGCAGGTTCACCGTTTCGCGATGCTCGCCTTCGGTCGGGGTCCCGAGCGGAAAGGTGCTGATCTCGCGCGGGTCGACTTCGCGGATCTTCGTCCCCAGCCGCGTCTTGAGACCGACGTCGTCGGCGCCGAAGTAGAAGTCGTGCAGATACGCGATGTGCTCCGCCTCCTGACGACTGATCGAGTCGAGGAGGTCTTCCATCTTCGCCGTGAACTCGTAGTCGACCAACGACGGGAAATGCTCTTCCATCAGCCGGACCATCGAGAACGCGGTCCAGGTGGGGACGAGCGCATTCCCCTTCTTGAAGACGTAGTTCCGGTCCTGAATCGTCTCGATGATCGACGCGTAGGTGCTCGGTCGCCCGATCCCTCGCTCTTCGAGTTCGCGCGTCAGACTCGCTTCGCTGAATCGCGCCGGCGGCTGAGTCGTGTGGCTCTTCGGATCGAGACCGGCGAGCGAGACGCGATCGCCTTCCTGCACCGACGGCAGGATCGTCTCCTTTTCGGCCAACTCGGCATTCGGATCGTCGGCCCCTTCGACATAGGCTCGCAGGAAGCCGGGGAAGTCGATCGTCTTGCCGCTGACCTGAAAGACGGCGCCACCCCCTTCGACGGTCAACGTCACGCGACGGCCTCGGGCATCGGCCATCTGACTGGCGATCGTCCGTTTCCAGATCATCTCGAACAGGCGGTACTCGTCCGAACCGAGTTCGCTGCGGAGCGATTCGGGAACACGGAACGGATGTCCGGCCGGACGGATCGCCTCGTGAGCCTCCTGGGCATTGCGAACCGCCGACTTGTAGATCCGCGGCTGGTCGGGAAGGAACTCGGGCCCGTACTCGGTCCGGACCAGATCGCGAGCGGCATCGACGGCGACCGACGCCAGGCTGGTCGAGTCGGTTCGCATGTAGGTGATGTAACCGTTCTCGTACAGACTTTGCGCCGCACTCATCGTCCGCCGCGCGGTGAACCCGAGCTTGCGGTTCGCTTCCTGCTGCAGCGTGCTGGTGGTGAACGGAGCGGCCGGCTTCTGCGTGTACGGCTTCACCTGCAGCGACGCGACGCGGAAATCCTGTCCGGACAATCGCTGCAGCAGCTCTCCGGCCTGACGTTCGTCGAGCAGCAGGAGATTCGGGTCCTTGATCTTGCCGGTGGTCGAATCGAAGTCCTTGCCCGACGGGATCCGGCGTCCTTCGACGCTCACCAGCATCGCCTCGAACCGCTCCTGAGCGGCGGTCGAGAAGCGGCCGAGCAGGTCCCAGTACGTCGCCTCACGGAACGCTCGCCGTTCCCGCTCGCGCTGCACGATCAGTCGGACCGCGACGCTCTGCACACGCCCGGCCGACCGGCCGAGCTTCTTCCGCCACAAGAATTCGGAGATCTCGTAGCCGTACAGGCGATCCAGAATGCGGCGAGTCTCCTGTGCCCGCACCAGGCCGTCGTCGATGTTCCGAGTGTGAGCGAGCGCATTGCGGATCGCTTCTTCGGTGATCTCGTGGAACACCAACCGCTCGACCGGCACCTTGGGCTGCAGCACTTCGCGCAGGTGCCAGCTGATCGCCTCTCCTTCGCGGTCTTCGTCGGTCGCCAGATACAGTCGGGTCGCTTCCTTGACCAGCTTCTTGAGCTTGGTGATGTGCTGCTTCTTCTCCTGCGGAATGACGTAGATCGGCGTGAAGTCCTCGTCGACGTTCACGCCCAGACGCGCCCAACTGGCCGACTTGTGCTCCTCGGGCATCTCCTTCTTCCCCTGCGGAAGATCGCGGATATGCCCGATGCTCGCTTCGACCGTGTACCCCTTGCCGAGGAACTTGCCGATCGTGCGCGCCTTGGCCGGCGATTCGACGATCACCAGCGCGTGCTCCTGAGCGGCCGTTTGCTTCGCCATGTTGACGCTTCGGGGTAGAAGGGGAGTCGGGCAGGTCGGGAGCGGTCAGGAAGGGGATCCGGAGCCGCGAGGATAACGCAGGACGAAGGGGAACGTGAGTCGAGCGAGGCGAAGTCGTTCGTCGAACGACGAGTCGTCGATCGAGGGTCGGCGGTCGTGGCCTGGCCCGAGCCCCCGAGGCGCCGCAGCGAGCGAACGCCCCGAACGAGCCGAAGACCTCGGTCGCCGACGAGCGGTGATCCTGTCTATCTGTGGCCGGGAGCGGTCGGCCGCAGTCCGTTTTCCGACGTCGGATCGATCGGACTCTCGTGCGTCATCGGTCCGCTCGCTCGCCGATCGCTCGATCGTCCCGTTCGACGCAGCTCACCCGATCCCCTTCGCCGCGTTTGACGCCTGACTGGTCGATCGATCGCCGCAACCTTCCCGTTCGATTCGGATCTTCCCCGTTCGCCGGCCGATTCGCGAGACTTCGCCTCGCTCTCCGTACTTCCCTATCCTTCACTCGCCTCCGCCGATTCGGCATCACGCTCTCGCGATCGCGACGGTTTCGATCGTGTCGACCGGCTCGAGACCTCGGACGGCTTCGCGCCGAGCGACTTGCCTCGAAACGGAACCGTTTCGAATCGTAGGGCGCGACCGCTTGGCGTTCGGATGATCGCCGAGCGAAGTCGGAGGACGACGGCGAACGAGACGGACGAAGCGGTGTCGAAACGAGCGACGCTGATCGGAGCGGTCGCGGCAAGGTGAGCCGCTCGACCCCTCGTGCAAACCACGGAACGAGCGAGGGGGTCGGTGGCGGACGAGGCAACTGGGATTGTATTCGGGGGTCGTCCCCCTAAAATCTCCGGTTTCGCTGCGATCCAGCCCGACCTGCCTTGCGGAAGATGGGCTGTCACCGACGACCGGTTCCAAGGTTTCAGGGATCGAGACGGGCTTGTCAAGTCGGTGTGAGGCCCCGCGTGCACCGTGCGAGAAGGAAATCGAGACCATGGCGAGTCCGTTGAAGGCCTTCCGAAAGTACCAGCGTCAGATGCTGGTCTTCTTCGGCGTTCTGTTGATGATCGCGTTCATTCTCGGAGGGGTCGTCAGCACGAACTTCGGTCGTCCGGAAGTGCGTCAGGACGACGGTCGCAAGTTGGCGGTCAGTTGGGACGGCGGCTACTACGACCAGGACGGACTGCGGCGATTCCGTCAGCAGCACCAGATCACGCAGCAGTTCCTGTTCCAGCTGTACATGCAGGCGCGAGCCAAGGGGGTCAACGTTCGCGTCGACCCCAATCTGATGCCTGCCGGCTCGCGTTCCGCCGACAACTTCTACTCGGAAGTCGTCATCCTGCTGATGGCCGACGAGGCGCGTCGGATGGGGATGGTGGTCGGCGACGCGGCGATCGACGACTTTCTGGATGAGGTCGGCGGGAACGAGTTCCGCGAAGGGGACTATCGCGCCCTGCTCCGCGACATGACCAAGGGGGGAATGTCGTACGCGGCACTCCGCCAGCAACTGCAGATCGAGCTGCTCGCGATCCGCCTGCAGGACTTCCTGCTCTCCGGAATCGGCGGCATTCGCGCCGGCATGAATCCGCAGACCGGCGTCATCGAGCGTCAGACGCGCGATCCGTACGTCACTCCCGTGTCGGCGCTGGTCGCCGAGCGGATGACGAACGACACGGTCAAGGTGCAGATGGTCCCGGTCGCGGTCGAACCGTTTCTCGAGCAGGTGAAGGAGACGCCGAGCCGCTCGGAAATGCGTCGCCTGTATGCCGAAGCGGCGACCAAGACGCCGGACCTCCAGAAGCTCCGCCCCGGTTTCCGCTCGCTCGACAAGGCTCGCGTGCAGTGGTTCGACATTCGGATCGAATCGCTCACCGGTTCGGTCGGCCGCATCAGCGATGCCGAGGTTCAGGCCGAATACGACGCGCGAGTCGCGCGGAAGGATCTGAGCGTCATCGACTCCGGTGCGCCGTCGACCGGTCTGCCGGGCGAGACCGAGACGCCGTTGATTCCGCCGGCCGAAGGTGGCGATGCGCCGCTCCCCGGAACGGATCCCGTTTCGCCGAGCGATGTCCCGATGCCGATGGGTTCGGGCGAGACGCCGGCGCCGGAAACGCCCGCTCCGACCGAGACGCCTGCACCGGCCGAGACTCCCGGTCCGATGCCGGGCGATCTTCCGCCGGCGCCGATCGAGCCGGCGCCGTCCGGATCGGGTGACGGCAACGAGCCTCCGCAACAGTCGTCGCTGGTCGCCGATCGCATCCGCTTCGTCTCGACCGACGCCCAGGACGATCCGGCGAACGACGCTCCGGTTCCTCCCGCCGTGCCGCAGGAGACGCCGGTGCCGGCCGAGACGCCGACCGAAACTCCGGCTACGACCGAGACTCAGGAACCGATGACCGAAGCGCCGGCCGAGGTCCCTTCGTCGACCGGTGAGGTGACGATTCCCGAGGCGCCGGTGGTCGAGACCGGAACCGATCAGACTCCGGCGACCGAAGCCGAGGTCCCGGTCCGGTTCAAGCCGCTGGACGACGCGATGAAGACGCGGATTCGCGACGACCTGAAGCGCGAGAAGGCTCGGGTCAAGCAAGGCGAAATCAAGGAAACGCTCCGCAGCCGGCTGACCGAGTACATGCTCGACCTCGCCTCGTGGCGAGACGGTGTGGAATCGGGGACCGACGCGGAGGCAGCGGAGCCGACGAAGCCGAACTTCAAGGAGTGGTCCGAAGAGTTCGGAATCGTCTTCGGCGATACCGAGAAGCTCTACGATGCCGATCAGCTGCGATCGATCGAGATCGGCGAGCAGCCGTCGGAGCTCGACTTTCAGCTGCTCCAGTCGCTCGGCCGCCTACCGACGGTCGTCGACGAGATCTTCGGATCGGGAGTCGACTCGGTTCGGCCGTATGAGCCGCAGGTCACGTTCGGCGACAGCTACCTGTACTGGGTCGCGGAAGCGAGCCCGAGTCACGTGCCGTCGTTCGAGGAATGCTCGGACGAGATCATCCGCTTCTGGCGGTGGGAAAAGGCGGTCGAACTGGCCAAGGCCGATGCCGAGAAGAAGCTCGCCGCGATCAGCGGCGATCAGACGCTGAAGGATGCGTTCGGGGACGAGGTGATCGAGTCGCGGCCGTTCTCGTACTGGAGCGTCGGCGGCGGCAACATCGGCTCGTTCGGACAGATCACGATCAGCCCGGTCAACTACTCGAAGACCGGGGCCGACGGCGTGACGGTGACCGAGACGCTCGACGATCTCGGGCAGGAGTTCATGGACCCGGTCTTCGCGGCCGAGGCGGGTGGGAAGGTGATCGGCATCGATTACCGCCACGAGACGGTGTACGCGGTGCAGGTGCTCGAAAAGGAGACGACCGGTCCGCTGTCGGAAACGGCGGTGATGAACCAGACCGCTCCGAATCCGAACGCGACTCGGATCGTCGGCGCCGACATCGGCGAGTTTCTGCAGGACTGGTTCCTGGACCTCGAGAAGCGCCGCAATCTCCGCTGGACGATCGACCAGTAGACCGGTTCGTTCGAGGGTCTACCGTAGTATGACCGACCGCCGTAGTGCGACCGACCCCGGTCGCACTGCAACGGCTCTGCCCCCGTTGTAGCCCCGGCTCGTCCCGAGCCGAGGGCCTGCGACATCGACACCGATCGCGCCACGAGCCGTCTCGAATGCCCGACGTCGCACGGC
>CAZZBI010000127.1:0-13486 GCA_964652385.1 uncultured Pirellulaceae bacterium | reverse complement strand
CGCAGTCCGGAGGCTCGCAGTCCGGAGGCTCGCAGTCCGGAGGCTCTCAGTCCGGTGGCTCTCAGTCCGGACGCTCGCAGTCCGGTGGCTCTCAGTCCGGAGGCTCTCAGTCCGGAGGCTCGCAGTCCGGAGGCTCGCAGTCCGGAGGCTCGCAGTCCGGAGGCTCGCAGTCCGGAGGCTCTCAGTCCGGAGATCGGACCGGGAACGACCGCGGATCGCAGAACTCGAACGGCAACGGTTCGCAGGCCGGTTCGTCGAGCGGCTCGAGCACCTCGGGAAGCGGCGGAACGGGGAGCAGCTCGGCGATCGGATCGGGGGGGGGAGCCGGCAGCGGTTCGTCGTTCGATTTCCTTCCGAATCTCGACTCGGTCGGTGACCTCTTCCGGCTGTTGGCCGGCATCGCGCTGGCGGTCGTCGTGATCGCGGCAGCGGTGCTGTACGGCAAGAGTTGGATCGCCGGGTTCGCGAACTTCCTGCAAGGACTCGCTGCGTGGTGGGCGAGTCTGTTCGGAGGGAAGCCGCGCGACACCATGGCTGCTACGGCCGTCTCCCCGCCTCCTGCCCCGCGTCCGCGCCCCTTCCGCGAGTTCACCGACCCGTTCGCTTCCGGGCTTGCCCGGCGTTCGACGCCGCTGGAACTGGTCGCGTACACCTTCCAGGCGCTCGAATCGTGGGCGTACGAGGCGGGCTGCCCACGCTCGGCCGATCAGACCCCGATCGAGTTCGCCAGTCGTCTTGCCGCCGAGCATCCCGACCTGCGCGATCCGGCCAAACGACTCGGCGAACTGGTCAACTGCGGTGCCTATTCGCCTCAAGGGCTACCCGATTCGGCCGTGGGTGAACTGCAGCAGTTCTGGCGCTCGCTTCCGCGGCCGGCGTGAATCCTTGGCCGATTACCGACTCCGTTCGACGCTCTCGCCAGCCCGCAGCGTCAGCAAGGGGTCCCCGCGCCTCCCAGCCCGAAGCGCCAAGCGCAGGGGTCCTCGGTGTGCTGACGCGAACGAATGCTGCGACCGATGGCGGTCGCTCGAGGGCGAAGTCCCGCAGGGACGGCCGAAAATAGCCCGGCGATTCATCGCCGGGAAGTGTGACCGACCGCTCGAGATCGCGAGTCCCGTCAGGGACGACAGAAAATCACTGCCAGTCGACCGTCGCCGAAGCTCTGTCGTCCCTGGCGGGACTCAATAGTGCGCGACGACCGACGCTCCCCCACCGATAAATCGGTGGGCTAATTTCTATCGTCCCTTCGGGACTCGATTTGGCCTCAGCTCGCAACGCGCCAAGTGCACGAACGCTACGACCCAGGTTGGTCGCAGGACGACGAACGCTGCGACCGGTGGCGGTCGCACGACGGCGAAGTCCCGCAGGGACGGCCGAAAATAGCCCGGCGATTCATCGCCGGGAAGTGAGACCGAGCGCTCGAGATCGCGAGTCCCGTCAGGGACGACAGAACTCCCCAGTGCCTCTCCCAGCCCGCCGCGTCAGCAAGGGGGTCCCTGTGCCTCCCAGCCCGAAGCGCCAAGCGCAGGGGTACCCCGTGCGTTGACGCGAACGAACGCTGCGACCGGGGTCGGTCGCAGTACGCCACGCTGCGACCGGGGGCGGTCGCAGTTACGACCGCTCGATCTCTCAGCGAGGCCGGACGCCCAGCCGCAACGCCTCGATCTGCGCTCGATAGTCGTCCGACTTTTCGCGCAGCTGCTTGATGCGGGTATCGAGCGACGATCGATCGCGAGTCAGCGTCTTGATCCGCTCCTCGAGCGTCTGCAACCGCTCCTCGGCCTGATCGAGCGACTCGACCGCCTGATCGTGGTCGGCGTTGAGCGTCTGGAGCTCCTCTTCGATCGCCGACATCCGCGTCCCGACCTCCCCGTCGAGTTGCGTCGCGAGACGGGTGAGCGCCTTGTCCAGACGGCCGATCCGATCGGCAAAGACCTTGTCGGGAGCGAGTTCGCCCGACTGGAGCTTCACCAGTCGCTCGCGCACCGTATCGGCCGGCAGCGCGTAGCTCGCGACTCGGCCGGCCCGAGCGATGTTGATACCGACCGCGTTGCCGCGAATGTCCAGCAGCGGCCCGCCGCAGTCGGTCGGCTTGAGTGTCGAATCGTGCTGCAATGCGGACGAGAAACCGGTGCGCACCAGGCTCAGGTCGGCTCCCAACGTCTCCTGCTCTTCGCGCTGCCGCGCGTTCGGATCGATCAGCGCCAGATTATCGAGCGTCACTTCGATCGCCATCGACGTCTCGGCTCGTTCGACCGTCAGGATCACCGCATCTCCGGGCGAGAACTGCGAGATAAGCCCCTGCAGCTCGGCCATCGATTCGATCGGCTCCTCGTTCACCTCGGTCACCTTGTCGCCGACCTTGATCCCCGCCTTCTCGGCCGGAGTGTCGTCGCCGCTGAACGCCGAGATGACGACTCCCTGCGCTTCGGGATCCATCCGAATGCCGAGCGCCCCTCGTTCCTTGGGAATCGCCCGCGGCACGACGCTCACCACGCCGATCGTCCGCACGCGCCGATCGGTGTCGGCCGACACGACCCACGCTCCGGGACTCGGCACCGAGTCATCGACCCAGCGGACCGGTTCGAGCCCCTCCGCGTCGATGTCGAGCAGCGCCAGATCCTCGACCAGATCGATCCCGATCACCTTCGCCTCGACCGTCCGGTCGGGTCCGAGCGCCACGAACGGCCTCCCGGCGAGCAGACTTGCCTTGGTCAGGATCTGGCCGTCGGCCGAGACGACGGTGCCGAGCGCGATCCGCTTCGAGCCGTCCGAGATCTCGACCGTGCAGTTCGGAGCCTGAATCATCACCGGCTTGAACGCCGACAGCACGTCCTGGCTGTCGCGCTCGCGAGCCTGACGAGTCCGATAGACCTCGGGCGAGGTGAGCGGCATGCCGGCCGGCAGGACGTCGTCGTCAAGCGGCGCTGCCGACAACTCGGGACCAAACGGCAAGGTCGAGCCGAAGATGCCGAGGCCGAGCGCCACGCGACAGGCCAAGCGTCTCCAGGACGCCCCTCCGCCATCGCCAAAACGGTCGCCGTTCGCCGCTCGCCCGCTGCCGCATCGACTGTCGCGCTTCATCGTCCCCTCGTCTCGTCCGCTCGCATCGCGGACTCCGGAGTCATCGAGTCGTTCGAGCGTCGGGAGAGTCGGTCCGACGCTCGCCATCGCATCGGCTCAGCGATCCCGCTCGCCGGTCTCGAGTTCGAGCATCAGTTGCCGCCCGTCGCGCGTGATCACCACCGGCACCAACTCGAAGGCCGGGGTTCTCCCCACCGCTTCGCCGAACGAGGCGGGGTTCGTCAGATCGACACCGTTGAAGCTGTCGATCCGGTCGCCGATTCGGATCCCCGCCAGCTCGGCCGGCCCGCCCGGTGCGACCGCCGAGACGATCACCTGTTCGCTCGCGGCGTCCAGACTGAGGCCGACCCAGGCGGGCTTCACGAGATTGCTCATGTTCCCCCAGGACTGAGCCGCCGCGAGCCGGTCCCAGGTCTCGGCGAACGTATTCACCGGCACGTGGATATTCTTGACGATCTGATCGCCGATCCGGCTGTTGATGCCGATGACTCGCCCCTGCATGTCGAACAGCGGGCCGCCGCTGTCCCCTCCGACCAAGGCACAGTCGGTCCGAATGCCGGTCGACCCGACGCTCAGCACTCGCCCCAGCCGGACGACCAAGCCGCGGTCCTGCTGGAATCCTCCCGGATGACCGATCGTGACGACCCACTGCCCCGGCTTCAGCGCGGCCGAATCGCCCATCTCGACATACGACCAATTCTCCTCGGCCTGGATCTTCACCAGTCCCGAATCGATGTCCCGATTGATCCCCAACGTGCGGGCGCCGACCGGAGCCCCGTCGCGAAAGCGGACGATCGCCGACCGCTTCGAGCGCATGATGACGTGACCGGCCGTCAGCACGTAGCCGTCGGCCGTCACCACGACTCCGGTCCCTTGCGACGGACCGACTTCGACACCGACCACCGCCGGCGAAACGCGACGCACGATCTCCTGCACGTGATCCTGCATCGCGACGAGTTCGTCGAGTGTCTGGGGTTCGTCCCCCGCATAGATCTCGGCCATCCTTTCCGGGGCGACCGCCGGAACCGTCGTCTCGGACGTCCCCTCGGGAGTCGACGCAACGGCAGCAGGCTCTTGCGAATCGGAAGCCGGATCAGGGTCGGCCACAGGAGCGGTGGGTGCAGACTCGTCCGCCGGCGTCGTCTCGTCGGCCGGCGTTTCCGCAACGGGGGGTTCCGCAGCGGGTGCTTCGGCCCCCGGCGTCTCGGCGGGGGACGGCGGCGGCTCGGGTTCCTGAGCCGCGGCGAACGAGACGCTCCCCGACATCAGAAGCACCGCGATCAGAGCCGAATGCAGGAGCGATTCGATCGACGTGCGTCGAGTCGCCTGGCCGCGCGTGGCGAGTCCGCTCATCGTCACCCTTTCCGGTACGCCGAACGTCAGGTGCGAGGATCCGGGAGTCTCCGGTCTCGACACTGTTTCGGACGAACGTGGGGAGTCGTCCGAAGGTCCCTCGGTCTGCCCGCGCCACTGCCGCAGCGCACGCAGTCTTCACATCTTATCGTAACCGCCCGGCAAACGACCACGCGGAATTCGCTCGCCGGGCCTCGTTCCTCCGTCGACGTCCAGACCGCTCGGGCGTTTTGCGCCCCGGTTTTCCTGTCGCTCCCCAGCCGTCGCGCCTCATTTTCCCAGCAATCGAAACAGACGACCGAGTTCATCGTCCGTCTCTGACTCGTCCACCACCGTCCGCCGGATCTCGTCCCGAATCCGTCGCCCGCATTCCTGTCTGAGACGATGGACCGCGACCTTGATCGCCCCCTCGGTCATGCCGAATCGGAGGGCCAGGTCCGCATACGTCTCGGGTTCCGCTCCCGGCGAGATCGCGAAGCGGAGGCCGTCGAAGAGTTCTCCCTTGCCCCCCCGCTGCCACTCCTCGCGCAACGACTCGACCGCCGTCTCGACCAACGTCCACGCCCACTGGCGATCGAACGCTTCTTCCGGAGTCGCCTGAGGATCGACCGGCTCGCGCGCGTACCGTTGTTCGGCATCGGACAGGTCGAGCGTCACGAGCGGCTGGCCGCCGCCGCGCCGCTGCGACTGTTCGGCGCGGCGCTGATTCGCCAGAAAGTGGCGCAGCGACGTGCACAGGAACGAACGGAAGCGCCCTCGTTTCGGATCGGCCGCCTCGAGGAACGACGTATCGATCAGACGGACGAGAAACGAATGGAGCGTGTCCTCGGCGTCGGCCTGACTGAGCCCCTTGCGGCGCAGGTAGCCGTACAGCGGATGGCGATAGGCGCGGCAGAGCTCCGCCAGTGCCTCGAGCCCTCCCGGCTCGTCGCGCCGAGCCGCCTCGTAGACCAGATGCCACTGCGTCGTGGCGAAGCTTCCGCCGGATCCGTCGGTCACGCGACTCTCCTCCGGCGGCCTTGCCGCCCCGCTGCCGATTCCTACCCGTCGTGTCGCCGACCGAAGGCCGATCGGAGCAGCGCCAGACTCTCCGGAATCGCCGTCTCCCAGTCGGCCTGCCCCTCGAACTCTAGCGATACGTAGCCTCGATAGCCGTGCCGCTGCAGTCGCGCCGCGATCCGGTCGTAGTCCAGATCGAGCGTGTACCACTTGCCTCCGCCGTAGTACGTCTTGGCCTGCACGTAGACGGTATGCGGCGCCATCGCCTCCTGCTGCTCGTCGATGTTCTCGAGGAAGTTGCCGGTATCGAGCGTCGCCTGCAGCCACGGCGAGTCGATCGCCTTGATGATCCGCAGCACCCCCGCCGCGTCCCGTCCCAGCCCCCAGTGGTTTTCGAGTCCCAGCACGACGCCGCAGCGTTCGGCGACCGGCAGACACTCTTCGAGCGCTCCGATCACCCAGCCGAAACCGTCGTCGTCGGTGTAGCCCGGCAGTCGCGGCTCGATCCCCTTGTTCGCCATCAGCTCGTCGAAATCGGCGATCGTTCGCCAACGGCCCGTATTGACCCGGATCGTCGGGATCCCCATCGCATAGGCGAGTTCGATGCAGTGCTTGGTATGTTCGACGTTCTGCTTCCGTTCTTCGAGATCGGGCTTCACGAAGTCCTGATGCGTCGACAGACCGCACAGATCCAGACCGTTGACGAACGCCCGGCGCTTGAACTGCTGCAGCATGCCGGCCGATTCGTCCTCCATCTGCACGTGCAGCAGTTCGACCCCGTCGAAGCCCATGCGAGCCGCCTGGTCGATGCAGTCGAGGATCGGCAGCTTCGATCCGTCGTTGTAGCGCCAGAACGAGTAGGTCGAGACGGCGATCCGATTCGGCACGAACGGCGCCTCGGATGTCGCCCCGCGAGGCGTCGACGTCGGAGCGGGGTGAGCATTCGAGCGGCTCGCCCAACCGCCGAGCAGCGAGGCTCCGGCGGCGGCAGCGGTTCCGGCAAGCAGATTGCGACGGGAAAGACTCATCGGATCGACTCCGCGCAGGATCGGAAGAGGGAACGATAAGGGCTCGCGTCCGATCGATTCCGGTCCGTTGGAGCATCGGACGCCTGGAGGATCGGGGCGGTCCATCAAACTAGCTGCCGGCGACGCCGGCCGGGAGTCGTCGACGCGAACGGTGATCTCCCCGCAGCGTCGCCGCAGGTCGATCGTCAGGCTCGCTGCGATCCGCGTCGCATCGGTCGTGGTTTCGTTGTCGCGGAGATATCGGCCGGTCTAGAATCGTTCGGCACCTCCCCTCGGGTCCCACCTCTCGAGATTCCCTGTCGGAGCTCCCACCATGCTCTCGCTCGTCGGACGCGGTCAGGCCGTCACCTGCAACGGACAGACCCGACGCGACTTTCTTCAGGTCGGTGCGCTCGGCGCGATCGGCCTGAGCCTGCCGGCGCTGATGGCGGCCAAGGCAGCCGGTGCGGTCGACGATTCGAAGGACGATCGCGCCTGCATCATGATCTTCAATCTCGGCGCCCCCAGTCAGCTCGACACGTTCGACATGAAGCCCGACGCGCCGGTCGAGATTCGCGGTCCCTTCCGCCCGATCTCGACGCGCTCCGATGCCTTCCAGGTGTCCGAGATCCTGCCGCGGCATGCCGAGATCGCCGACAAGTTCTCGCTCGTCCGCTCCTGTCATCACACCGGCGCTGCGGTGCACGACGCCGGTTGGCAAATGATGCAGACCGGCCGTCTGTTCACCGGCGGCATCAACTCGCCGCATGCCGGCGCCGTCGTGTCGTATCTGCGCGGTCGCCGGACCGATCTGCCGCCGCACGTCGTCCTTCCCGAGCGAATGGGGCGAGGAGGAGGCAACCTGCCCAACGGCCAAGCGGGCGGATTCCTCGGCAAGGCACACGATCCGTTCGAGTTGGCGGCCGACCCGTCGCAGCCCGACTTCAAGGTCCCCGATCTCCTGCCCCCGCCGCAGATCGGCGCGGCTCGCATCGACCGACGCCGGCGCATGCGCGATGTCGTCGACCGGACGCTCGATCGCTTCGAAGCGACCGAAAACGCCGCGCTGCTGGACGACAACTTCCAGGCGGCCTATCGACTGATCACCAGCACTCAGGCGCGCGACGCGTTCGATCTGACTCAGGAGTCGCCGGCGACTCGCGAGCGCTACGGCATGAATCGCTTCGGCCAATGCTGCCTGCTCGCGCGACGACTGATCGAGGCGGGAGTGCGGTTCGTCACCATCAACACCTTTCTGACCGTCTTCGACGAGATCACCTGGGACATCCACGGCTCGAAGCCCTTCACCTCGATCGAAGGGATGAAGAACATCGTCGCTCCGATGTACGACCAGGCGTATGCCGCGCTGATCGGCGATCTGTTCGAACGCGGCATGCTCGATCGGACGCTGGTCTGCAACTTCGCCGAGTTCGGCCGCACGCCGCGCGTCAATCCGGCCGGAGGACGCGATCACTGGCCGCAATGCTTCACCAGCGTCTTCGCCGGCGGCGGCGTCCAAGGGGGACGAGTCGTGGGGGCGAGCGATCCGATCGGCGCGGTCCCCGACGATCGCCCGGTGGAGCCGGCCGATCTGGTCGCGACGGTCTTTCACAGTCTGGGCTTCGATCTCGAGACCCGTCTTCCCGGTCCCGCCGGCCGACCGTTCGGCATCGTCGACCCGGGACATCGCGAGATCCACGAACTGTTCTGACCCTCCGCCGCGCTCGAGCCGCGGCATCGTCCGGCGTTGTCGCAATCCTCCGATCGCGCGACCGACGATCCCGGACTCCGCACCGCCAGCGGATCGCTCCGATTCGCGAGTCGTTTCTCTTCCCGTCCTCCCCCTCGCCTCCCTTCACCAGCGCCAGGTATGTCGATGCACCCGCGACTTTCGTCGATCGCTTGCCGCTTGCCGCACGTCCGCCCCCTTCGTTCGCTGGCGATGCTCGTCGTCCTATTGTCGACGTCCGTTCCGATCGTCGGCGGTTCGGTGCACGCTGCGGACGGTCTCGTCATCCTGCCGACCGAGGTTCGCCTGGAGGGGCGTTCTGCCCGACAGCGGCTGATCGTGCATCGCGCCGCCGACGAGACGATCGGCAGCGCCGTGGCGGATTCGTCGATCGCGTGGACGTCGAGCGATCCGTCGATCGTGACGATCGAGAACGGCGAAGCGATTCCGGTCGCCGACGGCCAGGCGACGATCGTCGCCGACATCGACGGTGCGAGCACGAGCGTGGCGGTGACGGTCGTCGGGTGCGGTGTCGACGACTCGCCCGGCTTTCGACATGACGTCCTGCCGGTCCTTTCGCGACTGGGCTGCAACAGCGGAGCCTGCCACGGAGCGCTCGCCGGCAAGGGAGGGTTCCGACTGAGCCTGCGCGGCTACGACCCGATCAGCGATCATCTGACGATCACCCGCCAGGCGCGCGGTCGCCGGATCGAACCGGCCGATCCGGGGCGGAGTCTGCTGCTGACCAAGCCGACCGGTGCGGTGGCTCATCGCGGCGGCGTTCGCTTGAACGTCGACTCGCTCGACTATCGGATCCTGGCCGACTGGATCGTCGGTGGTGCCGCCGAGCCGTCGTCGAACGACCCCGAGGTGACCGAGATCCGAGTCCATCCCGAGCGGATGAATCTTCGGCCCGGCCAACAGGCCCGCGTGCTCGTGACCGCGCATTTCTCCGACGGATCGTCGCGCGACGTCACCCGGTGGGCCAAGTTCTCGTCGGCCGACGAGTCGGTCGCCCGCGTCGACGATGATGGGCGACTCGAGGTGCTCGGTCCGGGAGAAGGAGCGATCTCGGTCTGGTATTCCAGTCGCGTGGCGCTCGGTCGAATCACCGTTCCGTACGGCACCGATCTCGACGATGCGATCTTCGCCTCGGCCCCGCGGCACAACCTGATCGACGATCTGGTGCTCGCCCAGCTCGAACGCCTCGGTCTCGAACCCTCGCCGCCGGCCGACGATTCGGAGTTCGTCCGTCGCGTTCACCTCGACACGATCGGTCGACTGCCGACCGCCGACGAGACGCGGACGTTTCTGGCCGATGCCGATCCCGAGAAGCGCCGCAAGCTGATCGATCGGCTGCTCGAACGCCCCGAGTTCGTCGACTACTGGTCGTATCGTTGGTCCGATCTGCTGATGGTCAACGGCACGCTCCTCCGCCCCGAAGCGGTCAAGGCGTTCTACGGCTGGATCCGTTCCAACGTCGAAGCGAACGTCCCGTGGGACGAGTTCGCACGCCGCTTGGTGACGGCACGAGGGAGCGCACAGACCGAAGGGGCGACGAACTTCTATGCCCTGCATCAGGATCCCGAGTCGATGACCGAGAACCTGTGCCAGGCGTTCCTGGGACTGTCGCTCAACTGCGCCCGCTGTCACAACCATCCGCTCGAGAAATGGACCAACGATCAGTATTACGCGATGGCGAACCTCTTCGCCCGCGTGCGAGCCAAGGGATGGGGAGGTGATCCGCGCGGAGGGGACGGCCAGCGAACGCTGTTCGTCGTCGATCGAGGCGATCTGATCCAACCGCTGACCGGACGAGCCCAACCGCCGACGCCGCTCGACGGTGAGCCGCTCGACCCGAACGACCAGCGCGATCGCCGCGAAGCGCTCGCGGACTGGCTCGTCTCGCCCGACAACCCCTACTTCGCTCCCGCGATCGTCAATCGGGTCTGGGCCAACTATCTGGGAGTCGGACTGGTCGAGTCGGTCGACGACCTGCGGGCGTCGAACCCAGCGAGCAACGAACCGCTCCTCGCGGCCCTCGCCGACCAACTGGTCGCGAAGGACTACGACCTGAAGGAGCTGATCCGGCTGATCCTGAACAGCGCTACCTATCAGCGCAGCAGCGTCGTGCTGCCGACCAACGCCGCCGATCGACGGCACTACTCGCGGTTCTTTCCCCGACGACTGATGGCCGAAGTGCTGCTCGACGCCGCTTCGGACGTCACGCAGGTCCCGACACCGTTCGACAAGATCGTCTTTCCGGGAGCCGACACGGCGCCGACCGATTTCTATCCGGCCGGCACCCGTGCGCTGCAGCTCTACGATTCCGCTGTCCAGTCGTACTTCCTGAAGGCGTTCGGGCGGAACTCGCGCGACATTACCTGCGAGTGCGAGCGGTCGAACGAGCCGAGCATGGTCCAGGTCCTCCATCTGGCCAACGGAACGACGATCAACGACAAGCTCGCGACGCCCGACAATCGGATCGACAAGCTCCTGGAGGCCGGTCTGACCGACGAGCAGCTCGTCCGCGAAGCGGTGATGATCTGCCTGAGTCGCGAGCCGAGCGACGAGGAACTCCGCATGCTCGGCGAACTCCTGGCGACCGGCGACGACGACCGGCGCACCCGAGTCGAGGATCTGTTCTGGAGCCTGATGACGACGCGCGAGTTCCTGTTCAATCACTGAACGCGCTCCGCCCCCATCGTCGACGTCTTCTCCCCCCACCGCACGTCACGGAATGCCTCGATGACACGCCTTGCCGGTCGATCGATTCTTCTGGCCCGAGTCGGCTTGTTGCTGGCGATCGTCGCGACGTCCGGCGTGGCCGCCGCCTCCGCGAACCCGGCTGCCCAAGCGCCGAACGAGCCGGACTATGCCGAGGATGTCGCGCCGATTCTGACTCGCTACTGCATCGCCTGTCACGGCGCCGACGAACGGGAAGCGGACTTGGCACTCGACTCGTTCGCCGCGATCTCGCGCGGGGGAGAGTCGGGACCGGTGATCGTCGCCGGAGATCCGACCGCCAGTCACCTGATCCGGCTGATCGACGGTTCCGCCGAACCGAAGATGCCTCCCGACGATCAGCCCGGTCCGAATGCCGAGGAGATTGCACTCCTGTCCGACTGGATCCGCGCCGGAGCCAAGGGGCCTGACGGCGACTCGGTGCGCCCGACACGCCTGGTCGTTCCGTCGCTCCCCCCTGCGCCGAACGGCGAACGGCCGATCACCGCCGTCGCCTGGCAACCGGACTCCGAACGTGTCGCGTTCGCGCGCTACGGTCGGGTCGACCTGATCGATCTGGCGAGTCCCGCGGTCCGCTCGTTCGACGGCATGCCGGGGAAGGTCAATGCACTCCGCTTTTCGACCGACGGTCGCCTGCTTGCGACCGCCTCGGGGATCACCGGCCTCTCGGGCCGAGCCGACTTGTGGGAGGTCGCTTCGGGAGAGCGGCGGCAGATCTTCGAGGGGCATACCGATGCGATGCTGGCGATCGCGCTCAGCCCGGACGGAACGCTGCTTGCCACCGCCGGCTACGATCGCTCGATCCTCCTTTGGGAAGTCGCGAGCGGCGAGCTGGTGCGCACGTTTGCCGGACATAACGGTGCGATCTACTCGCTCGACTTCGATCCGACCGGCCAGCTGCTGCTGAGCGCTTCGGCCGATCAGACGCTGAAGGTCTGGCGAGTCGCCGACGGCGAGCGACTCGACACGCTCGGTCAGCCGCTCGAGGAACAGTGGGTCGGTCGCTTCTCGGCCGACGGTGCATCGATCTACGGAGCGGGCTCCGACAGCCGGATCCGGCGTTGGACGCTGGCGTCGCGTGGAGTTCCGGCGATCAATCCGATCGAGGTGGCTCGTTTCGCGCATGAAGGGCCGATCGTCGCCTTCGCTCGGTCGAGCGACGGGCGCTATCTCGCAAGCGCCGCCGAGGATCGGACGCTGAAGATCTGGACCGCCGCCGATCTGATCGAGCTCGACTTCTTCGACAACCAGAGTGACATCGTTTCGGGACTCGACTTCTCGCCGGAGGGGGACCGCCTGGTCGTCGCGCGACTCGACGGCAGCTGGGTCGTGATGCCGATCGACGACTCGGCAGCGAACGATGCGACGACGTCGATCGATTCCGCGAGGCCGACTCCGGTCTCGCTCCCCGATGCGACGGCGATGGAAGGGAACGAGATCGAACCGAACGACTTGCCCGCCGAGGCGACGCGTCTGACGCTGCCGGCGCGCGTTGCAGGGACGCTGCATCATGCCGACGGCAGTCCCGATCGCGATCTGTATCGGTTCGAGGCGAGTGCCGGCGAGACGTGGATGATCGAGATCGATGCGGCGCGCAGCGGCTCGCCCGTCGACTCGTTCGTCGAAGTGCTCGACGAATCGGGACAACCGGTCCGCCGCGTGCTGCTCCAGGCGGTCCGCGATTCGTACTTCACCTTCCGCGGGAAGGACTCCGCCACGTCGGACGACTTCCGGGTCCACAACTGGGAAGAGATGGAGCTGAACGAGTTCCTGTACGCGGGGGGCGAGGTGGTCCGATTGTGGCTCTATCCGCGCGGCCCCGACTCGGGCTTCAAGGTCTATCCGGGCGACGGTTCGCGGCACACCTGGTTCGATACGACCTCGGTCTCGCATGCCCTCGGAGCGCCGTGCTACATCGTCCGTCCGTTGCCGGTCGACGCGAGGCCGATCCCGAACGGACTGCCGATCTTCGCGATCGACTATCAGAACGACGACGATGCACGGCGGCGTTGGGGGAGCGATTCGCGGCTGACCTTCACTGCCCCCCGCAGCGGCACCTACCTGGTCTCGGTTCGCGACGTTCGAGGGTTCGGCGGCGAGGACTTCCGCTATCGACTCGATCTGCGCCCGCAGCGTCACGACTTCAGCGCCTCGCTCGGCGGACGCGACCCTCAGGTCGCTCCGGGAAGCGGCCGCGAGTTCTCGATCTCGGTCGTGCGCGAGGACGACTTCCGCGGATCGATCACGGTGTCCATCGACGGACTCCCCGCCGGCTTTCATGCCACGTCGCCGTTGGTGGTCGAGGCGGATCAGGAGCAGGCGTTCGGTGTCCTGTGGGCCGATCCCGACGCCGCAGCTCCGACGGCCGAGGCCTCGGCAGCGGTCCGCATCGTCGCGACCGCCGAGACCGATCGGGGTACGATCGAACACGATCTCGGCAACTTCGGCACGATTGCGGTCGCGGCTCCGAGCAAGGTCGCGATCCGAATCGTGCCGACCGAAGGAGAAGTGACGAGTGCCGACGCCCTCGATCCGTCCGTCCATCGTCTCTCCCACCTGCACCGGTCCC
>CAZZBI010000126.1:11365-13490 GCA_964652385.1 uncultured Pirellulaceae bacterium | reverse complement strand
GGTCGCACTACGCCGATCCCGTGCGACCGAGGGCGGTCGCACTACGCCGATCCCGAACCGCACCCACTCGTCCCTCGTCTCAGCCGACCGCGATCGAGAACTCGTTGATCACGATGTCCCGGATCTCGTCGGTCTGAAGAATGCGACCGACGACCGGCAGGATCTCGGCCTTGAGCCAGAGGAGTTCGGGGTCGTTCAGATCGGCGATCCCGGCGGACTGGACCAGACGGTTGATCTGATCGGCGATCCGCGCCTTGCGCTCTTCGATCCGGCCCGTGTACTTGTCCTGTGCTTCGAGCGGCAGGATGGCGTAGGCGTCGAACGTGACCGTCACCACCTCGGCTCGATCGGGCGAGGGGCGGCTGAGCGCGAAACTCCCGAGACTCACCTCGATCAGCTTGGTCGGATGGTGGCGAGCCGGATTGGGATCGAAGTTCTCGATCAGATTCAGCGGATCGACGAGCGCCGCTTCATGCTCTTCCCCCCCTCCGCAGCCGACCACTAGCAGGGCAAGGCAGGGGAGCGCGATTCGGTTCCGGCGACTCGGGCGGAGCATGAGCGGAGAGTCCCAGGTCGTAGGTAAGCGAGGGGTCAGAATCGTCCGATCCGTCAGGTTCGCTGCGGAAGGCACCCGCGGCGGGCGCTGCGATCCCGGATACGTGCCGCGGATACCCGATCCGGACAGCCCCCTCGGGACAAACCTAAGTCGCAATCGACGCGACTCAAGCCGACCGCCCTCGGCGGCCCAGGCGACCGCTTGGCAAGTCTCGGCCTTGGGGCATACTCGGGGATTCGCGATCGCGGCCCGAACCTGACCGGGCGAACCGTGTCCGTGCGACCTTCCCCGCGGTCGCCGCTCGACCGCGATCGCCGCTCCCACCCACCCCGTCGATCCGATGTCACCCGTCGCCGAACACCCGTCCGAGGACGATGATGCCGCGGACGAATTCCTGCTCCGCACCGCGGAGTTGCTGAGTCGTTTCGGTACGCCGTCGCACCGACTGGAACGAGTCGTCGTGCGGGTCGCCGAGGCGCTCGGCAAGCGGGTCGCCTGTCTGTACACGCCGACGTCGCTGATCCTGTCGTTCGACCAAGGGGCGCGCGAACGGACGCGTCTGTTGCGAGTCGATGCGGGCGAGACGAACCTCGGCAAGCTGATCGACTTCGACGAGATCCTCGAGGATGTCGAGCATGGCCGGACCGACCTGGCCAAGGCGACTCGGCGGATGAACGAGGTGGCCGATGCGCCTCCTCGGTACGGTTCGTGGCAGGTCGGCTTGGCCTGCGCCGTCGCGTCGGCCGGAGCGACGCTCTTTTTGGGCGGCGGCGTGCACGAGATCGGCGTGTCGGCGATCCTCGGCGGTTTCATCTTCGTCGTCGGCTGGGCGGTCGCGAAACTGCCGACGAGCGCCAGTCTGACCGAACCGCTCGCCGGCTTCCTCGCGGCAGTCCTCTCGCTGGCGCTCGGCAAGTGGGTGATCGACGTCGATGACCGGATCGCCACCCTCGGTTCGCTCGTCATCCTGCTCCCCGGTCTGAGTTTCACCGTGGCGATGACCGAGTTGGCGACCAAGCATCTGGTCGCCGGCACGGCGCGGATGGCCGGAGCCGGCGTGACCTTCCTGACGCTGACGGTCGGCGTGGCCCTGGCGTGGCGAGCGGCGGGAGCGTGGCGCGTGCCGGTCGAGTCGCTGGTCGCTCCGCCCGAGTGGGCGCGATGGCTGGCGGTCGCGATCGTACCGCTGTCGTTCGCCGTCCTGCTTCAGGCCAGGCGGAGCGAATGGCCGGTGATCCTGATCGTCTCGACGATCGGCTTTCTGGCCGCGACCTTCGGCGGAGCCTGGATGGGGCGAGAGTTCGCGCCGTTCCTGGGGGCTCTGGCGGTCGGCGTCGTCAGCAACGCCTATGCCCGCTGGATCGATCGCCCCGCCTCGGTCGCTCAGATCCCCGGGATCCTGATCCTGGTCCCGGGGAGTGTCGGTTACCGGAGTCTGACTGCGCTGCTCGATCGTCAGACGATCGAAGGGATCGATCTCGCCTTCACGATGACGCTCGTCGCGACGAGTCTGGTCGGCGGACTGCTCGCCGCCAACGTCATCCTGCCGCCGAAGCGGATCCTCTGAGT
>CAZZBI010000126.1:0-11355 GCA_964652385.1 uncultured Pirellulaceae bacterium | reverse complement strand
TCGCGATGGCGGCGCCGACGAACACCGCTGCGATCGTCGAACGTCTCTAGAACCGACCGAATCCCTAGAAGAACGAGAAGACACGCGTCAGATCCTGCGACTGGGGCTGATGACTTCCCATCGGCTGATCCGGACGCTGCGGCAGTGCCTCAACGGGCGGAGTGCCGTAGGGGTTCGTTGCAGGGTACTGGTTCGGCGCAGGGGGTGAATAGGGACTCGAGTTCATCGGCGGGGCACCCGGATTCGGCGTTCCGATCGCGGGAGTCGGATAGCCGTAGGGTGCTCCGCTTCCCGGTCGCGGTCCGTACGCTCCTTGGCGGTGCTGATCTCGGTTGCGAGCGGCTCGGCGCAGTCCGAGCGCCTGTTCGCGCAACGCATCCGCCAGATCGAAGGCGCGGCGATCTTCGAGATCGGCGGCGGTCGCTTCGAGCTGTCGAGCGGCCTGGCGAAGCGCGGACGAATAATCGTTGTCCGGATTGCCGGTCTCCGATCCTCCTCGATCGGTATGCCCGCCGCGCGAAGGCTCCTGATGATTCGCCGGCACCGCGCCGTCGGGGCCGGCGTTTCGCGGCGGAGCCTGTCCGTGGATGCGGAATCCGGGAGGAACCGGATACAGACGCCCTGCGACCGGAGGATCGCCGGGAGTCGCCCCATCCGGCGCACCTCGGTTCGGCTCGCTCGACGGACCACGATCGGACTGAGCGAAACTGGGTCGAGGCATCGTGGCGGGATCGAGCGAGTCGGGAGCGAACGTCCCTTGTCGCGAACGGATCTCGACGATCCGCATCGCCATCTCGCGAACCGCCGACTCGGGCAGCTCCGGATTCGAACTTCGAATCGTCTCGATCATCGCCTGAAGGAACGAGTCTTCCGGCCCGGCCACCGCGGCGCGAGCCATCGGGGCCGAACGATCGTCGATCGGCACCGGACTCGACGAAGACGATGGGGTCAGCGGAGCCGACGGCGACTGCGGCAAGGCAGGCGTCGGGAGAGACGAGGTGCGAAGAACGAGCTCCTCTTCTTCCTCCTGGATGATGATCCGCGGAGTCATGGTGATCGTCGTGGGGAGGGGAGGGGGAGTCGCCAAGCCGGGCACCCGAGGTGCGTCGTTCGGTCGTTCGACGACCGGCGGTTCCTGCAACGCGACACAGCACCAGAAGACGAGCGTTCCGAGCAGCATGTCATCTCTCCGTCGATGGGCCTGGCCGGTTCGAGCGACGAACCGGGAGCGAGTATAGCGCCCATCGCCTCGGACTCCCTACCCCAGTTTCGTGTCGAGTCGGTTCGCGGACGCGATGCGTGGAGGCTCCGAGACCGGTCGGTCCGCACGATGCGGCCGGGCCGGTCGCCGGCCAGCGGACGGAGAAGTTCGTCTTGACGCTCCGCAGCCCCCTCGACAGAATCCGCCGCCCCCCGAGGTTCGGTGCCCGCCGCTTTCGGCAGCATCGAATGCCCGATGCGACCGGTCTCCGATCCGCTCCGAGCGAGGCGCGCGTGCGCGGCAAGTCGTCCAATCCGATCCTCCGAAGGCGGCGTTCCGGTTCGCTCCGGTCGGTTCGTCGAACGACATCGCGCTCCCTCGGTCGTCCGTTCGGTCTGTCGCTGGCGATGCTCGTCGTCGCGGCGATTCCGGGCTGGCTCGACTCGGTCGATCGACGTGCGGCAGCCGACGAGCCCTCTCGACTCGAGCGGATCCTCGGCGCTCCGTCGACGACGCCGGCGACGCCGACTCCTTCGTCGGCTCCCGACTCGCTGCCGATCGGTGCGGGAGGGGCCTTTCGATCGGGCCCGAGCCCGCTCCGCCGCGATCCGCTCGTCCGCCCCGCGTCGGTCGAAACCGAGCGCGATGTGGCGGTGACGCCGGCTGCGACCGACTCGACTCGCCCGCGTCTTTCGGCCCCCCTCGGTCCGAACTCCCCGGCGCGCTCCGCGTCGAGAGCCACCTTGCCGACCCGTTCCCAGGCGATCCCGTCTCCTTCGGAACGCTCGCTCCTGTTTCCGGCCGACGATCCGGCGGGCGAGATGCTCGAAGCGATCGATCCGTTCGCCGAGGCGCCCGACGACGCCGGCGATGCGGATTCGATGTCGCCGCTGCTGGAGCCGATCCCCGATCCGTACGCCGACCCGCATGCCGACGGTCCGGGGCGTACGCTCCGAGTCAACCCGCTGGTGGTGCAACAGGGAGCGGCGAACCTGACGCTCGGCGGCGACGAACCGCTGCCGCGCGAGTCGCTCGGGTTCCCCTTTTCGGCGATTCCCGATCATTGGGGACGGCAGATCCCGCGACTGCAGGTCGAGTTCGATTTCCCCGACTCGCGTCACGTCGGTCGCGGCGAGCCGCTGCAGGGGACGAGCTGGCGGAACCGTCCGCTGCATGCCGACCTGCTGATCGGAGCGATCTTCCCGGGCGATCCGATCTCGACCGTCGCGTCACGCAACGGCATGCTCGAAGGCCTGCGAATCGGCTGGGACCTGAATCACTACCTGGGAGGCGAACTCCGTCTGGCTCAGGCCGATGTCGGCATCGACGGGCGCAACGACCGGATCGACATCCGCCTGTACGACGTCACCTTCGCCTATTACCCGTGGGGTGATTCGCGCATTCGCCCCTTCACCAGCCTGGGTTTCGGCATGGGGCAATGGACCTTCCGCGACATCAACAACCTGGCCTTCGAAGAGACGGTGTTGACGATGCCGTTCGGCGCCGGACTGAAGTACTACGTCCGCCCGAACATCGCCCTGCGCGCCGAGGTGATGGACACCTTCACCTTCGGCTCAGGGGCGTTCGAGGGGATGCATGCGGTCAGTCTGACCGCGGGGTTCGAGTACCGCTTCGGCGGCGCGCGACGGAACTACTTCCCTTATCAGGCTTCGGCTCGGGTTCCCTGAGGCGCTGAGGCGCGGAGAGACCGAGGCGCGGAGAGGCGCGGGGGAGGTTGCGGGGGCACGGGGGCACGAGGGCACGGGGACCCCTTGCTGACGCTGCGGGCTGGTGAGGGCACCGAGGGCACGGGGGCCCCTTGCTGACGCTGCGGGCTGGTGGGGGCACCGAGGGCACGGGGACCCCTTGCTGACGCTGCGGGCTGGTGGGGGCACCGAGGGCACGGGGGCCCCTTGCTGACGCTGCGGGCTGGTGGGGGCACCGAGGGCACCGAGGGCACGAAGCGGCCACGGAGCGGCCACGGATGCGGCTCAGCCGATCGATCGCTTGGCGGCGGCGACGACGCCATCGGGGGTGATGCCGAAATGCTCGTAGAGCTTCTGGAAGGGGCCCGAGGCGCCGAAGCTCGACATGCCGACGAACTCCCCTCGGGTTCCCAGGTACTTGTCCCACCCCTGGCGAATCCCCGCTTCCACACCGACTCGCGCCGTGCAGGCGGACGGCAACACCGACTCGCGATACGCCGCGTCCTGGGCGTCGAAGATCTCGAAGCAGAGCATGCTGACGACGCGACTGCGAATCCCCTCGGCGGTCAGTCGATCGTGAGCGGCGAGCGCGATCGGAACCTCGCTGCCGGTCGCCAGCAGAATTACCTGCGGCGTCTGTTGCGGATCGCCGGCCAGCACGTAGCCGCCACGGCGAGCGCCGTCGAGCGCTCCGTACTTGGTCCGATCGAGCGTCGGGACGTTCTGGCGAGTCAGCACGAGCACCGCCGGATGCTTGCCGTCGGCGAGCGCCGCACGATACGCCTCCGAGACCTCGTTCGCATCGCTCGGGCGAAAGACGCGAACGCCAGGGATCGCGCGGCAGGCCGCCAGATGTTCGACCGGCTGATGCGTCGGACCGTCTTCGCCCAATCCGATCGAATCGTGCGTCAGGACGTAGATCACCCCCTGATGCATCAGACTCGACAGTCGCAGGGACGGGCGCAGGTAATCCGAAAAGACGAAGAACGTGGCGCAGTACGAGCGGATGCCTGAGAGCGACAGCCCGTTGCAGGCCGCGGCCATCGCATGTTCGCGAATGCCGAAGTGCAGATTGCGACCGCCGAACTCGTGCTTCGAGAAATGTCCGGCGCTCTTGTCGTCGAGCATCGTCATCGTGGAGGGCGCAAGGTCGGCCGAACCGCCGACCATCCACGGGAGCTTGCCCGCCAGAGCGTTGAGCACCTTGCCGCTCGACACGCGAGTCGCGAGCCCCTTGGCGTCCGCCGGGAAGCTCGGCAGTCCCTGCTCCCAGCCGGCCGGCAACTCGCGATTCCAGATCGCCCGCAGCTCGGCCGCTTCGGTCGGGAACTTCGCCGCGTAGGCCGCGAACTGCTGCTGCCAATCGCCGTAGGCCGCGGCGCCGCGCGAACCGATCCCTGCGGCGAAGTGCGCCCGCACCTCGTCCGGCACCAGGAACTTCGCCTCTTCGGGCCAGCCGTAGAACCGCTTGGTCAGCTTGATCTCGTCCTCGCCCAGCGGCGCGCCGTGAGCGGCGTGCGAGTTCGCCTTGTTGGGCGAGCCGTAGCCGATGATGCTGCGGAGCACGATCAGCGTCGGCTTGTCGTCACAGGCGCGGAACGCCTCGAGCGCCGCACCGATCGCCTCCAGATCGTTCGCGTCCTCGACCGTGACGGTGTTCCAGCCGAG
The DNA here is from genome assembly GCA_964652385.1 of uncultured Pirellulaceae bacterium. Classification (GTDB taxonomy): domain Bacteria; phylum Planctomycetota; class Planctomycetia; order Pirellulales; family Pirellulaceae; genus UBA11682. Next base: position 6,780 of record CAZZBI010000126.1, on the reverse strand, counting down.
ACCGCGGAAGCGAGTCGCGACGTCCTCGCTGAACGCCAGTTCCGTCTCGCCTTCGATCGTGATCCGATTGTCGTCGTAGATCCAGCAGAGGTTCGACAGGCCGAGATGGCCGGCGAGCGACGCCGCCTCGCAGCCGACTCCTTCCATCACGTCGCCGTCGCTGCAGAGAACGTAGGTGTCGTAGTCGAACAGCTCGAAGCCGGGGCGATCGTAGCGAGCGGCGAACCACTTGGCCGCCATCGCCATGCCGACGCTCGTCGCGATCCCTTGCCCCAGCGGACCGGTCGTCGTCTCGATCCCCGCCGCGAAACCGTACTCCGGATGCCCGGCGCACGGACTGCCGAGCTGGCGGAAGTTCTTCAGGTCGTCGAGCGTCAGCGACGGCTTGTCGGTCGGCTTGCTGTTCTTGTCAAGCGCGCGGACGCCGGCCAGATGCAGGATCGAGTAGAGGAGCATCGACGCGTGACCGCACGAGAGCACGAAACGGTCGCGGGCCGGCCAGAGCGGCTGCGTCGGGTCGTAGCGGAACGGTCCGTTCCAGATCGCGTAGGTGACCGGCGCAAGAGCCATCGGCGTGCCGGGGTGACCGCTGTTGGCCGCCTGGACCCCGTCCATCGACAGCGTACGGATCGTGTTGACGGCAAGTTGTTCGATCGAGACGGACGCGGTCGACATGCTGCACTCCTGAGTCGCACGACGGGATTCGGCGACGGCGAACGAACGCCCCGCGGCGCGGCTTCGGAGCCGCCGGGCGCAAGCAAAAAACGGTGCGACGCGCGGGGTAACTCCCGCGTCGGTCGCTCCCCGTTCGCACCGCCTCGCCCACGAGACCGTCGAAACGGAGGGGCCCCGCAGGGGGTCGAACGACCGCCGCCGAGACCGAGTTCAGGAGTTTATCGGGGGGATTCGAAAGGCGTCAATCACCGGCCCCGAGCACGATCGACGACTCCGGGTCGATGGGGCGTTCGTTTCGGACCGTCGATGCCGAGGGGGCAAGGAAAGATTGTCGGGAAATCGGTCCGCGCGGGAACTCATAGGAAAGCCGGAACGTCCCCGGTTAGACTGTTCGGTTCGAGCCGCGTGACGCGCCGGACGATCGACCGAAGCGCCGGCGGCTTGCGAAGCCCTCCCCCTTTCGTCGACAGGCGCCGTTGCGATGAACCGCCCCGAGCCGTTTCGCGAGTCGAGTTCCGAGTCCGTCGTCCGCGCCGCCCTGATGCGACGACGCGATTGGCTCGGCGGTTCGCTCGCCTCGACCGCCGCGGCGCTGACCGGCTGGTCGGCGGCAGGCCTCGGCACTCGTGCGCTCCGGGCGCAGCGGACCGAGTCGGAATCGGAGCTCGGACCGGCCGATCTCATCACGCCTCAGACGCGCAATCAGATCGATGCCGGCCTGCGGTTCCTGGCTCGCAAGCAAGTCACCTCGGGAGCGTTCCAGGGGACGTTCGGAACCCAGGGCTACGCCGCCGGAACCGCCGTCACCGGGCTCGCCGGCCTCGCCTTCATGTGCAGCGGTAGCGTGCCGGGAGATGGACCTTACGGCCGTCAGATCGACGCCTGTGTCGACTACCTGATCCGGAACACGAACAACGAGGGGTACGTCGCTGTCCCCAGCGGCTACGACAACATGTACGGTCACGGCTTCGCCACGCTCTTCCTGAGCGAAGCGTACGGCATGTCGCAGAAGCCCGAACTGCGCGACAAGCTCGACAAGGCGGTCGGCCTGATCGTCCGCTCGCAGAATCCGGCCGGAGGTTGGCGATATCAGCCCGCACCGACCGACGCCGACCTGTCGGTGACGATCTGCCAGATCATGGCGCTGCGAGCTGCTCGGGATGCGGGCATCAACGTGCCGGACGAGACGCGCGAGAAGTGCATCGAATACGTGAAGCGGAGTCAGAACCAGGACGGCAGTTTCCGCTACACGCTGCAAGGGGGACACGGTTCGTTCCCGCTCACGGCGGCCGGCGTCGTCTCGCTCTACAGCGCCGGCATCTACGACGGCGATCAGATCGAGAAGGGACTCAAGTGGCTCGATCGCCAGCGTCCCGGCGCGGGGGGCAACGGGAACAACTACGGCTACTACTTCTACGGCCACTACTACGCCGTGCAGGCGATGTGGCACGCGGGAGGCGAGTACTGGGCCCGTTGGTACCCGGCGATCCGCGACGAGCTGGCCGGCATGGCCGGCTCGGACGGCTCCTGGCCCGACGCTCAGGTCGGCCCCGAGTTCGGCACCGCCATGGCGTGCATCATCCTGCAGATGCCGCTGAACTACGTCCCGGTCTTCGCCGCCTGAGCCGAACCTGAGTCCGCAAGAATCCTGCGTACCGCGTCCGACCTCAGCGTCTCCGTGAGAAAATTCCGGCCCGTTCCTCCGGAACCTCCCGGCGTCTCTCAGCGCCTCCGTGCCTCCCGATCAGGAAGCCGTCGCGGTTTCGGGACTCCGACGCTTCGTCTCGTCCCGAGTCGTTTCGGTCGACGATTCCGAGCGATCTCGGCGCTCCGAATCCTCGTCCGTCTCGCTGTCGAACGACGACTCGTCCTCATCGCGCGGACCGGTCGGCAGATCGGGGAGCTGTAGCAGCGAGTCGTAGGTGCGCGGGCCGAGCACGATCTGGTCGCCGACTTCGAGCCCCTCGCCGACCCACGCCGTCTTGGCGTTGGCGGCGATCACTTGGATTTCGCGCGTCTCGAATCGATCGTCGACCTTCACCACGGCGAAGTACTTCTCGCCGTGCTTCACGAACGCCTGCACCGGAATCTGCTTGGCCGACGGCTCGTAGCGAGTCAGGATCGAGACGGAGGCGTTTCCGCCGGGGCGCAGGCTGGTCGGCGGCGACTGGATCGAGATGGTGACGCCGTAGCGACGGATCCCGCCGCTGCTCCAACTCTCCGGCTCGGCATACGGGTTGACCTTGGTCACCGTCCCGCGGATCGGCCCCGATTCTCGCTGCGAGTCGACCTGGATCTCGACCGGCATCCCTTCTTCGACCGCCGAAATCTGCGCCTCGTTCACCTTGGCGAAGATCTGCATCTTCTGAAAGTTCGGCAGCCGCACCAGGACCTGACGCTCGCGGACCGGAGCCCCTTCCTCGAGCACCCATTCGCTGTTGCCGCGCGACGAATAGACGTTCGCATAGACGACCTGCCCCGAGACTCCCTTGGGGACGGTGATCGTGCACTTGACCAGCTGATCCTCGATTTCGGTCAGCGCGGCGACTTCCAGATCGCGCGCCTTCTCGGCACTCGCCAACTCGGCCTGCGCCGAGAGGATCTGCGAGTCGAAGCCGATGATCTCCTTCGGCTTGGTCTGCTGTTCGAGCACGCGGAGCTTCTGGCGAGCGAGTTCGAGCTGGTTGCGGTAACGTTCGACGGCGAACAGGTCGGCTTCGAGCTGCAGTTCGGTGACGAAGCTCTTGGCAGCCAGCCGTTCGCTGAAGCGGGCGTACTCTTCCGCCTTGCGCAGCTCCTCTTCGGCGACGAAGATCTCGCTCTGGATCGTCGCCTTCGCCTCTTCGTACTTCCCTTCCAGATACTCGACCTTGGCGATCTCGGCTGCCTGCAGCGTGCTGCTCGCCTGCTGCACCAGCTTCTCGGCACTCGCGACCGCGATCAGCTGCGTCTGATGGAGCTGCTCGAGCTTCGAGCGGTCCAGCTCGATCAGCACGTCCCCTTCCTTGACCTGAGTCCCTTCGGGGATGACCGAGATGACGCTCGTCTCGCCGTAGCGCGACTTCACTTCGCAGCGAAAGTCGACGTTGTCCGAGCTTTCGAGTTGCCCCTGTTCGAGCACCGTCGCCTCGAACGGCCCCAACACCACCGTCTCGAGAATCGGATCGACCTTCGTCGCCGACCGACCGGTAGCGAACAGGTACCAGCCGCCGCCGACGACCGAGGCGACGACGACGAACCCGATCAGCAGCTTGGTGATCATCGCCCCGCGACGCACTCCGGCAGAACGTCGCACGGTCGGACGCTCGGCAATCATCGGTCGAGTCATGAGCGTGGCTTCCGTGTTCGGGAGGGGGAGGGGAGGGGAGGGCGGAGTCATCCGCTCGAGCCGCTAGGGGGGCCGAACTCGGCGCTCCGAACCGAAGACTTCGAGCCGAAATGGGGCACCCCGAGCGAGGCAAGCGACGCGGTCGACGTCGCCTTGACCATCATTTCGTTTCGGTTCGCCGCTCTCGGCGGATCGGAGGAAAACGAAGCGGAGGGGCGAAGCCGCGGAGGTTCGTCGTGGAACCGCGTCCGGTCGACGAACGTCCCGAGCACGAATAACCTTCGGCAGGAGAGGCGATCGACGCCGCGCAAGTCCCCTTGAGGCAGGACCCGACATTGTAGCCATCTCGGTGGCGAGTGTCACCGCGAAACGTCATCGAGCGACGCTCGGCCACTCCGGTCCGATCGTCCCTCGGCGGACATCGGTCGCTCCCCTCATCGATCCGCGGCCCGATTCGCCCCCCTTGGTCGCTCGATGCGGCACCCGGCGGTTCGAGCGGCGGCACCGGCGAAGCGTGGCCTCGGCCGGACCATGTTCGGGTTCGAGCCGGCAAACTCGCGCTCGTCCCCCTTGCTTCGCAAGCACGATCGGATGGGGACCGGAGGGTGAGCGAGAACCGACCGGTGGCGGGGAGCGGAGGGGGGAAAATCGTCAGATTCGATCAATCCGGTCGGAGCGGTCCTCCGAAAAACCACTACCGTCCGCCGTCCCGATCCGCTCGGCCGGTGTCGTCCGGGTGGTTTGCCGTCGGCATGAGCCGTACGTACGATGCGGTCAGGTCCGGCCGCGCGGACATTGTCGGTCCGGTTCCCCATGAGGTGCCGCGTGCGTCGCTCCTGGTCCGTTTCGATCTACTTCCGCAGCTGCGTCTGTTCGTGAGCGCTGCCGAATCGGCAGCCGCCGGGGGTCGTCGGCCGCAAGCCGAGACGCTTCCTCCGGCCCCCGCGTCCGCGAACGCTCTCTCCATCGCCCCGCAGCGCAGCGAGTCGACATCCATGGCCTCGGATTCCCGCCTGAAGGAACAGCTCCCGGATCTCACCGATCGGATCGTCGAGACCTACACCGAGGTCGGAACGATCAACCATCTGGGACATTGTCCGCTGCCGAAGCACGAAGTGATCGTGTCGGTCGTCGACGACCTGATGGACATCCTCTTTCCCGGCTATCGCCGCCGCGAAGGGCTCCATATCGGGAACGTCACCTATCACGTCGGCGACCTGATCGACGGTCTGCACGACAAGCTGACGACGCAGATCGCCCGCGCCCTGCGGCACGAGGAGCGGAACGGTCGGCGCGGGGTCGATCCGTGCGCCGAGCCGCGGGACCATGAGGCGGACGGCCAGCGACTGGCCATCGCGTTTCTCGAACGACTTCCCGACGTCCGCCGCACGCTCGCCACCGATGTCGATGCGGCCTATGAAGGGGACCCGGCGTGCCGCAGTCGCGATGAGGTGATCTTCTGCTACCCGGGGCTCGAAGCGATCGCCATCCATCGCCTGGCCCATGAGCTCTACCGGCTGGGAGTCCCGCTCGTTCCGCGCATGATGAGCGAGCTGTCGCATCGACGGACCGGTATCGATATCCATCCGGGCGCGACGATCGGCGATCACTTCTTCATCGATCACGGCACCGGCGTGGTGATCGGCGAGACGTGCCTGATCGGCAACCACGTGAAGATCTACCAGGGCGTGACGCTCGGCGCTCTGAGCTTCCCCCGGGACGAACAGGGGAACCTGGTCCGCGATTCCAAGCGGCACCCGACGATCGAGGATCGCGTCGTCATCTATGCGAACGCGACGGTCCTGGGCGGCAAGACGATCGTCGGGCATGACTCGGTCATCGGCTCGAACGTTTGGCTCACCGCCGGCATCGATCCGTTCACTACCGTCGTCATGGAAAAGCCGAACCTCCGCGTCCGCCAATTCGCCCCCGAAACGCCGGCATCGCCGAGCGAACGCCAGAAAGTCTGACGCGGGGGTGCGGGGGACGAGGAGGTTCGACGACAAAGGGGAGTCGAGCGATGGCCCCCTGGGGAACTCGGTTCGAGCCGTAGCGGCCTTCGAAGGAGCGCAGCGCCTGGCAACGCTTTCGCTCCGGTGCGGGTGACTCTTGCGAGCCGAGGCTTGCTCTCGGTCCCGGTCTTCCGTGCGATGCTTCGGTCGCAGCGGCTCGATTGAGCGGCGGGAAGACGACCTTCTCGTCCCGAGCCGACTTCGGGGGACCGAGCCGCCTATTCGGCCGAGTCGTCCGTGGCCGAACGTTCGGCGGAGCCCCCCGACGCGTCGCGCAGACTCCGCTCCAGCATCTCCATCCGGGCCTGGGCATCCGGCGGCAGACTCGTCGTTTCGACCATGGCGGGAAACTCCTGTGGGGGTGGTGGCCCGATCGGGTGACGCAGGCGGCTTCGCCGGCCGTTGCGTCGACCGAAAACGCCTCGAGGCGAAGCGTGAGGACATCAGCCTAACCGCCGAAAGCGAGAATACCAACACTTATCGGGCAACAACGGGGCCGAATCCGAGATTGCAGGCAGCCGATCGCCACCGATGACGGTCAGGCAAACCGCGAGGGGAAACCGACCGGGAACGCGCGAGGGGTCCGCTCAGCGGAAGCGCCAGTAGCGTTCCGCCGGGATCGCCAGACGCCGAGCCAACGGCTCGATCCGCTCGCGGAATCGTTTCGCGTCGACCGGATAGCCGCGTGTCGGAGCGAGACCGGGGAGCTGGCCGATCCAGAAGCGATTGAACGCTTCGATCGCCAACTCGCGCACGTACTTGGCG
>CAZZBI010000125.1:7842-13509 GCA_964652385.1 uncultured Pirellulaceae bacterium | reverse complement strand
CCCGCTCCCGGCTATCCTGCCTGCCCCGACCACACCGAAAAGCGAAAGCTCTTCGATCTGCTGGCGGCCGAAGGGAGTACCGGAGTCAACTTGACCGAGAGCTACGCGATGTGGCCCTCGGCCGCCGTCGCCGGCTGGTACTTTGCGCACCCCGAGGCGCGGTACTTCGCGGTCGATCGGATCACCGAAGATCAGGTCGAGTCCTACGCGCAGCGCAAGGGGATGTCGGTCGAACAGATCGAACGCTGGCTCGCTCCGAACCTCGGTTACGTCCCGAAGTAGCCGGCAGTCGTCGAGTAACTCGCGGCCCCGTCGCAGGCTCGCGTCGTTGTTGGCCCGCGTCGTCCCCGACGCGCGGCCGTGCGACCACGAGAGATCGAGACGCCAAGCAGCGTGAGCGGTGTCGTCGTCTCACACCCTCATCTCGTGACGAGCCGAGGGGCGCCTCGGGGCGACGTCGATCCGGTGCGACCGGGGTCGGTCGCACTACGACGAGCGCTGCGATCGAGGGCCGAAGAGTCCCGAAGGGACGCCAGAGAATAGCCCGGCGATTCATCGCCGGGTAATCGAGGCTCATCGCGCGCTCTTCCAAGTCCCGTCAGGGACGACAGAGCACCGTTTCGCAACGGTCGGCCCAGGTTCTTTCGTCCCTGTTGGGACTCTTCGGTTCGCGTTCTCGGCGTTCGTCGTCCCACCGATGAATCGGTGGGCTATTGTCGGCCGTCCCTGACGGGACTTGGTGCGACCTCGGGGCGACGTCGATCCTTTGCGACCGGGGTCGGTCGCACTACGGCGAGCGCTGCGACCGGGGTCGGTCGCATTACGCTGATGCTCAGACCGGCTGGACGGCGGTCAGCTTGCGGACGGCGGCGATCAGCATCTCGGGCTTGAACGGCTTGACGATCCACCCCGAGGCGCCGGCCTTCTTCGCCTGCTGGATCAGTTCCATCGCCCCTTCGGTCGTCAGCATGACGATCGGCAGCGAACGGAACCGTTCCTCCCCCTTCACCTTCTGGACCATCTCGATACCGTTCATGTTCGGCATGTTGACGTCGCAGATGACGCAGTCGATGCCCCCCGCTTCGATCTTCTCGATCCCCTGCAGGCCGTCTCCCGCCTCACAGACGGTGAAGCCCGCGGGGCGCAACGTGGCGGCGACCTGCTGACGGACGGTCTGCGAGTCGTCGACGATCAGGACGTTCAGGCTCATCGGAGTTCTCCCCGGTTTGCGGAAGGTGAAAATCAGAACAGTTCGACCGACCCCTCGGCCATGACGAGCGACTCTTCGCGCGTCTCGAGCACGACCTCGGCCGGAACGACGAAGGCGAGTTGGACGAACAGGCGGATCCGATCGGTCGACACCGCCGCGGAGTAGCGTTCGGCCGAGAGCGAGCGGATCCGGACTCGCTCGCCCATGATGATCGACGGCGGGCTGAGTCCCGGTTGCAGACCGTAGCCGCCGAGCTTGTTCTTGAAGCGGCCGGCGAGCTGATTCGCGAGCTCACCGACCCAGTCCTTGAGATTGTCCGGAGTCGTCGCGGCGAGCTCCGCCGCCTCGGCCAGCGTCGTGCTGATCGCGACCGATCCGGAGAAGTTCTCGCCCGCCAGGCCGACGAGCGCCGTCAGTTCCGACTCGTCCACGGTCGTTGCCGATTCGGTCACCACCGGTTCGGTCCCCGTATAGCAGAGGACCAGATCGCGGACCGCGGAGCGGAACTCGTCGAGCACGATGTTCGTCGTTCGTTCGTTGCGGACTCGGTTGCGGAGCATATCGGACTCCTGGTTCGGTTCGAGGCTCGGTCGGTGCGAAGCGGCGAGTCGTATCGGTTCGATTCGTCGCTCGGGACGTGCGATGGTGCGTGTCGTTCGGGGGCCGGTCAGTCGGCCGAAGTGCCGGCGAGCATGTCGGTCCAGATCGGTCGAGCGACGCCGTGCTCGCGGAGCAGGGCGCTGTCGCGAGGGGCCATCGCCTCGGCGTCGAAGCGGAACCGGAACTCGGTTCCGACCATCGGTTCGGTCGAGATCTCGATCGTTCCCGCGAGCGCCTCGCAAGACTGTCGGACCGCCGCCATACCGATGCCCCGACCGCTCACTTCGGTCACCTCGCGCGACGTGCTCACTCCGTCGGCGAACAGCGCGTCGATCAGGTCACGGCGATCGGCGTGCGGCAACCCGCGTTCGCGAGCCGATTCGGCAAGACGATCGAAGTCGATGCCGCGGCCGTCATCGGCGACGACGATCACGAACTGATTCCCTTCCAGGCGCGTGCTCAGCGACAGGCGACCTCGTAGCGGCTTGCCGGCTGCCGACCGTTCCTCGGACGTTTCGAAACCGTGGTCGACCGCGTTGCGGACGACATGAACGAGCGACGCCCAGAAGTCCGACCACGCTCCCGGATCGGTACGCAGACCGCCATGGTCGATCGAGACTTCGAGGGAGCCTTTGCCGAGCCGCTCCGCCAGGCGGCGCGCCTGTTCGGCGATCCGCTCCAGGCGGCGAGCGGTCGGTTCCAGACGCCACGCCGCGACGCGCGGACCGAGCTGTTCCTTGGGCTGATTGCTGAGGATGCCGACCAGCAGGTCGCGATACACTTCGTCCGCCAGACGGATGCCGCTCTCTTCGTCGCTGGTGATGCGACGCAGGTTCCCCTTGGTTGCCGACCAGCAGCCGAACAGTCGAGTCCACTCGGCATCGTCCGGCAGCTCGCCGCGATCGGCGATCAGATCCTCGATCCGATGGCACGCCTCGGCGACCCGAGTCAGGCCGAACAGGCCGGCATTCCCCTTGAGCGTGTGAACCTGACGCTTGATCGTGACGATCTCCTGCTCGTCGCGCTCGCGCAGCGAACGGACGATCGCCTCGGCTTCCTGGAAGAATTCCAGAAAGCCCGCCTTGTCCGATCCGATCCGGTCGAGCAGCGACATCACCTCGCGCATCTCGGCTTCGAGACGTTCCTTCTCGACCTCGGACGAGATGTCGCCGACGACGACCGCCAGTCGCGCCAGCTCGGCTCCGTCGCGAACCGGGCGATAGGTGAAACGGAGCGTCCGCCCCTCGATCGCGATCCGTTCGGGAAGTTGGCCGAGGGTCAGTTCCAGCGGCAACAGACCGGCAAAGACGTCGTCCAGTCCGAGTTCGAGCCACGCGGCACTTCGCGCGTCATGCTGCGACAGGATCTCGATCAGCGACGTCCGACCGTCGGTCGGACCGAGCAGCGTCTCGACCGCCGCCGAACGCTCTTCGCTCATCTCGCCGTGACGGTCGATGGTGAAGAAGCCCTGTTCGACCGAGTCGAGGATCATCCGCATGTCGGCGTTCCGACGATTCACTTCGCGGGTCCGCTGTTCGACCTTCCGTTCGAGACCGATGACGTTGTCGAAGAAGCTGCGGGCGATGAAGCAGGCGGCCGCCGACTCGAGGACGACGAACGCGGCATGCACCGCGACGACCCAGATCGGCGCGTCGTAGTTGAAGACGCTCGCCGGCAACAGCAACCACAGGACCGCGTGATGGACTGCGGCCGTCGTCGCGGCGGCGAGAATCACCATCGGATTGGCGAAGACCGCGAGCAACGCGATGAGCACGAAGAAGTAGAAGTGCATCTCGATCTGCACGGGGCCTTGTCCGAAATGGACGAGCAGCCCTCCCATGAACATCGCCGTGATGCCCATCACGATCGAGATGCCGCGTTGATCGTGCCACGTCCGATACGCCAGGTACGGACCGACCAGCGTCAGCGTCGTCAGCACCGCGGCGGTCAGAGCGCCGGTTCCGTTGAGCAGCGCGATCGTCGTGAAGATCGCCAGATGGAGCGCGAAGAAGATACTCGCGATCCGATTCATCCGAATCAGGTAGTCCCGTTCGAAATTCGAACAGGTGCGCGGCAGGATCAGGTAGTCGGCGAGCTTGCGGAACATCGGAACGTCTTCGTTACTGGTACTTGATCCCGAGCGGATCGACGATCGCCCGCAGGCCGTCGGAAACGGCGCAGCCGTAGAGCGGCAGACCATCAGGCGTCTCTCCGGCGATCGTGCGACGAATGATCGCCTGGTCGTCGATCGCCAACGCCTGTTTCCTTTCGGTGTAGCCTCCCGAATAGCGCACGACGCCCGAGGGGTCGACGATCATCAGCAGCGGAGCCGCCGCGACGCCGAAGCAGGTCTCGAGCTCGGCCGGCGTCACGACGCGGACATCGAAGCCGGCGGCGACGGCGCGTCGTTCGTTCTTCGGATCGTCGCCGATCAGGATCAGGTGCTCGCGCACGCCGTCGATCGCCCCCCGTTCCAGCACATGGTCGAGAACGCGACGCGAACAGGGGCAGTCGCCGTAGAGAAAATGAAAGGCATGAAAGGTCGGCGATTCCCCGCTGCCTCCGCCGACGGCGGAGCGAAAGACCGCCGGACGCGAGCCGACTTCAGGATGGGGGAGCGAGACCCAATGACCGACCATCAGACTCGCGCTGACCACCGTCATCAGCACCGCCCAGAACCCGACGGTGACGAACGACGTTCCCCTCAACCACCGCTGTTCGGCCACGACCGTTTCCCCGACTCGCGACGCTCTCCTGACGACCTCCGGAACGTCGTAGGCTACGACGCACCGGTCGTCAGGCAGCGAGCCGGATGAGGTTCGCGGAAAGTCGCACGGTCCGCGAAATCGGCGGTGTTCCGCAACGGTCGGCGACGTTCACGAAGATCGACGACGCCGACGTGAGGCTCGCGAGCTTCGAGGGCGCGGTGGTAGGAGAGGCTCGTTCGAGGCCTTGCGCAGGACGCCGATCAGGCGTAGTCGACCGGATCGGGATGGCGATAGCCGTTCCGATACGGCCGGCGCAACAGCGCCGTCGCCTGGTCATCGCCGGGGATCGTGTGCGACGCCGGATCGAATGCGAGCGACCGACCGAGCTGCTGACTGAGATTCGCGAGCAGACAGGCGGTGGTCGAGATGTGCCCCTGCTCGATATCGGCGACCGGCTTCGAACGGGCATCGATCGCCGCGAGCCAATCCTTCATGTGGCCGCGGATCGCCGGCGCGACATGGCGTTCGAGATCCTTCTCGTCTCGGTCGACTGGATACTGATCGAGCTCCATCACGACATCGCCGTGTTCCGGCTGACCGGGACCCTGCGGGCGAAAGTCCCAGCGATCGACGCTCAGCCGCAGCGTCCCCTTTTCGCCGTAGAGCGTCGCTCCCCACGGATACTCCGGATCGACCGGTGCTCCCCAGGTCCGATGTTGCCAGACGACCGACAGGTCGTCGAAGTCGAACGTCGCGGTTTGAGTGTCGGTGATGTTCGACTTGCTCTCGGTGTCGACGAGGATTCCGCCGACGCTGTCGACTCGCTTCGGCCAGCCGAGATCGAGCATCCAGCGGACCATGTCGAGCATGTGGATGCACATGTCGCCGACGATCCCGTTGCCGTACTCCATGTAGGCGCGCCAACCGCGGGGGTGGATCCACGCATCGAACGGTCGCTTCTCGGCGGGGCCGACCCAGCGGTCATAGTCAAGCGACTCGGGAGGGGCGATGTCCGGCGGATTCCCCTTGGCTCGCATGTGGTAGTAGCAATACACCTCGGCGTGCGCGATTCGTCCCAGACGCCCCGAATCGATAAAGCGACGTTTCGCCTCGATCAGATGCGGCGTGCTGCGGCGCTGCGTCCCGACC
>CAZZBI010000125.1:6883-7832 GCA_964652385.1 uncultured Pirellulaceae bacterium | reverse complement strand
GACCTGCACGACTCGGCCGAACTTCCGAGCCGCCGCCACCATCGCCTGACCTTCGATCACGTCGACGCCGATCGGCTTCTGCACCCAGACGTCGGCACCGGACTTCACCGCGTCGATCATCGGCAGCGCGTGCCAATGATCGGGCGTATCGATCAGCACCAACTCGGGAGAAGTCTTCGACAGCAGCTCCTGATAGTCGACGAACCCTTCGGGGCGGGCTCCTGACTTCTGTCGCGACGCAACGATTGCCTGGGCTTCGGCGAGCATCGACGAGTCGACGTCGCAGAGCGACACCACCTCGACGTCTTCGACCTGCAGCAGCCGCAGGAGATCGGCCTTGCCGTACCACCCGCAGCCGATCAGCGCCACCCGTCGCGGCGCTCGACGAGTTCCGGCCAGGACATGATGACCGAACGGGACGGCAGCCAGACCGGCAGCCAGTGACGTCACGAAGCGGCGACGATCCATCGAGAGTTCTCCGGAGCGCGGGACGAGCTCGGGTGGCGGGAGGCAAGCAGTGCGAAAGGCGTTCGACGCGCGAAACCTCGGCAACGGACGGAACGCCTTCGGTTACGATACGGGCTTGCCGAACCGCCGCCCAGACCTTCGCCCAAACCGAGGCCGCCCGATGTCCAGCCTGCGCAGCGACCGAGGCACGCTCGCCGTCGTGTCGACGATGCTGATCGCCTGGGGCGCGCCGGCGGCAGTCGTCGCTCCTCTCCCCCCTTCGCCGACCGTCGTCGCGCGATCGCAGGAGGCCGACGGCACGGATCGGGAGCAAGCGTCGATCACGACGGTCGAGGTGCCCGAGGCGAGTCGACTGACGAACCTGTATCGGATCGGCGACGATCTCTACTCGGGGAGCGGCCCGCACGACGACGCGGAGTTCGCCTGGCTCGCGTCGCTCGGCATCCGGACGATCGTCAGCGTCGACGGAACGGCTCCCGAC
>CAZZBI010000125.1:0-6873 GCA_964652385.1 uncultured Pirellulaceae bacterium | reverse complement strand
CCGACGTCGAAGCGGCCCGTCGTCACGGCATCCGATACGTGCACCTGCCGATCGGCTACGACCAAGTCGACCGGATGGCGATTCTGGGGCTCGCTCGCGTGGCGCGCGAAATCCGCGGCCCGATCTACTTCCATTGCCATCACGGCAAGCATCGCGGTCCGGCTGCGGCGGCTGCCTACTGCCGGCTGACGGGCCGGCTGGACGAAGAGGGAGCTCGCGAATTGATGCGCGTCGCCGGAACCGATCCGAAGTACCGCGGCCTTTGGGAGAGCGTCGAGCGGCTTGACGTGCCGCCGGACGACGCCGAACTGCCCGCTCTCGTCGAAACGAGCGACGTCGATCCGCTCGCGGCCGCGATGGCGCGGCTCGACGACTCGTTCGGCATGCTCAAACGCGAGTTGTCGACCGACGCCGTCGACGATTCCGCGGCGAAGCAGCGCGCGGCGCTGGCGCTGCTGGTCGTCGAAGGGCTCGTCGAGTCGCGGCGGTCGCTGGCGGCCGATTCCTCCGAGTCGCTGCAGCGGGAGTTCGAGGGGGCGATCGGCGAGGCGCGCGGTCTGCTGGACGAACTGACCGCCGCGGAGCGATCCGAGCGAGTCGCGCCGGCCGAGCGACTCGAGCGACTCGAGCGGCGCTGTGCCGATTGCCACGCGAATCATCGCGGCTGAGAAACGCGTTTCGAGCAGGTCGGGGCAGCAGTCGTCCGAGCGGCGCCGCTCAGCGCCAGCTCCCCGGATCCCACGCCGTCCGATCGACGGTCGGAGGGCCGAGCAGCACGATCGGCTGATCATCCAGCAGCGCGTCGACTCGCGCGATCTCGACCAATCGTCCCGATGCGGCGGATTCGATCTCGGCGACTCGATCGGCGGTCGTCACCACGTACGGCTCGTCGCTCGCCTCGAGAAATGCCGACAGCGACGGACGGGGCTTCGGATGCCAAGGGCGCTCTCGATCGAGGGTCGGAGCGCCGACGTCGTCCGCCGCGAGTTCCCAGATCGGATGGCCGGCGTAATAGACCCAGGTCGATTCCAGTTTGCCGTACGACGCGACTCGGGCACCCGGGCGTTCGGCCAGCACGCCGAGCAGATCGTCGGCTCGCTGCAGTCGCGAGACGAAGCTCGGCGCGATCGCGAAGACGGCGATGCTCCAGAGAAGGGCGGTCCCGCCCAAGCAGTACGGAGCCATTGCGACTCTCTCGCGCCGGAGCATCAGGTACCAGGCGACAGCGCCGACCAGCGGAATCAGGCCGATCGCTCCGAGGCCGACGAGCGTCGGTTCGAACTTCGCCGCGGCGATCGGGACGCCGATCAGCAGCGCGGCACCGACGATCCCCAGCACCGTTGCCGCCACTCGCTGCCAACGCGCGGCGGTCTCGCGGCCGACGACGATCTCGCCGATATACCAAGCGACCAGGAGTGCCGCGGCCGGATGACAGGGGGTGATGTAGCTCGGCAGTTTCGTGCTCGCCATCGTGAAGGCGATCACGACGATCGCGACCCAGGCGATGCCCAATACGAGCGCCAGCGGACGTTCGCCTCGCGATCGCGACAAGGCGCGATCGATCGCCAGCCCCATCGGGATCGCCAGGACCGACCAAGGAAAGGTGCCGACCAGCAGCGCGAGCGGATAGTACCAGATCCCTCCCCCGTGACTCTCCATCGCCGTCGTCGCGCGCCCGACATGCTCGCGGACGAAGAACGCCTCGAGAAAGTCCCCTTCGGTCCGCAGTCCGACCAGCACGAACCACGGCGCGGCGATCAGCAGCGCCACGAACGTCCCGCTCAGCGGACGCATCGCCCAAACGGTCGACAGGAAGTGGCGAGGATGCCAGGGACGGGCCAGGCGAGCCAGGCGCCGAGTCAGACTGCCGAGCGCCGGCGATTCTTCCGCGAACGCCGGCAGTCGACCGAGCAGCACGAACATGCCGATGACCGCGATCGGCAGCAGATAGCCGACCGGCCCCTTGGCGAGCAACCCGGCGCCGAGCGCCGCATAGATCGGCAGCGTCAGTCCGAGATGTCGGGGAAACCACTCGCCCGGATGTCGCAGCCCCGGCTCGCCCCAGGTTCGGACTCGATCGTCGACGTTCGGTGCGAAGGTCCCCACGGTCCAGAGACCGAGTGCCGTCGCGAAGCAGAAGACGAGGAGCGAATCGGGAGTCGCGGCACGCGCCGCGACGTCGAACATCACGAAGGTGGCGAGCGCGACCGAGGCGATCAGGGCGCGGGTCGAGCCAAGTAGCCGACGCGCGATCGCCAGCGTCCACAAGACGGTGCCGGTCGCGAGCGCTGCCGACCAGAATCGCGCCGCGAACTCGGTGGTGCCGAACAGACGCTGCGCCGACATGATCAGCCAGTAGGTCAGCACCGGCTTCTGTCCGCGCAGCTCGGCATTGAAGATCGGCACGATCCAGTCGCCGCGCGCCAGCATCTCGGCCGCGCAGCCCGAGTTGCGCGGCTCGTCCCGATCCCACAGACTCGGTCCGCCCAGATTCAGGAAGAAGACCGCTCCGCAGACCGCCAGGACGATCGCAAGTTGGGCGTCGAGCCGACGGGGCATGCGTGATCTCCGCGATCCGTGCGTGAGCAAGGCGGGAGCGGCCGGAACCGATCGGCCGGAGCCGATCGGACCGAGCCGATCCGTGTGGGGCGAGCATCGCGGAGATCCGTCTCCGAGCGCCGCGGGAGTCTAGCGGCAGGTTCGTCGGTCTCTCAAGGTCGGTTTCGGACTTGGCGAGGCAGGGAAGATCGGGCAAGATGCCCCGCCGCGGAGCCGTTCCTCTCGGATCTTGTCGACCCGGCGGAAGCGAACCTCCGCGCTGGTCATCGTCGCTCCCGCTCCATCGGTCCGACCGTCCAGGAAGCTGCGCCGCCGTGTTCCTGCTCCGCTCCCCTCGAGTCCTCCTGGCGATCGTCTTGGCGATTGCGGCGGCGATCGCGCTGCCGTGGGACCGCCAGGTCAGTCGGCTGCTGAGCGTCGATCGAATGCCGTCCGATCTCCGGACCCTCGTCCGACTTGCCGAGACGTTCGGGCACGGTTTCGGCGTCGCGGCGATCGTCATCTCGGTCGGCTTGGCGTGTCGATCGTGGCGCACGCTCCTGATGCTCGGCAGCACCGTGGCGCTCGCCGGGTTCGTCGCCAATCTGGTCAAGCTCAACGTCGCGCGGCTCCGCCCCTATGCCATCGACGAAGCGCAGCAGGCGTTCGAGCGGTTCGGTTTCCGCGAAGTCCTTCCGTGGCGCTACGGCGGCGACGACTGGCTGAGTCACTCGCTTCAGGCGTTTCCGTCGGGACATTCGGCGATCGCGGCGGCGCTGGCGGTCGGTCTGTCGCGTCTGTATCCCCACGCCTCGCTCTGGTTTGCGCTGCTCGCCGCGCTCGCCGTCTGGCAACGGATCGCCTCTCAGGCGCATCATCTCAGCGACACGTTGGCCGGCGCGGCGATCGGAATCGTCGTGGCGACCACAGTCGGTGGGCTGGTCGATCGAAAGAAGAGTCGCGGTTCGTCATCGTCGGGAACGAAACGCTGATCGACTTTCGGCAAGGCGAATCGCGAGCGGGCCGACCAGGGGGCGGACGGGCGAGCCGCGATCGCACGACTCGAGGAGCCAGCCGGTTTGGAACGCATCGATCAGCCTGACGATCCGCGTCTGGATCCGTATCGGGACCTGAAGGGGGCCGGCCGAACGCGGTGGAATCGGCCGCTGATCGCCGAAGGGTATCGCGTGGTGCGGCGTGCGGTGGCCCTCGACTGGCCGCTCGAGAGTCTGCTCGTTTCGACTCGCCGTCGCGGTTCGGACGAGATCGAACCGCTGGTCGGCGAACTGGAGAGGCGCGGCGTGCCGGTCTTCGAGGTCGAGCAGGAATTGGCTCAGTCGCTGGCGGGCTTCAATTTTCACGCCGGCGTTCTCGCTCATCTGCGCCGCCCTCGGTCGATGCGGTTCGAGACGTGGATCGAGGGGTTGGAGGAGGACGAGCTGATCGTCGGCTGTCCCGAGATGACCGACCCGGAGAACGTCGGCCTCGTGATGCGGACCGCCGCCGCGTTCGGTGTCCGCCGGATGCTGATCGGCACGGCCTCGGCCGATCCGCTCGGTCGCCGAGCGCTCCGGTTGTCGATGGGGGCGGCGCTGAAGCTCCGCCTGCTGCGGACCGCGCGGTTCGCCGAAACGCTCGTGCGGCTGAGGCAGGAACTCGGCGTGCGCGTCGCGGCAGCGGTTTGCGATCGAGCGGCCCCCCCTCCCGAATCGCTGGCTCGGACCGGTCGGCGGCTGGTGCTGTTGGGGAACGAGAGTCGCGGTTTGTCGGTGGAGCTGGAGCGTCTGGCGGACGATCGCGTCTCGATTCCGATCGCCTCGGACATCGATTCGCTGAACGTCACGGCGGCCACGACGATCCTGCTGTACGCCTGGCGGCACGACGGCGCGACTCGCGAGGGGCGTTCGGGCTAGGGGAATGGCATGCCCGGTCACGGTAGCGGGACCGGCGGTTCGACGGCGAGCGAGGCCGGGGGGGGATGCCTCCGAAAACGCTTGCCGGGGAACGCCTTGTGACGAATCGGGCAAGCTGTTACTCTGTTCCGATTCGGCCTGCGAGATCGATCGGGAGCGACGTCGTTTCCGTCTCGGCAGCGTCGATTGGGACCCCTTACCCCTCGGTCGTGGCGACCGTCATCGCGCGGAAGCGGGAGCGTCTTTCGGCGGCGGCGTCGCGATCGAATCCGGTAACCCGCGAGCGGAAGCGACGCTCGGGGGACTGAGCCAGAGAGTTTTCATGGTCAACCGCAATCTCATTCGCAATCTGGAAGATGCCGACATCCAATCCGCCTTCGACCGCATGTTCGCGGCCGACGAGGGGGCGGAGCTGGATCCGTCGATCTACTCGACGACCGATCACAGCGGCGAAGAAGCCGAGTTCGACATCAACAAGATCGTCGAGGGACGGATCGTCCGCATCGAGGACGAGATGGTCCTCGTCGACGTCGGCTTCAAGAGCGAAGGCTCGATCCCGTTGTCCGAATGGGACGGCTTGGCCACTCGTCCGAAGGTGGGCGACAAGGTCCACGTCATGATCGAGGACCTCGAGGACGAGTTCGGCGCCGCCGATGATCCTCATGGTCTGATCGTGCTGAGCAAGCGCAAGGCGGACAACATCCGCCTGTGGGAAGACCTGATGAAGAACGTCCAGGAAGGGGACGTCGTCACAGGCAAGGTGACTCGCAAGATCAAGGGGGGTCTGCTGGTCGATATCGGCGTCCCGGTCTTCCTGCCGGCCAGCCAGGTCGACATCCGCCGCCCCGGCGATATCGGCGACTACATCGGTCGCGTCGTCCAGTGCGAGATCCTGAAGATCGATCACACGCGGCGCAACATCGTCGTCAGCCGCCGCTCGCTGATCGAGAAGGAACGCGAGATCGTCCGCGAGACGCTGCTGAAGGAGCTCGAAGTCGGCCAGGTCCGCTCGGGCGTCGTCAAGAACATCGCCGACTTCGGCGCGTTCGTCGACCTCGGCGGCATCGACGGCCTGCTGCACATCACCGACATGGCCCACACTCGGATCGGTCATCCGTCCGAGATGGTCGCCATCGATCAGGAGATCGAGGTGATGATCCTGCATATCGACCGCGAGAAGCAGAAGATCGCCCTCGGCATGAAGCAGATGCTGCCGAACCCGTGGGACAAGGTCGAAGAGAAGTACCCGGTCGGCACGCATCACAAGGGCGAAGTCGTCAACGTGATGAGCTACGGCGCCTTCGTGAAGCTCGAAGAGGGAATCGAAGGGCTGGTGCACATCAGCGAGATGAGCTGGACCCAGCGAGTCAATCACCCGAGCGAGCTCGTCAAGATCGGCGACGTCATCGACGTCGCGGTTCTGGGCGTCGATCGCAAGGGCGAGCAGATGTCTCTCGGCATGAAGCAGTGCCAGGAGAATCCCTGGGACAAGGTCCAGGAGAAGTACCCGGTCGACGGCGTGGTCAAGGGGAAGGTCCGCAACCTCACCAACTACGGCGCGTTCGTCGAGCTGGAAGAGGGAATCGACGGCCTGCTCCACGTCTCGGACATGTCGTGGACCCGCAAGATCAGCCATCCCAGCGAGATGCTCGAAAAGGGACAGCAGATCGAGTGCCGCGTGCTGCAGGTCGATCGCGAGCGGCGTCGCATCGCGCTCGGTCTCAAGCAGCTCGGCGACGATCCGTGGTCGCACGACATCCCGAACAAGTATCAGCCGGGACAGATCGTGAAGGGGAAGGTGACCAAGATCACCAACTTCGGCGTCTTCGTCGGTCTCGAAGATGGCCTCGAAGGTCTCCTCCACATTTCGGAACTCTCGGACCAGAAGGTCGAGGATCCGGAGCAGGTGGTGAAGGTCGGCGACGAGCTGGAAGTGAAGATCCTGCGAGTCGACACCGAAGAGCGCAAGATCGGTCTCTCGCGCAAGCGAGTCGATTGGAACGAGGCGGAAGAGCAGGCGCACGAGGCGAATCAGCCGAAGCGCCAGGCTCCGTCGGAGCTCAAGGGTGGTCTCGGCGGCGGCGGCCCGCTGATCTCGCCGCCGACCGGCAACTGATCGTCATCGCCATCGCGATCTGACGAACACGACTCGACGAGCCCCGCGACGCGCCATGCCTCGCGGGGCTCGATCGTTTCTTGTCCGGCGGCGCTCGCCGTCGCTACGTTCGTCGTGGTGCGACCGCTGTAGTGCGACCGCCCTCGGTCGCAGCGTTTTGCGAACCTGGGGGCACGGAGAGCCCCTGCGCTTGGCGCTTCGGGCTGGGAGACACGGAGAACCCCTTGCTGACGCTTCGGGCTGGGGAGGCACGGAGTCCCCTTGCTGACGCTGCGGGCTGGGGAGATACGGAGAACCCCTTGCTGA
>CAZZBI010000124.1:3141-13556 GCA_964652385.1 uncultured Pirellulaceae bacterium | reverse complement strand
CGACGACGCAGATGATCCTGGCTGCCGCTCGCAAGGCGGTGCGAGCACAGCGCGAAGGGAATCGGGTCGTGATGGTCGTCAGCGCGATGGGGCATCAGACCGATCATCTGGTCGATCTGGCGGCCGAGATCACCGAGTCGCCGCCGGCTCGCGAGATGGACATGCTCCTGAGCACCGGCGAGCAGGTGAGCGTCGCGCTGATGGCGATCGCCATCGACAGCCTCGGCTACAAGGCGATGAGTCTGACCGGCGGTCAGATCGGCATCCGCACCGACAGCTCGCACACCAAGGCGCGGATCATGTCGATCAGCACCGATCGGGTGCTCAAGCTGCTGGACGAGGGGTACATCGTCATCGCCGCCGGATTCCAGGGGATCGACGAGAACTTCGACATCACGACGCTCGGTCGCGGCGGGAGCGACACGACGGCCGTCGCTCTGGCCGCGGTCCTTCAGGCGGACGAGTGCGAGATCTACACCGACGTCGACGGCGTCTACACGACCGACCCGCGAGTCCTCCCCGAAGCGCGGCGCATGGCCCACGTCAGCTACGACGAGATGCTCGAACTCGCGAGTCTCGGCGCCGGAGTCATGCATAGCCGCTCGATCGAGTTCGCCAAGAAATTCGACGTCGCGATCCACGTCCGCAGCAGCATGACCGACATCCCGGGGAGCATGATCGTCGCTCAGCCCGAAGTGCTCGATCAGCCGGTCAGCGGTTGCGCGACGACGCGCGACGAGGCGCGAGTCAGCGTCTTCGACGTTCCCGACGTGCCGGGGACGAGCTACGAGATCTTCTCGCGCATCGCCCAGCGCAAGGTCGCCGTCGACATGATCGTGCAGAACGTCGGCGCGGACGGGCGAGCCGACATCAGCTTCACGGTGCCGCGAGGGGAACTGAAGTCGACGCTCGATGCGGTGCAGGGGGCGCTCGGCGTGCTCGGGGCCGGACAGGTGACCTGGGACGACAAGGTCGCCAAGATCTCGGCGGTCGGTCTCGGCATGGCCAACCAGACCGGCGTCGCCAATCGGATGTTCCGGGCGCTCGCGGAGTCCGACATCAACATCCAGATGATCACCACCAGCGAGATCAAGATCAGCGTCCTGGTGCAGCGCGAGCAGCTGCTGGCGGCGCTCCGGAGCGTTCATCAGACCTTCGGGCTGCACGAAACGCCCGATCCGGCGAAGGTCGCCGAGTCGATCGCGCTCCGGTCGAGCGTCCGCCCCGATGCGGTCGACGTCGTCCGACGGCTGCAGGGGGTCGGGATGGAGGATCTGATGATCCACAGCGTCACCCTCGACACGACTCAGGCGCGCGTCACGCTGCTCGACGTTCCGAATCGTCCCGGCGCCGCCGCGACCGTCTTCGACGAACTGGCCGATGCCGGGATCTTCGTCGACATGATCGTGCAGTCGTACGGCGAGAACGATCAGGCCGATCTGACGGTGACTGTCCCCGAAACCGAAGCGACTCGGGCGGTCGAAGTGCTCGGGCGACTGTCCCGCGAACTCGGCTGCGGCGGACTGTCGAGCTGCCCGTCGATCGCCAAGCTGAGCGTTTCGGGCATCGGACTGCGGAGTCACACGGGGGTCGCGATCCGGATGTTCAAGGCGCTCGCCGAAGCGAACATCAACGTGCAGATGATCAATACCAGCGAAGTGCGGGTCAACGTCGTGGTCGACGGCGCCAGCGGCCAGGCGGCGCTCGTCGCCCTGCAGCGAGCCTTCGCCGATGCGATGCGCTGAGTCCGCCGGCGCGCGGCGGTCGATCGGCCGCACGCCTCCCTCGAGAAAGACCGCGAGACGAACCGATGTCCGAACCTCGACCGCTGAACATCGCTCGGATCGATGCCCGCACGGGCGATCCGCTCGCTCACCTCGGCCAACTCCGCGATCGGCTCAGCCCGCGAGGCGATGTGGTCAGCGAAGCGGGGCGCCAGCGGACGATCGAGGTGTTCGGCGAACCGCTCTCGCCGCAGCAGGTCGTCGAGCGGATCGTCCGCGACGTCCGCGAGCGCGGGCGGAGTGCCGTGCTCGAGCTGACCAAGAAGCTGGACAAGGCGGGAGTGACGGCCGAGACGCTGCGGGTGCCGGCCGAGCGGCTGGCGGCGGCCCACGCGGCGGCCGATCCGGAGTTTCTGGCATCGGTCCGGCGGATCCGTGACAACGTTCACGCCTTTCAGACGGCGATCCTGCACCGTCCGGTCTCGATCGAGCGGGCCCCCGGCATCACGCTGACGCAGCGTTACGTGCCGCTGCGACGGATCGGCATCTGCGTTCCCGGAGGAGCGGCCGCGTATCCGTCGACCGTGCTGATGACCGCCGTGCCGGCTCGCGCCGCCGGCGTCGAGCAGATCGTCGTCGTCGCGCCGCCGACGCCGTTCGGAGCCGACAATCCGGATGTGCTCGCGACCTGTCACGAACTGGGGATCACCGAGGTTTATCGGATGGGGGGCGCTCAGGCGGTCGCGGCGCTCGCGTACGGCATCGAAGGGGTCGACCGAGTCGACAAGATCGTCGGCCCCGGGAACCTGTTCGTCGCGCTCGCCAAGAAGTTCGTCTACGGCGAAGTCGACATCGACTCGATCGCCGGACCGAGCGAGGTGGTGGTGATCGCCGATGCCACGACGCGCGCCGACTTCACGGCCGCCGATCTGCTCGCTCAGGCGGAGCACGCTCCCGGCGCAAGCATCCTGATCACGTGGAGTGCCGAGACGCTCGAGCGGACCGCCGAGCAACTCGAGCGGCGCGTCCGCGAACTGACGCGCTGCGAGCTGACGCTCCAGAGTCTGCGCGACTTCGGTGCGCTGATCCTGGTGCGCGACGAGGCTCAGGCCTGCGAGCTGACGAATCTGCTCGCTCCCGAGCATCTGCATGTCGCGATCGAGAATCCGCGTCGCCTGCTCCCGCATCTGCATCATGCCGGCGCGATCTTCCTGGGGAACTGGACTCCCGTCGCGCTCGGCGACTATGTGGCGGGACCGAGTCACGTGCTGCCGACCAGCGGGACGGCGACCTGGGCGCACGGTCTCTGCTCGAACGACTTTCTCCGCCCGGGGAGCGTCATCGAATACGATCGCCGCGGGCTCGCGAACGACGCGCCCGACGTTCGGCAGCTCGCCGACAAGGAAGGGCTCACCGCCCACCGCGCCAGTGTCGATGTCCGCCTGGCCGACCTCGACGGTCGACCTTAGGGGCCGAAACCGAACGGGACCGATCGAACGCGACCGAACCTCCTCCGACATGCCGGGCCGACCGCGATGAACGAACGCTCCGAGGTGCCGAACGTCCGACCGGCGATCGCCGCGATGCGCGGCTATGTCCCCGGCGAACAGCCTCGCGTCGGCAAGACGATCAAGCTCAACACGAACGAGAATCCGTATCCGCCGAGTCCCGCCGCGATCCGCGCGATCGGCGTCGCGGCCGAAGGGGGACTGCAGCGCTATCCCGATCCGATGGCGCCCTCGTTCCGAATGGAAGCGGCCCGTCGCTGGGGACTGGAACCGGAGTGGTTCCTGTGCGGCAACGGGAGCGACGACCTGCTGACGATCCTGACTCGGACCTACGTCGGTGAAGGGGACCTCCTCCGATTTCCGACGCCGAGCTACGTCCTCTATCGGACGCTCGCCGAGATTCAGGGGGCGCGCAGCGAAGAGGTGCCGTTCGAGGCGGATTGGTCTTTGGGCGAGTCATTCGTACGCCCCGACCCGCGTCTGAGGCTCGTCTTTCTCCCCAATCCGAACAGCCCGAGCGGCACGATCCTCGAACCGGCCCGAGTCGCGGCGCTGGCGGAGCGATTGAGCTGCCCGCTGGTGGTCGACGAGGCGTATGCGGATTTTGCCGAGACGAACTGCGTGGCGCTGGTGCGCGATCTGCCGAACGTCATCGTCACGCGCACGCTGAGCAAGTCATACGGCCTGGCCGGCCTCCGCTTCGGCTACGCGATCGCCCGCCCCGAGACGATCGAGCAACTGACGAAGGTCAAGGACTCGTACAACTGCGATTCGCTGTCGATCGCTGCGGCGACCGCAGCGCTCGCCGATCAGGAGTGGCTCGACGCGAACGTCGCGAAGATCCGGCAGAGTCGCGGGGAGCTCGAGGCCGGTCTCGAACGACTCGGATTCAAAGTCGTTTCGAGTCGCGCGAACTTCGTCTGGTGCACGCATCCCAACCGCCAACATCGGGCGCTTTACGAGGGAGCGAAAGCGCAAGGGATCCTCGTACGATACATGGACTACCCGTCGTGGGGCGACGGCCTGCGGATCAGCGTCGGCACGGCCGATCAGCAGCGAGCCCTGCTCGCGATCCTCGAATCGCTCCTCGCCCGCGGCTGATCGACCGCCGTCGGATTCGTTCCGGTCACGTACTTCCTTCAGCTCGCGAGTCGCCGTCGATGAGTCGCCAAGCCGCGCTGCAGCGCCGAACGAACGAGACGCGGATCGAGCTGGAATTGGAGCTCGACGGGAGCGGCAAGGGGCGGATCGCGACCGGTGTCGGCTTCTTCGATCACATGCTCGAGCTGCTGACTCGACATGCCGGATTCGATCTGACCGTCGCCGCTCAGGGAGACCTGCACGTCGACGCGCACCATACGGTCGAGGATGTCGGGATCTGTCTGGGGAAGGCGCTCGGACAGGCGCTCGGGGACAAGCGAGGGATCCGCCGCTACGGTTCGTTCGTCCTGCCGATGGAAGAGACGTTGGTGACGGTGGCGGTCGATCTGGGAGGCCGCCCCTTCTGGGAGTTCCGACTCGATTTTCCGACTCCGAAGGTCGGCGATTTCGATACCGAGCTGGTCATCGACTTCTGGCAGGCATTCGCGGCCAACGCGCCGTGCAATCTGCACGTGCTGAAACACTACGGACGCAACTCGCATCACATCGCCGAGGCGGTCTTCAAGGGGCTGGCTCGCGCGTTGCGGATCGCGGTCGAGATCGATCCGCGCGAGAGCGGCATTCCGAGCACCAAGGGAACGCTCTGAGCGAACGGTGAGTGGCGCGCCGCCGGCTCCCCGGGCCGCCCCGCGGCGATGAGTGCGACGGGGAAAAGGTGCGTTCGCGGGAGTCGCGCGAGTTTCGTTCGTGTTCTTGCGAGGGCCGATCTCGGTCGTGACCCGATCTCGGTCGTGACCAAGGCGCAGAAGAAAGGACCGGGAAGAGATCCCTCTCCCCGGTCCTTAGTCGTTGCGTCCTGTCGGTCTCGGTTCAGTACCGCTGCAACACGGCTTGGTGCAGCTCAGTGCGGCGCTGCGGCGGTCGATTCCCCTTCGACCGAGATCGACTTCGGCGGGTGGAACGCGAAGAGCATCAGCAGCGCTCCGACGATCGCAGCTCCGGCCGGAATCAGCAGGACCCAGTCGTACCGCACCACGGCCGTCGCTCCTTCGCCGTCGGTGAAGCCGGCCTGAACCGATCGCCACAGGAATCGGGAGACGATCGGGCCGACTCCGAATACCAGGAAGTTGAACAATCCTTGAGCGCTGGTGCGGACGTCCTTCGGAAAGACCTTGTCGACGAAGATGTACAGGGTGGCGAAGAAGAACGCGTAGCAGATGCCGTGAATCACGTTGGCTCCGACCGCGACCCACGGCACCCAGCTCTCGCCGGCCGAATTGAAGATGCCGGCCCAAATCAGGAACCGCGCGGCGTGGCCGAAGACGCCGATCGCCATGGTGTAGCGCCAGCCGAGTCGGACGAGCACGAACGAGAGGATCGCCATCGTGCCGATTTCGGCGAGCTGTCCGACCGTCATCGCCGCCTGGACCCAGTTCTGCGGGACGCCGACCTTGCCGATGTAGCTGAAGGCGAAGAAGAAGAAGCCGTCATGCACCGTCGCATCGATCGCCGTCACCAGGAAGAGGACGATCAGAAACGGACTCGACAGCAGCACCCGGAACGTCTCGACGAAGGCGAACTTGTTGGCCCCCTCGACGTCCTTCTTCGGCGGCGTGTGCGGCAGCATCAGGCTCAGTCCCGCCAGCAGCAATCCTGCGCCCCCCGCGCACAGGAACGACCAGGTCTTGCCGACGTTCAGTGCGGCTCCTTCGAGCGGCGTCCCCATCGCGGCGCCGAGCCAGGTAAGGAAGCTCGTGTCGCCGATCGCCGGCACCTTGCCCCAGTCGGTCAGGATGAAGATGAAGGGCCACGCGGCAGCGATCCAGCCGATGGTGCCGAACAGGCGGATCGGACCGAAGTCCTTCTGCGGATCGGTCGCGGCGGCGAAGAGGATCGAGTTGGTGACCGACATCGTCGGGACGTAGAAGAAGCAGTGGATCGCCATGCAGGCGAAGAAGACCCAGAAGTCGACCTTCGTTCCGCCGTCGGTGACCGCCATGCGGCTGAGCCAACCGAAGGCGAGCATCGCGATGCCGGCGACCAGATGGCTGAAGGCGAGAAACCGTTCGGCGGCGAAGTTCCGGTCGGCGAACTGGTTCGAGAAGAACATGGCGGCGATCGCGGCGACCGGGAACGCCATGTCGAGCATCATCGCCTGCCACGGCTTGAACCCGAGACTCCCTTCCCAGAACCCGAAGCTCTGCGGGAGCCAGGCTCCCCAGATGAAGAACTGCAGGAACATCATCGCCATCAGACTCAGTCGCGTCGCGCCGGACATGCTGGACGGTCCTCGGAGGGGGCGGGAGTGCAGGGGCGAAAAAGCGAAGCGGCATTATAGGAAGCGGCCCGAGCAGGTGCGAACGCCCCGCAGTATCCGCCAAGGGGCTCCGCGCCCTCCCAGCCCGCAGCGTCAGCAAGGGGTCCTCCGTGCCCCCAGTTCTCCGTGCCCTCAGGTCCCTGTGCCCTCAGGGCCTATCACCCGACGACCGTTCGCGCCGCATCACACGTTCGGCAGCCGGCCGAAACCTTGCCTCGGCCACGGAGTGGCCGGGCCCACGTCGACCTCCGCGCCCTCCCCAGCCCGCAGCGTCAGCAAGGGGTCCTCCGTGCCCCCTGAGCACCGTGCCCTCCCCAGCCCGAAGCGCCCAGCGCAGGGGTCTCGGTGTGCATCGGCTCGATCGAACGTTGCGACCGGGGTCGGTCGCAGTACAGTGGCCCAGGGGCTCTCCGAGCCCGTGTCGGCCGCGACCTCATCGCGCTACGAACGGTCGACGTGACCGAAATGCGGACGCGGAATCGCGGGGTTCGCCGAGTCGACTCGCATCGTCACCGGGCCGCTGGTCATCGTCGTGGCGCTGACCGAGCCGATGCGATGCGGGACCGATGGCGCGGTGGTCGGGTAGGGGGCGGAGCCGGCGGCCGGGGCCGAGACGACCTTGATCTGCGGCGAGCCGAACGGCTTCTTGCGGACCTGGCCGGGAGGGGTCGGGAGGTTGTCGTCCTGGAACGCCTGGAGGAGCTTGGCGATGCAGAGCCAGTTCATGCTGATGTCGTGATCGTTCGCCTCTGCCCGCAACGCTTCGTGAACGCTCTTCGGCAGGCGGACGGTGATGACCCGAGTCGGCTCGGCGTTGAGCGGCGGGTTCTTCTTCAAGGCCCGGAGCGCCGCGACCATCTGCTGGATCTGCGAGAACTCCTCCGTCCGCTCGAAGGCCACGAACTCTTCCTGAGTCGGAAAGAGCTGCCGGATCTTCCCGTCGATTCCGAGCGTCCGTCGGAAGAAGACGAGCCAATCGGGCGAGTTCAGGAAGAGCTCCTGAGCGGCCTCAAGAGCGGCCTGACGCTTCTCGGCAGTCAGGTAGACGGTCGGCATTTCGATCTGACGGCTTCCCTTCGACATCCCGGCACCCTTTCGCTCGCTCCGCCCGAGTCACCTCCTCGCGGGTCCGGAATCCGTTCTCCGGTCGCGGCTCGTCGGCGGTCGCATGCATCGTCGGATGCTGTCAAATGACTCCGCGTAACCCTCGGTTTTGCTTGCACTTAGGCACTTGCACTGCAAGCATGCAATTCGTTTGGGCAGGGCTGCCCGAGTCGGTGGCAGCGGGTCGAGTGCCTGGTTTTTAGGCACGCCTCGGATTCTCGTTCGCGGAGTGTCCTGTCCACCGAGTTCGAGAAAATGCCCTCAAGTCGGTGGACGGAGGGGTGATCGACGTGGGCCCGGAAAGCCCCTGGGCCACCGTACTGCGACCGACCCCGGTCGCAGCGTTCGATCGAGCCGCGATGCACACCGAGCACTCTGAGTTAGGCGCTGCGGGCTGGGGAGGGCGCGGAGGTCGACGTGGGCCCGGAGACTGAGTGGCCGAGGCGAGGATTCGTGCCTCGGCCGAGCGTGTGATGTGGCGCGAACGGTCGTCGAGTGAAGGGCCCTGGGGGCGCGGAGACCTGGGGGCGCGGGGCCCAGGGAGCACGAAGGACCCCTTGCTGACGCTGCGGGCTGGGGAGGGCACGGGGAACCCTTGCTGACGCGGCGGGCTGGGGAGGGTGACTCCTTACCTCTGCCTCGGTCCGTGCCCCCTTCCTATACTGATCGCTGATGTTTCGACCTCATGGACCGAGCGAACGGTCTGCGAGGCGAAGTGACGAGAGGGCGGAGCGTTCCGAGAACCGAGGCCGTTCCGCAGCGTTCGACCAGCACAGGATCCCCTCCCATGTCCCTCACTCACCGCCGTGACTTCCTCAAGGCGACCGCTGCCGGCGTCGCCGCCGGCTCGCTCGCTCTCGCCGGAGCTCCGCTGGTCGCGCGAACCGCGGCCGAGCCGTGGTTCGGTATCTCGCTCGCCCAGTGGTCGCTTCACAAGGCGCTCTTCGCCAAGGAGATCGACAACAAGGACTTCGCCAAGACCGCCAAGGAGGAGTTCGGGATCGAGGCGATCGAGTACGTCAACCAGTTCTTCAAGGAGAAGGCGCGTGACGAAGCGTACCTGGGCGAACTGAAGAGCCGCGGCGAGGATCTCGGCGTCAAGACGCTGCTGATCATGATCGACGGCGAAGGAGCGCTCGGCGATCCCGACGAAGCGGCTCGCAAGACCGCCGTCGAGAACCACTACCGCTGGGTCGAAGCCGCGAAGTTCCTCGGCTGCCACTCGATCCGCGTCAACGCGTCGTCCGGCGGCAACTACGACGAACAGGTCGAGCGGGCGGCGGACGGTCTGCGGCGACTGAGCGAGTTCGCGGGGGACCACGGACTGAACGTCATCGTCGAAAACCACGGCGGCCTGTCGAGCAACGGCGCCTGGCTCTCGGCCGTCATGAAGCTCGTCGACCGAGACAACTGCGGCACCCTTCCCGACTTCGGCAACTTCCGCGTTTCGGGGAACGAGGAGTATGACCGCTACCAGGGAGTGACCGAGCTGATGCCGTTCGCCAAGGCGGTGAGCGCCAAGAGTCACGACTTCGACGAGGCGGGGAACGAGATCCACACCGACTACAAGAAGATGATGGAGATCGTGAAGGGGGCCGGCTATCGCGGCTTCGTCGGCATCGAGTACGAGGGGAGCAAGCTGTCGGAGTTCGACGGCATTCGCGCCACCAAGCGTCTCCTCGAGCGGGTCCGCGACGAGCTCGCCTGAGCAGCCGTCGATCGGCATTCACGTTCCGCCGGCCGGTCGTCGCGATCGGTCGGCGGTCTTCTCCCGACGCACGCGATGCGACGGGGCGCTTTCGTTTCGAGGTCGAGGCGATGAGCCAGGACGCCCGTCGCCCCCGCGATCCGCTCGGCGAATGCTATCCGCCGGAGCTGCGTCTGCACGACGATCGCGACTATCGACCGGTCTTCGATCGAGGGGCGTTCGCGGGAGATGACCGGATCGTCGTGCTCGCTCTTCCCAACGGTCGCGAACATTGCCGACTGGGAGTCGTCGTCTCGCGAAAGGCCGGCAACTCGGTCGTCCGACATCGGTGGAAGCGGGTGATCCGCGAGGCGTTTCGACGCCAGCGCTCGCGACTGCCGATCGGCTTCGACCTGGTCGTCAAACCGAAGCGCGACGCGCGCTGCGACTCGCACGCCATCTTCGCCGGCTTCGTGCCGCTGGTTCGTCGCGCCGTGCGGCGAGCCGAAGAGCGTCGTGCGCCGCGACCGAAGGGGGACGCATGAACGCGCTTCCCGGATGGCGCCGGCCTCTCGCGTCGCTCGCCGTGCTGATGATCATCGGCTATCAGAAGTTCCTGAGCCCGCTGCTCGGAGCCAACTGTCGGTTCCATCCGAGTTGCAGTCACTACACGCGTCAGGCAATCGAGAAGTACGGGGTGGTTCGAGGGATCTGGAAAGGGATTTTCCGCATCCTCCGCTGCCACCCCTGGCATCCGGGCGGATTCGATCCCCCGTGAGAACGCACGAACCGGTCGCTGCCCTGGCTGATCCCAACGCGCCGCCGCGACGTGACGACGATCGCTCCGTCCCTCCCAGCCCGAAGCGCCAAGCGCAGGGGCCCTCAGTGCCTCGAGTTGACGATGCGGTGCGACCGAGGGCGGTCGGACGACGAGCGATAAGTAGGCCCGCGTCGTCCCCGACGCGCGGCAGTGC
>CAZZBI010000124.1:0-3041 GCA_964652385.1 uncultured Pirellulaceae bacterium | reverse complement strand
GACGAGCCGGGGCAACGTCAAGGCGAAGTCGATTCAATGCGACCGGGGTCGGTCGCATTACGACAATTCAATGCGACCGGGGTCGGTCGCATTACGACGATTCGATGCGACCGGGGTCGGTCGCATTACGGCGACTCAATCGAAGACCCCGGCGCCGAAGTCGCCTTCGGCGGCGCCGGGTGGTTTCGGCGGGGTCGTCGGAGTCGATGGCGGTTGCTGGCGCTTCAGATGCGAATGCGGAGTGACTCGCGGTTCGCTCGGCGGCGAACTCGCTTCTCCGTCGCGGCGCCGCTCGTCGGCCGCTCGCCCTTCACCCGCCGGTTCTCCAACTCGTCGATGAGGCCCCTGCAGCGGCGCCTTCGGCGGTTCGACCGACTCGAAATCCTCGTCGATGTCGAAGTAGTCGTCGTAGCGCGAGACGTAGCCGGGCTGCTTGCTCCGCTCCAGCTCTTCGCGAAACCCTTCGATCACCCGCCGCTGAATCATCTCGCGACAGGCCGAGTTGATCGGATGCGCGATGTCGGCGTAGAGCTTCAGTCGCCCTTCCGAGTCCTGATGCTCACGCTCGTGCTTCAGCCGCGAGCCGCATTGGTTGCAGTAGTTGGCTCGCAGATGATTCTTCGAACGGCAATGCGGGCAATGGCAGGTCAGCTTGCGACTGGGCATCGCCACGAACGGACCGTTGGTGCCGTCGATGATCTTCAGATCCCGGACGACGAACGCGTTGTCGAACGTGATGCTGCAGAAGCCCTGCAGTCGATCGTCCGAGTCTTCCATCAGCTTGATGCGTACTTCGGTGATCTCCACGGCGATCCCTCCCTCTCCTGCGATCCGTCCGTCATGGACTGTCCGTCGCCCGGCCGCTCAGCGGCCTGACGACCCGAACGCTCAGCTCGTGCGTGCTCTGTAGCACGCGAGCCGCTCGCTGCGCCGCGGATCGGCCGGCGTACGCGGCAAAGCACGCACTCCCGCTTCCGCTGAGCAGCCATCCCAGACACCCGGTCCGTTCGAACGAACGACCGAGACGACCGACCCACTCGGTCAGTCCGCAGGCCGGCTCCGCCAGCCGATTGAACATGTGCCGTGCCACGTCGTGCGGACGACCGCTCCGCAGACTCCGGCAGAACTCGTCGCCGCAACGCGGCTCGGACGGAACCGTGCAGCGACGATAGACGTCGGCGGTTCCGAGACCGACCGGAGGCTTCACGACGACCAGAAAGAGATCGAGCGGAACGTGCAGCGGCTCGACCCGCTCGCCTCGACCGCGACACCGGGCGGTGCCGCCGACGACGAAGAACGGAATGTCGCTCCCGAGTTCCGCCGCCAGCTCCATCAGGCGAGCGCGCTCCCAGTCGATCCCCCACAGACGATTCGCGCCGCGGAGCGCCGCCGCCGCATCGCTCGAGCCTCCGCCCAGACCGGCCTGACTGGGAATCCGCTTGATCAGCGTCGCCCGCAACGGCCGCTCGATTCCGGCGCGGGTCCGCAGCAGCTCGAGCGCCCGAACGACCAGATTGTCGGCTCCGGTCGGTACGTCCGAGTCGAGGGACAGACCGCGGGCGTCGACCACGCGGAACTCGATCGGACCGTGCGATTCGTCCGACGGAGCCAGCACCAGCGTGTCGAACCAGGAAATCTCGGCCATCACCGTATCGAGAGCGTGATAGCACGACGGCAGTTTCCCGAGCAGCTCGAGAAAGAGGTTCACCTTCGCCGGGGCCTGAATCACCATCGTGGTTGCCGCCTCGCGGAGCCGCTCAGCCCGAATTTCACCGGGTCTGATTCTATCGGTCGAGGCTAGCGGGTCAACGGAATTTCGCCGAGCCCGACCTGTCCCGGTCCCCGCAGCGATTTCGCGAACGTCGCGGCAGCGGCGCGCAACACGGCGTCGGTCGGCAAGCCAGGCACCGTCGCGCGACGAGAATGCGTCGGTGTCGGCCGAGTCGCGCAGCGAAAGCAATGCGCCTCGCAAGTCGGCGAACGGACGCCGCGCTCCGCATGAACCTGTCGCGAACTACAATTCTCGCTCCGCGATCGGCAAACGCCCATCACGCCCCGTTCCTTCGGACGTTCAGGAATCGTCGATGAGTTCGTACCGGCATGTGATCGCCACCGGCTTCTTCATGGGAGCCGCCGATGTCGTGCCGGGGGTCTCGGGAGGAACCGTGGCGCTCCTGAGCGGCCACTACTCGCGACTGATCAACGCGATTCGAGGGTTCGGGCCGGCGCTGGTCGGGGACCTGCTGCGAGGTCGATTCGCCGCCGCCGCGCAGCGGATCGACGTCTACTTCCTGGCCGCTCTCGCTGCGGGGCTGGTCGTCGGATTCGCCCTGTCGCTGATGACGATCAAGCGTCTGCTCGAGACCGACGCGACTCGCGGCACGACACTCGCGCTGTTCGCCGGCCTGATCGTCTCGAGCGCCTTGCTGCTGGCTCGCGAACTGCGCGAGACGGATCGGCGGAGCGTGACTCGCAACTATCTGGCCGCCGCGGTCGGAATCGTGATCGCCGCCGCGATCGGTCTGCTCCCGGAAGCGGGAGTCCAGTCGGCACCGAGTCTGCCGTTCCTGTTTCTCTGCGGAGCGATCGGGATCTGCGCGATGATCCTGCCGGGGATCAGCGGCGCCATGATCCTGTTGCTGATCGGCGTCTATCCCTATCTGATCGGCATGCCCCACAAGCTGATGCACGGCGAAGCGTCGGAAGCGATTCCGGTCGTGCTGGTCTTCGGAGCCGGCTGCGCGACCGGACTGATTCTCTTCAGTCGCGTGCTGCACTGGTTGCTCGAACGTCATCGATCGGTCACGACCGCGATGCTCGTCGGTCTGATGATCGGTTCGGTCGTCCGGCTCTGGCCCTTCCGCGCCTCGGTCCCCGCCGACGCTCACGAAAGGCATGACGGGAACGCGGCGTGGCTGATCCCCGATCCCGGAGCGTTCGAGACCTGGACGGCGCTCGCGGCGTTCGTCGTCGGGATCGTCGTCGTGATCGCGATCCACCTCTGGGCGACTCGCCGAGGCGCCGCCGTGACGTCGCCTGAC
>CAZZBI010000123.1:0-13570 GCA_964652385.1 uncultured Pirellulaceae bacterium | reverse complement strand
GTGGCGCCGGGGCAAAGCTGATTCCGTATCGAAATCCCAAGGCGCTGATCGGTTACTACCTGTCGATCGCCTCGCTGCTGCCGCTCATCGGCCTGCTGACCGGTCCGATCGCCGCGATTCTCGGCATCCTCGGCTACTCGGCCTACCGGCGAGATCCGTCGATTCACGGACAGGTCCATGCGATCATCGCGCTGGTGCTCGGAACGCTCTGCTTCCTCTTCTACGGCGGTATCGTGACGCTGGTCGTCATCGGCATGCTTGCCGGGTGAAACCGAGGGGGACAAGTCACCGGCTGCGGCCCCTGAAATGACGACGAACCTTGCTTGCCCCCCCTCGACTCGCTCGGTTCGCGACGCTGCTCGATTCGACGATTTCCGCGATCGTTCGAGTTGACTCCAAGGCGATTCCGAGATTGACGCCCGGCGACGGAAGTCGTTCGAGGCGAGGACATTTCGTCCGCGATGTCGTTGTCTGAGACGACGGCGGTGCGAACAGTCAACGCGGCCGTCGACTTTCGTCAACTTCCGCGGTGAGTCGCCTTGGCAGACGACGTCGTAACTCCCCTGTCCGTCGGCGATTGCGCCGAGGGGCCGATTTCCTTCGAGACTCCGGCACACCGGCTGCCCTCCCTGGACCGTCGACGCGACCGTTCGACCGTCTCATCTGGGAGAGCAGCAACCGTGGCCAAGACCAAGCGCAAGCGGATCGCCGGCGAGTACGACTCGGAGTTCCAGGAACACGAGGACTTCGTCGGCGGCGGGGACGAGTTCGAGCCGGCCGGATTCGAGGCCGAGGGGCACGGGTTCGAGGAAGAGGACGCCGAGCGAGCGCTGCACGCGGCGGACGAGGAGGTCGATGCGATCGACGACCCGGTCCGCATGTACCTGATGCAGATGGGGCGGATCCCGTTGCTCACCCGCCACGAGGAGGTTTCGGCGGCAAAGGAGATCGAGCGGACCCGGACCCTCTACCGCAACTCGATGATCGCCACCGACTTCATCCTGCAGGGAGCGGTCGCGGCCCTCGAAAAGGTCCGCGACGGTCAGCTCCGGCTGGATCGGACCATCGAAGTCTCGGTCACCAACACGGCCGAGAAGAAGCGGATCCTCAAGCGCCTGACCCCGAACCTCGTGACGCTTCGGCATCTGCTCGAGGTGAACCAGCGCGACTACCGGACGGCGATCGACCGCCGGCAGCCGATGCCGCTGCGGCGGCGCGCCTGGGCATCGCTCATCCGTCGCCGCCACAAGGCGGTCCGTCTGATCGAAGAACTCAATCTGCGCATCAACCGACTCCAGCCGCTGTTCGAGAAGCTGGCCGAGATCTCGGCCCGCATGATCGAGCTGCATGCCCAGATCCGCTCGACCGGCAAGGCAGGAACGTTCATGGGGCGGACGGTCGAGGAACTGCGGCGCGAACTGCATTACCTGATGCGGATCACGTTCGAGTCGCCGTGGACCCTGCGTCGCCGCATCGAGCGGACGCGGGTGTTCCAGCAGGAACATGACGCCGCCAAGCGAGTCCTCTCGGCCGGCAACCTCCGTTTGGTCGTGTCGATCGCCAAGAAGTACCGCAACCGCGGCCTGAGCTTCCTGGACCTGATCCAGGAGGGGAACACCGGCCTGATGCGAGCGGTCGACAAGTTCGAACATGCCCGCGGCTACAAGTTCTCGACGTACGCGACTTGGTGGATCCGTCAGGCGATCACCCGCGCGATCGCCGATCAGAGCCGCACGATCCGCGTTCCGGTCCACATGATCGACACGATGAGCAAGGTGCGAGCGGTGACGCGCGATCTGCTCCAGGAGCTCGGTCGCGAACCGACGGCG
Source organism: uncultured Pirellulaceae bacterium (assembly GCA_964652385.1). GTDB lineage: Bacteria > Planctomycetota > Planctomycetia > Pirellulales > Pirellulaceae > UBA11682. The sequence continues at coordinate 11,741 of CAZZBI010000123.1, read as the reverse complement.
GAGGAGACGGCCGAGCGAGCGAAGCTCTCGCTCGACGACGCCCGCTGCATCATGAAGATGGCGCGGCAGACCTTGTCGCTCGATCAGCCCGTCGGCGATCACGACGACAGCTACTTCGGCGAGTTCCTGCAGGACCATCGCGAAGACGATCCGCTCTACGACACGCATCAGCAGGCGCTCAAGCATCGGATCGAAGAGGCGATGGAGACGCTGAACTATCGCGAGCGCGAGATCCTGCGACTGCGATACGGCCTGGCCGACGGCTATGCCTACACGCTCGAAGAGGTCGGTCGGATCTTCTCGGTGACTCGCGAACGGGTTCGCCAGATCGAATCCAAGGCGGTCCGCAAACTGCAGCAGCCCTACCGCGCTCGGACGCTCGCCAGCTTCCTGGAAGGGGGCGAGGCGTACGTCGAGGGACCGGCAGCCGAAACCGCCTGAGCGGCGGCGGCAACGACGCATCGGAGCCCGATCGGGCTCCAACGAAGTTCTCTCCCGACCGGCGTTCCGTGGGGTCGCGTCCCGGAACGCCGGTTTCCTTTTGCGCGCCGTGCGGTGCCATGGAGCGGTCGCTCGTCGCCGATCGACGGCAGTCTCTCGCCACGACAGCATTCGACCGCGTTCGACCGCGTCAGATCTCGATCACGTCACCGTCGTTCGCCGGATAGGTCTCGCGAAAGATCCGGCGCATCGCCTCGAGATCAGGCCCTTCTCCCTCCGCCTCCTGCGGATCGTGATGGACCAGATAGAGACGCCGAGCTCCGCAGATCCTGGCCACCTCGGCAACCGGCGTAGCGCAGCTGTGACCGGTCAGTAGCGCCCGATCCTCGCGTCCGTCCGCGAAATAGCACTCGTGCACCAGCACGTCGACATCCCGGATCGCGTCGACATAGTCAGCCCCCGGCGATGCGGTCGTGTCGGTGACGTAAGCCAGGCTCTTCCCCTGGTGCTCGATCCGATAGCCGAGACTCCCGCCCGGATGGTCGAGCGGAAACCACCGGACCTGCGCTCCCGACTTCATCTCCTTGGTCCTTCCGACCAGCGGTCGAAAGTCGCACGGCGGCTTGATCGGAAACAGCAGCGGCGAAAAGAGGTGCCGTTCGATCGCCGCGAGCTTTTCGGCATCGCCGTGAACCGTCACTTGCCGGACCGAGACCGCCGGCGGTTCGCGTCGCTGCAGCAGGTCGAACAGAAAGGTCAGACCGATCGTGTGGTCGAGATGCGCGTGGGTCAGAAAGACGTCGAGCGTCGGCAGTTCCACATGCTCCCGTGCGCGAAAGAAGCCGGTCCCGGCGTCGATCAGGATGCCGAGGTCAGGGAGCATCACGCACGAGGTGTGACGCGACTCGTTCGGATGGTAGCCGGCGGTCCCGAGAAAATGCAGTCTCATCGAATCGATCCGCTCCTGCCTTGATCACGAGGTCGTCGGCCTGGCCGTCGCGACGCCTCGCGAGTCCTCGTCGCCGACCGAAACCGCTCGGCGTTCGCCGCGCCCGCTTTTCCGTCGACCGTCCCTGCTCAATTCCCTCCGCCGAACAGCCTCCCCAGCCCGCGCTGGATCTGCTCGTCGAGCAGTTGACCGGCCGCCTGTTCGACGACGCGTCGCGACAGCTGAGTCAGCACTTCGCGGTCGATCTGCGGCCGCGACAGGGTCCCGCGGATCGGGACCTGAACCTCGAGGCCGGCCAACGGCTTGAGCAGCGGCTTGGTGTTGACCCAGTTCTGGTTGATCGGCACGACCGCCACCAGATCGATCGACTGATCGCTCCCGACACTGCCGCGCGTCACGATCACGACGTCGCCGATCCGCGCCTCGAGTCGATCGTGATGGACGCGACCGGCCGCGATGCGAAAGTTGATGTCCTGGGCCGGCAACTCGACCCACCGCGCATTCCCTTCGGCCGGTGCTCGGCCGTCCCCCAGACTTCGGATCGCGCGAGTCAGTCCGACGATCTGCTCGACCAGCGGCCCGGGCCCGAGCGATGCCTGGCGGATCCGGATCGTCCCCGCTCCCTGCCCGGCCAACGGGTCGGTCAGAGGGAGGTCCATGCCCTGCAGGTCGAGGTCGATAGCGCCCCGAGCCGCGGTGGCACTCGCCGCCAGCGGCGCGACGAACTGCAGCCATTGCCGACAGGCCTCCGGAGTCAGTTCGACTCCGTCGAGCAAGCGCCCTTCGTCGGCGACGAAACGTGGAACCGGACGCTCGAACGAGATGCGCGAGCGGAGTTGCAGGTTGCCCGAACCGAGCGGCAAGCGGAAATCGCCGAGGTCGAGCACCCGGTCTCGCAACTTGCCGTGCAGCTCGCCCGGTCCGAACGGAATGCCGGCGATCGTCCCCGATTCCCAGCCGATGCCCCCTTCGCTGACGAGTCCCAGCGGCGGCCAGAGGATCGCGTCGGGATCGGCAGTATTTGCCGTACCGTTCATCAACGGCCCCTGCGACATCAGCGAGGTCGTGCGCTCGCCGACCAGTTCGGTCCCTTCCCCCAGCCAAGGTCGAACGAGCGCGATCCAGTCGTGTCGCCGGACCGTCAGTTCCCCCTGCAGCTGCGCAGGCCAGCGGACATCCCCCAGGTTCATCGTTCCCGCGAGTGCCAGACGCTGCGCTGCGCCCGACAGGTCGGCGCGAGCCAACGTCAGTTCACCGCCGACCGGATCGAACGTCCCGTCGAGCAACACGTCGAGCTTGGCTTCGCGCCATGTCCGCGCTTCGTTCCCGTTGCGACCGACGGCACCGGCCGCCCCGGAGGAACCGGAGGGGGCAGCGATCCGCATCGCCCACGACTCGATCGCCCCGGCCTGGTCGAATCCCCAGAGCGTCCGCTCGCCGTCGGCGATCTCGCGGATCGAACCGGAGCCGACGAGCTGGCCGGTCATCTCGACACCCGATCCGCTCCAGGCCGGAAACCAACGACTCAGTCGTTCCAGATCGGCCCGCAGCGCGTAATCCCCCTTCAGTCGGCGATCGGCACCGTTACCGAACTTCAGTCGCTCGATCCGACAACTGACGGTCGACGACGAGGCGTCGGCGGTCGTCACCTCGAGTTCGTCGTCGGTCAGCGAGTACCGGAGCGAAGCGACTCCCCCCACCTCCGCTTCGCGAGCCTTGATGTCCGGTCCGGTCAACGCGATGTCGTCGCAGCGATACTCCAGACGATCGATCAGGATCGCATCGGCACTCCAGACCACTTCGCCGACCGCCTGTACGGCACCGGTCAGTCGATAGCCGACGAGCGGTTCGACGATGCCGATGCGCGCCAGCCAGCGTTCGATCGCACCGGTCAGACGCAATTCGGCGCGCCGATCGCCTGAGCCGCCGGCAGCCGGATCGCGAGGGAGCAAGGTGAGCGAGTCTTCGGCAGCGACGACCGTCGTCCAGAACGGCGAGAGCCCTTCCCCCCAGTCGCGATCGGGATCGAAGCGTCCGCCGAAGCCGACCGCGATCGCCGGATCCTGCCAGATCGGCCCTTCGGTACCGCGGACGTCGATGCCGGTCAGGTCGAGTCGACCGCCGAACCCGATCCCACGATCCGATGTCGGACCGGGAGAGCCGTCGGCCGTCAGTTCCTGCCCTTCTCCCCAAGCCAGTCGCCCGGTGATCCGCCCGGCGAAGTTCGTGCCCTGCAGGTCGATCAGCTCGCCGAACTGTCGCTGCCATCCGGCCAGGTCGCCGATCAGACGGAGTTCTCCGGCTTGCGTCGTTCCGGCCCCTTCGAGAAGCAGATCGGGAGCCTGGAGATTGGCGAACTCGAGCGCCGGCCCGTTGGACGTCCCGACGACGGCGGCCGCTGCGCGAAGGGACTGGTCCCAGCGAACTTCCCCGTCGGGGCCTCGTAGGGTCATCGGAGTCGTCGTCAGGTCGACGAGCAAACGACGTCGCTCCGCCTCGCGACGACTGTGGATCGTCCACCCCAACTCCCCCTCCCGAACCTCGACGTCCGAGCGCATTCGCAACGTATTCGGCAGCATGCGAGCCAACGGCGCGACCTGCAGCGACCCGGTCGACTCGAACGTGCGCGGCCCCTCGTCGGTCCACCAAGCATCGAGGCGATTCAGGTCGACGAAGCCGACGACATCCCCTCCGCCGATCGACGACTGGATTCGGGTCGGCGCGAACTCGACGAGGGATCCGTCCCAAACGAATCCTCCTTCGAGCGTCGCCGCCGCCAATTCGATCCGATCCCCTTGCGCCATCGGCGGTACGAACAGTCGCAGCTGACGCGCTGCGCCTTGCGCGATCGAGGCGCGCCCCGAGGAACCGTCCGCGGCGACATGCACCTTTCCGGCGAAGTCCAGCTCGCCGGACGAGCGGAGCCCGTCGAAGCCGAAGCGAGGAGCGAGTCGTTCGAGCCACGTCAGATCGGTGCCGGCGAGTTCGAGCTCGAGATCGAACCCGTCGCTCGGAGTGCCGTTACCGTCGCACCGGAGCGACCGCACGGCACTCTCCTGGGCCGCTGCCTGCCAACTCCAACGTCCGTCGTCATGCATCAACGAGAGCGCCAGCTCGTTCAGGTCGCTCGTTCCGCTCTCCGAGGCGACTCGGAGCATCGCCCGGTCGCAGACCAGCGTGAAGCGCGGGACCGGCGTCTGAGTGTCGGATTCGACCAAGCCGGCGAAGACCCGTTCGATATCGGTCGTCCCCGATTCGACTCGAACCGCTCCCGACAAGCCGGTGACGCGAATCGTCCCCAAGTCGGTCGACGCGACGAGCAGCGAGGCGAGCGACTTGCCGAGCGTCACTTCGCTCGCTTCGACCAGCACGTTGCCCTCGGCATCGAGCAATCGGACTTCGTTCAGTCGGGGAGCGGAGAACCAATCGAGCGACGTCCGACCGATCGCGACTCGACCGTCGATTCCTTCGAGGGACGAGGCGACGGTCGATTCGACGAGCGACGTGGATGCGATCACCCACGGAAGGACATAGAGACCGCCGACGAGGAGCATCGTCGACACGACGACGATCCTCAGGCGCCGCCCCGGCGACCGCCGCGACGGACCAGGGTCCGCGATCGGTTCCGCGACCGGCCGCTCGTCCCGATCCGGTTTCGTCCGACGTCCCATGACGACCTCCCTCGCTTCCCGCGAATCGCTTCGGCAGCTTCCGCCGCACGACGCTTCGCTCGGCATCCCTGCAATCCGTCGACTTTCCGCGCCGCAGCGACGACCCGAAAGATCGTGCGTCGCGTCGAGGAACCGCCGGATTCTAGGAATTCCGGCACGGCGAGCCTAGGTCGACCGCGGTTTCGGGGTAACGCGCGAGGGGATCGATCGGTCGCGGGCGCTCCCGCCGCCCCCGCTCAGCCGTTCAGATCCCAGGTTTCTCCCGGGTGCGGGACGCGGACCGGCAGTCGCGTCCGCTGACGGATGGCGGCGGCCAGACTCTCCGCCGGCGCCGGCTCGCCGTGCACCAGCGCGACCTCCCGCACCGATCCGCGGGAACGGACCTGATCGAGCCAGTCGAGCAGTTCGTTCCGATCGGCATGGCCACTGAGTCCTTCGAGCCGCTCGACCGACGCCCGCACTTCGACCTGCCGGCCGAGGATCGACACGGGGGAGCGGCCGTCGAGGATCCGGCGTCCCAGCGTTTCGGGAGCCTGAAAACCGGCGAACAGCACGAAGGTGCTCGCCTTGGACACATGGTGCTTCAGATGGTGCAGGATCCGTCCCGACTCGCACATTCCCGAGGCGGCGATGATGACGCAGGGACCGTCGAAATCGTTGAGGCGTCGGGACTGATCGGCCGTTCGGATCGGATGCAGATGTCGAAACCCGAGCGGATCCCGATCCGACTCGGTCGAGATCCGTCGGATCGTCTTGTCGTCAAAGCATTCGGGATGACTGCGAAAGACCTCCATCGCCTCGTTCGCCATCGGGCTGTCGATGAAGACCGGCATTTCGGGAAGTCGATCCGCTTCGGCCAATTCGTTCAGCCGGTAGACGATCTCCTGCGTCCGCCCGACGCTGAACGCCGGGATCAGCAGCACCCCTCCCTGATCGAACACGCGCCGCACCGCCTCGTTCAGCAGCCGCCCGACGTCGGATCGAGCGGGATGGACCCGATCGCCGTAGGTGCTCTCCATCAGCACATAGTCGGCTCCGTCAGGAAACTCGGGATCGCGCAGGATCGGCGTCTCGGCTCGCCCGATGTCGCCGCTGAACGCGAGCGTGACCGGAGCACTCCCCGCCTCGTCGATCCGTACCGAAAGCGACGCGGAGCCGAGCATGTGTCCGGCATCGACGAAGGTCGCGGTAATGCCGGGCAGGACTTCGGTCGGCGTCGCGTAGTCGATCGTCTCGAAGAGGGCGAGCGTGCGTCGGGCGTCGGCGACGGTGTAGAGCGGCTCGAACGGCCGCTTCCCTTCGCGCCGTCGATCGCGGTTGACGTACTCCACGTCCGATTCCTGGATCTCGGCGGAGTCCATCAGCATGACGCGAGCCAGGTCGGCGGTCGCGGCGGTCGCGCGGATCGGACCGTCGAATCCCGCTCGAACCAATCCCGGCAGATTGCCGCAGTGATCGATGTGAGCATGAGACAGGAGCACCGCCTCGATGTCGGCCGCACGAAACGGAAACTCCCGGTTCCGCCGAAACGCCTCCTTGCGCCGCCCCTGATACAACCCGCAGTCGAGCAGGAACGCGCGCGAGCCCGATTCGATCCGATGCATCGAACCGGTGACGGTTCCGGCGGCGCCGCAGAAACAGAGTCGAGGCATGCGTATCTCCGGCAGGCGAATCGGTCGCGCTCGACCTCAATCGTCCGTCTCGAGCGGGTCTTCCACCGAGACGCGGTCCTCGTCCAGGTCGCGCTGCAGCCGCAACAGCTGCTCGAACAGTTCCGCTTCGCCGAGCGGTTCGAGCACCGGCACCAGCGCCTCGCGCAGATCGATCTCCCAACCCTTGCGCGTCGCGGTCCGCTCGACCTCGTCCTCGAGAGCGGCGAGCCAGCGAGGGACTTCGAGCCCCGATCCGGTCGGTTCGGTCGTCAACAGACGGGTTTCCAGACGGAGCCCGTCGAAGGCCCGCTCCGCCTCGAAGGTCCCGGGATGTCGCATCGCCGTCTCGACGAACGCCCTCAGGCGATCGATCCGCAGAGGCATCACGAACTTTTCCTGGATCCGGTCGCGGATGCTCGACATCTGCATCGCGTACTTCGCCTGGAGCTGCTGGAAGCGTTGCAGGTAGCGATCCGGCTCCGAACCGATTCGCTGTCGCAACCGCCGACGCCAGCGCCGAGCGACCGACCCGCAGCCGCGCCGCACCAGCACCTCATGCGACCAGACGACCGGCTTCAGTCGCCAGGCGACTCGGTCGTACCGCACGCGCAATCGCAGAAAGTCGAGCAGCATGTACAGGAGCTCGCCCCGATCGCTCTGCGTCGTCGTGCTGTTGTAGTCCCGGTACTCGGCGTAGTTCTCGATGATCGCTTCGAGCACCAGCGTCAGACATCGCTCCGCGTCGTCGCGCCGGATCTCGTGTTCGAGCGCTTCGAGCAGACGCGGGCGCGTTTCGGTCCGCTGATCGACGAGCTGTTCGAGCCAGCGAGCCACCCCCTGATGCAGGATCGCTCGCAGGTTGGCCAGATTGAAGAACCGCTGCGTGAAGAGATCGCCGCCGTACTTCTTGACGAAGTCGACGAGTCGTTCCCAGGCGACCGGATCGCGCACCTTCTCGAGCACCGACAGCCGCAGCGTCTCGCTGTGCTCGAACCAGGTCACCAGCGAGCACTCGGCCAGCCGGTCGATCGCCAGGTAGAGCCGGTCGTCGCGATCCCACGTCTCGTCCCCGTCCGGACTCTCGCGGATCTCGGGCCACGAGCGGGACCACTCGATGATGCTGTCGACCATCGCGCGGTAGCCGATGCGGAACAGCTCGTCGAACTCGGTGACCGCCCCCTGCCCCACCGGATTGCTCTGCTCCATCTCGCGAGCGACTTCGAGCAGTCGATGCGTCTCTTCGAGCAGCCCGAGACGAGGGAGACAGACGAGCAGTTCCTGAATGGCGGTCCGGCGGGCGCGCGAGACGACGATCCGGTGCGGATCACCCCCCTTGGCCAACGGCACGTACAGCAACGGTTCGGAAGCGAGGCGATCGGCCAGTCGATCGAACCGCTCGCGAACCAGCACGCGATCGCGGAGCAGCACCGCCGCCAGCACCTCGACGAACTCTCCCGCTCCGTTCGCCGCCGACTCTTCGACCGCTCCCAGAGCCAGTCTCATCGCCGAAAGGGTGCGACACGCCTCCTCGACCTCGATCGTCACGCCGATGATCGCGTCGATCAGGTTCTCCTTGACCAGGCGGCGGCGGTCGTATTCCACCAGCGCCTCGTGGTCGGCGGTCGGTCCGGCGAGCGGATGTTGCTGCACCTGCCGGAGGAGAGCGTCGAGCCCGCGACGAAAGGCGTCGGCCTGACGCGCCCAACCGTCGAGCGTCTCGACCACGTCGCTCGCGGCGTTGTCCGGAATCCGATCGGCATCGGCCTCGGCCTGCTCGGAGAGCTGCCGCGGGATCGCGATATCGGCCAGCAGACCGGCGACCTTCCAGAGCTTGGCGACGTGCGCGACGAAGGCGATCCGCCGACCGATCCGCTTCGCTTCCCGTTCCAGCCCCTCCGGTCCGATCGATCCGGACTCGAACAGACTCGATTCGATCCCGTCGTCGGTGCTGTCCCGATAGACGACATCCTCATAGGCCGCCCCGAAGAGCGGGTCGGCCTGCGGAGGAGTCGGCTTCGCCCCTCGCCCCGCCCCGTCCGGCTCGAACTTCGGGACCTGCCAGTAGCTGTCCGCATTCGCCTCCAGGTGGTCGAACCAGCGAGTCGCCTGACCCCACGTCGCCAGTCGAGCGCGAGGGGATTCGATGGCCCGTCCCCCTTCGCCGTGCAGTTGAGCCAGCATCCAGCGGTACGAGAGATCGAAGAAGGTGGTCGGACCGGCGTCGAGCGGCACCTGCTCGGCCTGGCCGAGCCAGTGCATCAGCAGGCCGCGCGCCGCGACGAAGTCGCGCCGTTCGAGCAGCGCATCGACCACCAAGGCATACGCGTTCGGCGAATCGAAGCGGGCCGCGTGGCCTGCCCAAAAACCGACATCGCCGCTCGCCGCCCCCGATCGACGCCACAACGACAGGCAGTCGGCGACATGCCGAGCCGCACCGAAGGTCTGCAGCGGATCGGATGCCTCGACGCTCGACACCTCATGGATCGCGAACCGATGCCACCATTCGGCGAGCTTCCCGTACGTCTCGGCGACCCACGCGACATCTTCCTTGCTGTCCGCCGTCGCCGCCTCGTTCCAGAACTTGGAACAGACCGAAAAGATCCGATCGACGATCGCGATCAGCTCGTCGGCCCGATGATCGTGAACGCTGTTCTCGGGACCGGAAAAGAGCGGGAAATGAGCATCGAATCCGAGCACGTTCCAGGGATCGACCAACGCTCCGCAGCCGATCGCCCGCCGCACCGTCTCGATCGCCTCGACGATCCGCTGTCGCCCTTCCTGCCAGCGTCGATCCTGGATCGCGACCTGAGCCGACGCGAGCGCACAGTCGATCAGACAGCTCATGCGAGCCGAAGCGACCGGCACCACGTTCGCCTCGCGCACCGCATCGGTCAGATACCCCATCCGCGCAAAGACCTTCGCCAGATGGACGTGCTCGAGCTGCGACGCTCGCTGGCGGGCCAGAGCTCCGTTGATGTGCTGACGCGCCGCACCGAACGGCTGTCGTCGCACTCGCGATTCCTTGCGCAGACGATCGCCATGGGGACCGGCCAGCCGCTGCAGCAGACGTTCGTAGAACTCGTCGCGGAATCGGGCGACGCGAGCCAGCAATTGTCCGAGGTTCGTTTCCGAGTCGATGGCGCCGGGGCCGGAGCCCGAAATGCCCGAAGCCATCAGGATCGTCCCGGCGAGCACCGCCGCCGCTTCGTACTCGAGTTCGTTCCGAGGCAACTCGCCTGCGACGTTCAGTCGCAGATGCAACGCATCGAGCGTCACCTGCTGGATGACGAAGCGGCGGTAATGCCCCTGGTTGTCGATCAGATCGGGATCCCAGATCCCGAAGTGGTAGTTGGGGCGACGATTGGCCGGATGATCGAAGTCATAGGCGCGCGGATCGAACGCCAACTCGTCCAGACGTTCGAGATCGAACTGAGCGACCGCCAGCAGGTCCTCGTCGGTATCGCGCAGCAACTCGAGCGCTCGACGCACCACCGGCTCGTACGGCCCCGCAGTCGTTCCCGCCGCAGCCACGTACAACGGCACCGGACGCACCTTCTCGTGCGGGTCGACGATCAGCCGTCGTTGCTCGAGCACCGCCAGCGGACGATGCCCGACATAGTCGCTCAGACGTTTCAGCGCCGCATCGGTGATCCGCTCGCGATCCTCCCACGGACCTCCGGCACGCAGCGTCGCCTCGCAGGCTCGAGCGACGAAGAACGCGTTGAACAGCGTCTCGGGACGCTGATGAAAGAGCAGATCGCGGTGAAAGTCGAGATACCCCGGGAGCACGTCTCCGAAGACGCGATCGATCACCCCGAGCGCCTGACTGACGTCCCGAAACGGCCCGCTCCACCGCGACAGGTCGACGATGCCGCCGCGCAGGATCCCTTCGAGCCCTCGTCCGTCGAAACGCCCCTGAGGGTCGGTCGGCAGACCGCGAGCGAGCCGGTCGAGTGCGGCGAGGAATCGAGGATCGGAACTCCCGTCCGAGAAGTTCAGGTAACCGGCGACCGCTTCCAACGCTGCCGGATCGAGCTCGGAAGATGGAGGCTGATTCATCCCGAATGGCTCATCCGCTACGGCACTGGAGGTCGCGGGCAACTGACGGTCGGGGGCACCTGAGCGTCGCGAGGCGGGCTGAGCGGCTCGTCCTGCGGTCACCCCGTCCATCCGTGTCGGCCGCTTGGTTCGCCCCCCGGAAATCGACGACGGGCGAAGAGAGCCGGTCGACCGGGCGCCATCGCAGGCCTGTCCGACCATCGAGCTCACACCGGTCGTCGCATCGTCGGAAGTCCGACGCCCCACCGCTCGAATCGAAGGGGATCGCCGAGCGACGTCGGACGAGCGACCGCGAGCCGGGCGAGGCCCAATTTAGGGTGGCTGCCGGGATCGGTCCATGGGGCCGAAGCCTGCCCTGACAGGCTGCCGAAGGGGGTTCGGCCCCCATCTTGCCGGCCTCCGCTCGATCCGATCGGAACCGTAGACCTCCGCGAAATCGGCGCCGCACCGACAGTCAGCCGCCGCTCTCCGCCCCTTTTGCGGATGGTCGGGCCGAAGACTGGAGCCCCGTGCGGCTCCAATTATCATGAAGGGTCGGCCGACTCACCGCGGCCTCCGCTTGGCGCGGCCGGGACGAGCCGCGGTCTCGATACGTACCCATGGGAATCTGACATGCGAGGTCGATTGTTCGCTGCCCTGCTGCTCCTCGCCACGGCCTCCCCCTCGTTCGGCACCGAGCCTCCGGTCCCCGCGACGACCTCGATCGATCGGCTGCGCGAAGCCGGACTCGATCGAGCCTGGCTCTCGCACGCCGACGTCGATTCGGCGTTCGGCCACGTGATCGACCTGCAGATCGCGGTCGACACGAAGCGGACCACGACCCGCTACGCCGTCGTCGTCGGTGCGGAGATTTCGACCGAAACCTACTCGGTAAGGACCGACGCGGGAATCGAGGAGCGGCAGCGCGAGGTCGTGCGGAAAGGACGCCTCGACCGAATCTACTCCGAACTCGATCTCGGTCCGCGAGGT